>JBKDZN010000175.1:0-10497 GCA_047971245.1 Acidimicrobiales bacterium
GAGGGCGAGATCGAGCTGTTCAACAGCTGAGGACCACGATGGCGATTCGACGACGTAAGCCGACGAGCCCGGGCCGGCGCTTCCAGACCAGCTCGGACTTCTCCGACATCACCACCAGCACACCCGAGAAGTCGCTGCTGGCCAAGCAGTCCTCCAGTGGGGGACGCAACAGCTACGGCCGCAAGACGTCACGGCACCGGGGTGGCGGCCACAAGCGCCGCTATCGGGTGGTCGACTTCCGGCGGCACAAGGACGACGTGCCCGCCACCGTGGCCTCCATCGAGTACGACCCGAACCGGAACTGCCGGATCGCCCTGCTCCACTACCACGACGGCGAGAAGCGCTACATCATCGCCCCCCGTGGACTCGGGGTGGGCGACCGGGTGTCGTCCGGCGCCTCGGCCGACATCCGGCCGGGCAACGCCCTGCCCCTGCGGTACATCCCGGTGGGTACCACCGTGCACGCGGTGGAACTGCAGCCCGGTGGCGGCGCCAAGCTCGGTCGTTCGGCTGGCACCTCGGTGCAGCTGGTGGCCAAGGAAGGCGTCTACGCCACCCTGCGCCTGCCCAGCACCGAGATGCGTCGGGTGTCGATCGACTGCCGGGCCACCGTCGGCGAGGTCGGCAACGCCGAGGCGGAGCTGGTCAAGGTGGGCAAGGCCGGCCGGAGCCGGTGGAAGGGCCGCCGTCCCCAGACCCGGGGCGTGGCCATGAACCCCGTCGACCACCCGCACGGTGGTGGCGAGGGCAAGACCTCGGGTGGTCGTCACCCGGTATCCCCGTGGGGCAAGCCCGAGGGCCGCACCCGCAAGCGGGGCAAGCAGTCAGATGAGCTCATCGTCCGCCGTCGGCGGAAACGTGGCGGTCGGAGGTAGTCATGCCGCGAAGCCTGAAGAAAGGTCCGTTCGTCGACGAGCATCTGCTCAAGAAGGTGGACGAGATCAACGAATCCAAGGACAAGCGGGTGATCAAGACCTGGTCCCGCCGCTCCACCATCATCCCCGACATGGTCGGGTTGACCATCGCCGTTCACGACGGGCGCAAGCATCAGCCGGTGTACATCACCGAGTCGATGGTCGGACACAAGCTGGGCGAGTTCTCGCCGACGCGGACCTTCAAGTTCCACGCCGGCCAGGAACGGTCGGGGCGGCGCTGATGGCCACCACCACCGAATCCCGCCCCGGCAGCCGGGCCCAGGTCCGCTATGTGCGGATGTCGGCCTCGAAGGTGCGGGTCGTCCTCGACCTGATCCGGGGCAAGCATGTGATCGAGGCCAGCCAGATTCTCGGGTTCAGCGAGCGTGGGGCAGCCGAGGTCGTCGGCAAGGGCCTGCGGTCCGCGGTGGCCAACGCCACCCACAACGAGGAGATCCCGGTCGACGAGCTGTTCGTCTCGGCCTGCTACGCCGATGAGGGCCCCAGCCTGCGGCGTTACCGGCCCCGGGCCCGGGGCCGGGCCGGCCGGATCCGCAAGCAGACCTGCCACATCACCATCGAGGTGCAGCGCTACAGCACCGAGGAGCTCGACGAGCAGCGCAACCGGGCCGAGCTCCGGGGGGCCACCAGCGCCCGGTCGGCCGACACCGACCGTCGCCGCCGGGTGGCCCGGAGCCGCCAGGCCGAGCAGCCGGAAGCACCCGCGGTGGAAGAACCCACAACCGCCGAGACCGTGGCGGAGGACACCGCTGACGCCGAGGCTCCGGCCACCGAGGCCCCGGTCGCCGAGAGCGCCGCCGAGGGGGCTCCGGCCCCGAGTGACGAGGCCGCCGCCGATCCGGTGGCCGACACCGTCGAATCAGGAACCGACGAGACCGAGGAGACCAGCTGATGGGACAGAAAGTCCACCCGTACGGCTTCCGTCTCGGTGTGATCACCGACTGGAAGTCGCGCTGGATCGCCGACCGGCAGGAGTACCGGGATTACCTCCTGGAGGACTACCACATCCGCCGCTACCTGATGACCGAGCTTCCCAACGCGGCGATCAGCCGGGTCGAGGTGGAGCGCACCCGGGACCGTCTCCAGGTCGACGTGCACACGGCCCGTCCCGGCATCGTCATCGGACGGAAGGGCTCCGAGGCCGATCGGCTTCGTCAGGGCCTGACCAAGCTGACCGGGAACCCTCGGGTCAAGCTGAACATCATCGAGATCAAGCAGCCCGAACTCGACGCCGCCCTGATCGCTCAGGGCGTCGCCGATCAGCTCGCCGGCCGGATGGCCTTCCGCCGGGCGATGAAGCGGGCCATGCAGAACGCCACCAAGGCCGGGGCCAAGGGCATCCGCATCCAGTCGTCGGGTCGTCTCGGCGGCGCCGAGATGGGCCGCACCGAGTGGTACCGCGAGGGCCGGGTGCCGTTGCACACCCTGCGGGCCGACGTCGACTACGGCCTGCGCGAGGCCCACACGACCTACGGGCGCATCGGCGTCAAGGTGTGGCTCTACAAGGGCGACATCCTCCCGTACAAGGCCACCACCGACAAGGCGGCCAAGGAGGCCGCGATGGCGGTCGGTGAGGCCGCCGGCGCCGGCGATGCCCCCCGACCGGTGGTGTCGTCGTCCCGCCGGCCCCGCCAGGCCGCCGAGGCCCCGGCCCCGGCGCCCGCTCCGGCCCCGGTGGCCGAAGTGGTCGACGTGGTCGCCCCGGACGGGACCGTGGCCGAGGTCGCCGAGACGGTCGCTCCCGACGGGACGGTGACCGAGACGGTCGACATGGTCGCCCCGGACGGGACCGTGGCCGAGGTGACCGAGACGGTCGCTCCCGACGGGACGGTGACCGAGGTGGCAGACGTGGTGGCGCCCGACGGCACCGAGACCGTGGTGGTCGAGGAGGCCGCCCCCCTGATCAAGGAAGCCGACCCGGAGTTCGAACGACTCCTGGCCGAGGAGGAGGCGATCGAGGACAGCCTGAACAAGGGCAAGTCCACCGAGCCCCTGCACTTCCGTCCCGAGGACGGTGACTGACGATGTTGATGCCGCGCAAGGTGAAGCACCGCAAGACCCATCGGGGTCGGACCCGGGGCCAGGCCAAGGGGGCCACCACCGTCAACTACGGTGACTACGGCATCCAGGTGCTCGAACCGGGGTGGATCACTGCCCGACAGATCGAGGCCGCCCGTATCGCCATGACCCGTCACGTTCGCCGGGGCGGGAAGGTGTGGATCAACGTTTTCCCCGACAAGCCCGTCACGGCCAAGCCGGCCGAGACCCGTATGGGTTCAGGCAAGGGCAACCCGGAGCACTGGGTGGCCGTGGTCCGCCCCGGACGGGTGGTGTTCGAACTGTCCTACCCCGATGACACCGTCGCCCGTGAAGCCCTGCGACGGGCCATCCAGAAGCTGCCGGTCAAGGCCCGGATCATCACACGAGTGGAGGGGTTCGATGGCTGACGAGAAGCTGACCGACCTGGCAGACCAGAGCCTCATCGAGGAACTGGGCACCGCCAAGCGTGAACTGTTCAACCTGCGGTTCCAGCTGGCCACCGGCCAGTTGGAGAACACCGCCCGTATGAACCAGGTGCGCAAGCACGTGGCCCGGGTCCGGACCGAGATCCGGAGCCGTGAGATCGCCGCCGCGGAGGCGGCCACCGCATCGACCACCCGAGGTGACTCGTGATGTCCGACCAGACGACCGAGAACGTCGCCACCGAAGCCCCGCCGGCCGGCGATCGCCCGGCCGCTACGGACCGGTCCCTCAGCCGGAAGACCCGGGATGGGCTGGTGGTGTCGACCAAGATGGACAAGACGGCCGTGGTCGAGGTGACCCGGCGGTCCCGCCATCCGCAGTACAACAAGACCGTTCAGCAGCGCAAGAAGTACTACGCCCACGACGAGGACAACACCCTCAACGTCGGTGACCGGGTCCGGATCATCGAGACCCGTCCCCTGTCGGCCAAGAAGCGTTGGCGGCTGCTCGAGATCCTGGAGCGGGCCCGATGATCCAGCTGGAGAGCCGCCTGCGGGGGGCCGACAACTCCGGTGCCCGCGAGGTGCTGTGTATCAAGGTGCTGGGCGGATCCCGGCGGCGTTACGCCGGGATCGGCGACATCTTCGTGGCCACCGTCAAGGACGCCATCCCCGGGGCTGCGGTGAAGAAGGGCGACGTCGTGAAGTGCGTCGTGGTCCGCACCAAGAAGGAGCGTCGGCGTCCCGACGGTTCCTACATCCGTTTCGACGAGAACGCGGCCGTGCTGATCAACGAGCAGCAGCAGCCGCGCGGGACCCGCATCTTTGGCCCGGTGGGCCGGGAACTGCGGGACAAGCGCTTCATGCGTATCGTGTCGCTCGCCCCGGAGGTGTTGTGATGAAGATCCGGAAGGGCGACACCGTACGTGTCCTGTCCGGCAAGGACCGTGACCGTGAGGGCCGGGTGCTCAAGGCGTTCCCGGCCAAGGGGACGGTCATCGTCGAAGGCGTCAACACCGCCAAGCGGCACACCAAGCCCCGCTCGGCCGAGGACCCCGGCGGGATCATCAACAAGGACATGCCGATCGACGTGTCGAACGTGGCCGTGCTGAGTCCCTCGGACGGCAAGCCGACCCGTATCGGCTACAAGGTCGTCGACGGCCGCAAGGTCCGTGTCTGCCGCCGCACCGGCGCCGAGATCCCGGAGGAGTCGTCATGACCGCCACCGACACCCGGCCCCGCCTCAAGGCCCGCTACTTCGACGAGATCCAGTCGGCCCTGCGAGGCCAGCTCGAGCTGGGGAACATCATGCAGGTCCCCCGCCTGGAGAAGATCGTCATCAACATGGGTGTGGGCGAGGCCCTCACCAACTCCAAGAACCTGGAGTCGGCCATGGCCGATCTGACCCTGATCGCAGGTCAGAAACCGGTACCGACCCGGGCCAAGAAGTCCCTGGCCAGCTTCAAGCTGCGACAGGGCAACGCCATCGGCACCAAGGTGACCCTGCGGGGCGATCGGATGTGGGAGTTCTTCGACCGGCTCGTAACGCTGGCGATTCCCCGGATCCGTGACTTCCGTGGCCTCAACCCCCGGGCCTTCGACGGCCGGGGCAACTACACCTTCGGCCTGGCCGAACAGCTCATGTTCCCCGAGATCGACTACGACACCGTCGACACCCCCCGGGGGATGGACATCACGATCGTCACCACGGCAACCAACGATGCCGAAGGCCGAGCCCTGCTGGACGCCTTCGGTTTCCCGTTCCGTCGCGAAGGGCAGGCCCAGTAATGGCCAAGAAGGCACTGATCAACAAGCAGCGGCGCACGCCGAAGTTCAAGGTCCGGGCGTACACCCGGTGCCAGCGCTGTGGCCGGCCCCGGGCCGTCTACCGCCGCTTCAACCTGTGCCGGATCTGCTTCCGCGAAATGGCGCACGCCGGCGAAGTGCCGGGTGTGACCAAGGCCAGCTGGTGAGAGGGACGGTGATCCGAAATGTCTATGACTGACCCCATCGCCGACATGCTCACCCGCATCCGCAACGCCAATGTGGCGATGCACGACGAGGTGAGCATGCCGTCGTCGAAACTGAAGGTGGCGCTGGCCGAGGTTCTCCACTCCGAGGGCTACATCGGCGAGTTCCAGGCCGTCGACAATGTCGGCCGCCCCGGAGCCACCCTCACCATCAACATGAAGTACTCACCGGAGCGGGAACGGGTGATCAGCGGGATCAAGCGGATCTCGAAGCCCGGTCTCCGGGTCTACACCAAGAGCGACCAGATCCCCCGGGTTCTGGGCGGTCTCGGCGTGGCCGTGCTCTCGACCAGCAATGGACTCATCACCGACCGGGTGGCCCGCCAGGCCAAGGTCGGCGGCGAGGTCCTCTGCTACGTCTGGTAGGAGGAACGATGTCTCGCATCGGTAAGTCCCCCATCACCGTGCCGTCCGGCGTCGACGTGAAGCTCGACGGCGCCTCGGTCACGGTGAAAGGCCCCAAGGGTGAGCTGGTCCACGAGGTCCCGGCCGGGATCACCGTCGCCGTCGACGACGGCACCGTCACCGTGGATCGGGCCGACGACGAGCGCCAGAGCCGGGCCCTGCACGGCCTGACCCGCTCCCTGGTCAACAACATGGTCATCGGGGTGAGCGAAGGGTTCCGCAAGGACCTGGAGATCATCGGCGTCGGCTACCGGGCCATCGCCAAGGGCCCGGGCAAGCTGGAACTCGCCCTGGGTTTCAGCCATCCGGTCGTGGTCGATGCCCCCGACGGCATCACCTTCGACGTCCCGGAACCCACCAAGATCGGCGTGGTCGGCATCGACAAGCAGATCGTGGGTCAGGTTGCGGCCGAGATCCGCGCCCACCGCAAGCCCGAGCCCTACAAGGGCAAGGGGGTCCGCTACGTCGGCGAGCGGGTGATCCGCAAGGCCGGGAAGGCGAGCAAGTGATGTCAGCCAGGTCAAACCCCCACGCCGCTCGCCGTCGCCGTCAGCGCCGGGTCCGCAAGAAGGTGGTCGGCACGACGGAACGGCCCCGTCTGGCCGTGTTCCGCTCGAACCGCCACATCAGTGCCCAGATCATCGACGACTCCCGGGGTCACACCCTGGCCGCGGCGTCGTCCTACGAGAGCGCGGTCCGTGGGGCCGGCTCCACCGGATCGAAGACCGCGGCCGACGCGGTCGGCCGGCTGCTCGGCGAGCGGGCCGGCGACGCCGGAGTCAAGGCCGTGGTGTTCGACCGCGGTGGGAATCGCTACCACGGGCGAGTGGCGGCCCTGGCCGACGGCGCCCGCGCCGCCGGACTCGAGTTCTAGGAGAGAGACATGGCCAACGATCGCAACGATCGCGGTGACGGTCGGGAATCCCGAGTCATCACCATCAACCGGGTGGCCAAGGTGGTCAAGGGTGGCCGCCGGTTCGCCTTCACCGCCCTGGTCGTGCTCGGTGACGGCAACGGCCGGGTGGGCCTCGGCTACGGCAAGGCGAAGGAGGTGCCCCTGGCCATCCAGAAGGGCACCGAGGAAGCCCGCCGCCTGATGTTCGAGGTCCCGATGGCGGGCGGCACCGTGACCCATCCCATCATCGGTGAGCAGGGGGCGGGCCGTGTCCTGTTGAAGCCCGCCGCCCCCGGTACCGGCGTGATCGCCGGTGGCGCGGCTCGGGCCGTGCTGGAAGAGGCCGGCATCAGCGACGTGCTGTGCAAGTCGCTCGGGTCGGCCAACCAGATCAATGTGGCCCGGGCGACGATCAACGCCCTGGCCAACCTGAAGCGGCCCGACGAGGTGGCCCGGCTGCGCGGCTTGGACGCCAGCGAGTTCACCCCCAAGGGGATGCTCGAGGCCTACAACGAACGGAAGCGGTCGATGGCGCTCGCCTCGACCGACGGCACGGAGGACCGGTGATGCCGGACCAGCTCGAAGTAACCCAGGTCCGGTCCGCGATCGGTAGCAAGCCCAAGCAGCGGGGTTGCCTGCGCGCCTTGGGCCTGGGCCGGATCGGCCGCACCAATGTGCTGCCCGACCGCCCCGAGATCCGCGGCATCATCGCCCGGGTCCCGCATCTCGTCGAGGTGCGCCCGGTCGGTGGGGTCGCCGCCCAGGAGGACGCAGAGGCATGAAGCTCCACGATCTGAAACCGGCCGCAGGGTCGAAGACCCGCCGCAAGCGTGTCGGCCGTGGTATCGGTGGCAAGGGCGGTAAGACGGCCGGCCGGGGCACCAAGGGCCAGAAGGCACGCAACACCGTGCCCGTCGGCTTCGAGGGTGGCCAGCTGCCGATCCAGCAGCGGCTCCCGAAGCTGCGAGGGTTCACCAACCCGTTCCGGGTCGAGTACCAGGCCATCAACCTCGACACCATCGCCGAATCCGGCCTCGACGAGGTCACGCCCGACACCCTCCTGGGCAAGGGCCTGGTGGGCAAGGGTTCGCTGGTCAAGGTGCTGGGCCGGGGCGAGCTGAACCGGCCGGTGACGGTCCGGGCGCATGCTTTCTCGGCTTCGGCCGAGGCCGCGATCACCGCGGCCGGCGGTCGGACTGAGAAACTGGACCTGCCGTTCAAGGTCCGTCCCGCGGCCAAGGGCAACGCCCACACCAACCGCTGACCGTCGGCGCAGCTGCGCCGAACCCGCCGTCGGGTCCGTGACCCACCCCGTGGGCCCGAACATGCAGCAACCGAGGGAGCCGTCGTGTCGACCCTGACCAACATCTTCCGGACCCCGGAACTTCGGAACAAGATCCTGTTCACGATCTTCGTGATCGCCGTGTACCGACTCGGGGTCCAGATCCCGGCCCCCGGGGTCAGCCTCGACGCGCTCGAGAGCCTGCGTTCCCAGGCCGACGAGACCACCGGCGGGGTGTTCGGCTACCTCAACCTGTTGAGCGGTGGCGGTCTCAGCGCCCTGTCGTTGTTCTCGCTCGGGGTGATGCCCTACATCACCGCGTCGATCATCATCCAGATCCTGACCGTCGCCGTCCCGAAACTGGAGGAATGGCAGGCGCAGGGGGCGGTCGGCCAGCGCAAGATCACCCAGTGGACCCGATACATCTCGATGCTCCTGGCCCTCATCCAGGCCACCGGCATCGTGTTCATGATGGCCCGCAACCCCGAGCAGCTCCTCCAGACGACCACCACGATCAACCTGTTCCCCGACGGGTCGCCGGGCCGGATCTTCCTGGCCGTCATGTGTATGACCGTGGGGACCGCGATCGTGATGTGGATGGGGGAGTTGGTCACCGAGCGGGGGATCGGCAACGGGATGTCGCTGCTGATCTTTGCCTCGGTCATCAGTGGTCTGCCCACCCTCGGTATCCGCATCAATGCGGTGTCGGGTCCGGTGTGGCTGGCCCTGTCGCTGGTCCTGCTCGCCGCCCTGTGCGCAGGCATCGTGTTCGTCGAACAGGGCCAACGCCGGATCCCGGTCCATTTCGCCAAGCGGGTGGTGGGTCGCAAGCAGTACGGCGGGAACAACACCTACATCCCGCTCAAGGTCAACCAGGCCGGGGTGATCCCGGTGATCTTCGCCACCTCGCTGCTGCAGCTGCCGGCGTTGCTGATCAACATCCTGCCCACCAGCGGCGATCCGGCCAATCCCAACTGGGGCGACCAGATCCGGGACTTTATGAACAGCTTCCTGTTCCGCCCCGACAACCTGGGCTACATCCTGGTGCTGGGTTTGCTCATCATCGGTTTCGCCTACTTCTACAACGCCATCGCGTTCGACCCGGCCCGACGGGCCGACGAGCTCCGCAAATCGGGCGGGTTCATTCCCGGGGTGCGCCCCGGCCCCCAGACCGAGCGTTACCTGACCAAGATCCTCAACCGGATCACCCTGCCCGGAGCCCTGTTCCTGGCCGTGGTGGCCGTCATCCCGTCCGCGGCCTTGGCCCGGCTGCTGGGTGGCGGTGGCACCTCGGCGTCGGTGGTCGGGTTCTCGGGGGTGTCGGTGCTGATCGCGGTCGGGGTTGCACTCGAGATCATGAAGCAGATCAACTCACAGTTGATGGCCAAGAACTACGACGGGTTCCTCAAGTAACGGGCCCGCTCGCCAGACACGCCACCGAGGGAGGACGACTCGATGGGAACGCCAATCCGGCTGGTGATCTTCGGACGCCAGGGAGCCGGCAAGGGCACGCAATGCCAGAATCTGGTGGAACGCTACGGCGTGATCCACATCAGCACCGGGGACATGCTCCGGGCCGAGCGGGCGGCGGGCACCGAGCTCGGCGAACGGGCCGGTGAGATCATGGATGCCGGCGGTCTGGTGGGGGACGACATCATGATCCCCGTGGCCGCCAGCCGTCTCGCCGAGGACGACGTGCAGGCGGCCGGTTTCGTGCTGGACGGATTCCCCCGGACGATCGAGCAGGCCGAAGGTCTGCTCGACGCCCTCGGTTCCGACCCGTTGCACGCCGTGGTCGATCTCGAGGTGCCCACCGACGAGGTCATGACCCGCATGAAGGCCCGGGCCCGGGCCGACGACACCGACGACGCGATCGTCCAGCGGCTCGCCCTGTACGAGAAGCAGACCCGTCCGGTGCTCAACTTCTTCGCCGACCGGGGGCTGATGCGGGTCGTGGACGGTCTCGGGACCGAGACCCAGGTTCGCGACCGCCTCTTCACCGCGGTGGACGCGGCCTTGGCCGCTGAATAGCGGGCCGTACTGCCCCGGGGACCGGGTTGGACCGCCAGGATCTGGCGCTAACCTGGTTCGTTGGGTCTGTGGCGTGCCACTCCTGCCCGGGTGTCGCCCGTTCGACCGTAGCACTGTCGGCGGGAGGTGCCAGGCCGAGGTGGGCCGCCGGTGTCCGACCCTGGGGTCGGTCGGTCCCGCCGTTTCGGCCCACCGTAGTCTCGATCTGGAGGATCGTCCTGCCAAAGCACAAGGAAGATGCGATCGTGCTCGAAGGCACGGTCACCGAATCGCTCCCCAACGCCATGTTCCGGGTCGAGCTCGAGAACGGGCACAGTGTGCTCGGGCACATCTCGGGCAAGATGCGGCGCCACTACATCCGGATTCTTCCGGGTGATCGGGTGCAGGTGGAGCTCACCCCCTACGACCTCACCAAAGGTCGCATCACGTACCGCTACAAGTAGCCGCTGCGCACAAC
>JBKDZN010000176.1:0-10063 GCA_047971245.1 Acidimicrobiales bacterium
CCACGGTGTAGTGAACGGGCGCCCCGGCCACGCCGGCAGTCAGGAACGAGGCGTGGACCGCCCGGACGGGTCGGTGGCCGTCGACGGTGGCCTGGGCCGCCCGAGCGGCCTGCCCCAGGAAAAGGCCGCCGAACACCCGCGGCCGCTCGGTGGGGTGGCGGCTGACGAACCGGTCCGGGCCGGCCGCCTCGAGGGCCAGGCGGTCGGCGAGGCCGGCCGCATCGCCGCCGCCCTTCCCGGGGCCACCGGCCGGTGCCGACCGGTCGGCCGGCGAGCCGGACCCGGCCCGCCCGCTCACTGCAGGTCGGGGCCGACGGGGCGACCGTCCACGATCTGGTCGAGGTACTCGCTCATCCCGATGCCGTCCTGGCCGTTGCACCGGTAGCGGGTCATGGCCTCGGTGATCCGGGTCGTCAATTCGTTGCCCTCGGGATCACGTCGACGGTTCCGGAGCGGGCTCAGGGAGAGGACCGCGCCGGCGACCTCGGACCGGTCGTGATCGGTGGACACCGTGGCCCGCATGGCCGTCTGATAGCCGTTCTCGTCGACCTCCGATTCGATCCGGCAGTCCCGGATCAGGTGGTACTCATCGCCCACGAGCACCATGCCGCCGGGCCGCCCGCCCACCACCGAGATCATCATGGCGAACTCGTCGGAGAAGGTCATCGGCAGCCACCGGTACCACTCGATGGCCTGCCAGTACCGCGGACCCCATGACTTGTCCCGCAGACCCAACCCGTCGAGGGTGATCGTCTCGTCGCCCACGGTGATCGTCCCCGTCACCGCGCAGTGCTGCTCGTAGTGGGCCTTGGCGAAGGACTTCTCGGCGTCGAGGTCCGGTTCGGTGCCATCCTCGTACTGGGGCTTGCCGCCGTACATCGGGGAGACACCGCGGTAGTCGAGTTCCACCGTGCACGGCTCCCACGGGTTGTTCCGGAACGCCTGACGGGGCTGGGCCATCTCGGTGGGGTCGCTCAGGACGCACACCTTGCCCGAGTACCGGACCCGGAGGTGTTCGAACGGCTCCACCACCTCGATGGACAGACCACCCGCCTCCATCTTGTCGTTGCTGTCGATCTCCGGTTTGGCGTAGACGAACCCGATCCGGCGCACCCCGTCGACGGGCGGCAGGTAGAGGCACACGGTCATCTCGGCGTAGCCCTCGTTGACCCGGTTGCCGATCCGGAACCAGCCGCCGACCTCACCCTGGGCGTCGAACCCGTTGAGGTACATCGATTCGTTGTAGTTGGGGACCGGATCCGGCTCGTGGGGGAACTCGTCGGCCGGGTCCAGGACGGTGATGATGTTGCCTCTGCTCACCCGATCGACCGTACCTGGAGCAGACCATCCGGACCGAAACGGGGTCGGGTCGTGACCGCTCGACGGCAGCCATCCCGGCGCGACAGACTCGACGGTGATGACCAGCGACGATCAGATCCGCTACTGGAGCACCAGCCGGGTCGAGTTGCGCGCCGCCGGGTTCGACCCGGACGCGGCCCGCAACCTCGATCTGCTCACCACGGTGGCCAGCCCGTTCACCAACGCCCACCGTTGCAACAATCGGGTCCAGCGGGTGGCCGATCTGGTCATGGCCGGGCTGGCCGACGCCGGCGGGCAGGGCCTGATCGTGGGGACACCGGCGGTGTCCGACGCCCTGACCCAGGGCACCCCGAACGCCGGGTACAGCCTCGTCTCCCGGGACGTGATCGCGGACTGCATCGAGATCGGTCATCGGGCCCATCACGCCAACTCGATGATCGTCATCTCCGGCTGCGACAAGGTGGGCGCCGCGGCCATGATGCCGCTGGCCCGGACCAACGACGTCGGCCTGGTGATCTACCCCGGAACGGCGTCCCCGGGCGCGGTCGATGTGGAACCCTGGGCGGCCAAGGGCAACAACCTGACCATTCTCGATTACGCCGAGGCCCGCGCCGCCCGCGACGCGGGACGAATCAGCGACGACGAGCTCGGGCAGATCGAGCGGGCCATCATGCCCGGCAGCGGCACCTGCGGGGCCATGTTCACCGCCAACACCATGGCCTCCATCACCGAGGCCATGGGCATGATGTTGCCGCGCGGCGCCTCGTACCCGGCCGACATCGACGCGGCCGGCGACGTCCACGACGACGTCAAGGCCCAGGTGAGCGCATCGGTGGCGGCCCTGCGGCGACTCCACACCGCCGGCATCCGGCCCCGCGACATCATGACCATGGCGGCCTTCGAGAACGCCGTCACCGTGGCCTACGCCCTCGGCGGCTCCACCAATCTCTACCTTCACCTGATGGCCATCGCCCGCGACGCCCAGGTGCCGCTCACCATCGAGCACATCGAGACCATCGGTCGGCGGGTCCCCCTGATCGCCAACCTCCAACCCCAGGGCCCCTACGCGATGGTGGCCCTGCACGCCGTCGGTGGGCTGCCGGTGGTGATGCGGGAACTCCTCGACGCCGGCCTGCTCCACGGCGACGCGCTCACCGTCACCGGCCACACCGTGGCCGAGAACCTGGCCGAGGCGCCCACTCTGGCCGGGCTCGACGGGCAGGACGTGGTGCGGCCGGTCGCGGCCCCGCTGGCCGAACCGGACCATCACATCAGCGTCCTCACCGGCAATCTGGCCCCCGAGAGCTCCCTGCTGAAACTCAGCGGCAAGACCCTGGAGCGGGGGGAGTTCCGGGGACCGGCCCGGGTGTTCGACTCCGAGGCCGAGGCCATGGCCGCCATCCGGGCCGACCGGATCGTGGCCGGCGACGTGGTGGTGGTCCGCAACGTCGGCCCCGTCGGCGGGCCCGGCATGCCCGAGATGGTGATGCTCACCGTCCAGCTCCAAGGTCGGGGCCTCGGCGCCGACGTGGCCCTGATCACCGACGGCCGGTTCTCCGGGGTGTCCCACGGGATCCTCATCGGCCACATCGCCCCCGAGGCGGCCCGGGGCGGTCCCCTCGCCGCGGTGCACGAAGGCGACACCGTCATCATCGACCCAGGCCACCGCACCCTGTCGGTCGATCTCCCCGACGAGGAGATCCGGCGCCGGCTCGACGCCTGGACGCCGCCACCGCTCGATCTCGCCCCGGGCTCGGCCCGCGACAAGTACGTCCGCCTCGTCGCCTCGGCCCATTACGGCTGTGTGGTGGGCGGACCCACCACGCCCGCCACCCCACCGCCCGGGATCGTCCGGGCCGATCAGGAGCCACGCCCATGACCGAGCCGTACCGGACCGACGCCGGGGGGACCGTGTACCGCAACATCCCCGACGCCGCCGGGTTCAACGCCTTCACCGTCGACGACGAGTTCGATGCCCTCCTGTCGGTCTACCTCGACGCCGACCTGCTCGACCGGGTTCGGCCCCGTTTCGAGGAGTTGGGGGCGCTGGTCGGCCGCGAGCTGGAGCAGCTCGCCCTGTCGGCCGACCGGAACCCGCCCGTCCTCGAGGTTCGTGACCGCACCAGCCGGCCCGTCGACCGGGTGGTCAAACATCCCGACTATGTGGCCTTGGAACGCTATGCCTTCGGCGAGTTCGGCCTGGCCGCCATGTCACACCGGGCCGGCGTGTTCGGTGAGGTCACGGCCCTGCCCCCGCTGGTCAAGTACGGCCTCGTCTACCTGTTCGTGCAGGCCGAGTTCGGCCTGTGCTGCCCCCTGTCGATGACCGACTCCCTGACCCGCACCCTGGTCAAGTACGGCGATCCGGAGCTGATCGACCGGTTCTTTGACCAGCTCACCAGCCAGGACCTCGACCGGCTCCACCAGGGCGCCATGTTCATGACCGAGCAGGAGGCCGGTTCCGACGTGGGCGCCATCACCACCGTGGCCCGCCGCGGCGACGACGGGACCTGGCGGTTGTGGGGCGACAAGTGGTTCTGCTCCAATCCCGACGCCGAACTGGCCATGGTGTTGGCCCGGCCCGAGGGTGGTGACGACGGGACCCGGGGCCTCTCGCTGTTCCTCCTCCCCCGCCACCACCCCGACGGTTCACTCAACGCCCGCCGCATCGTTCGTCTCAAGGACAAGCTCGGCACCCGGTCGATGGCCAGCGGTGAGGTCACCCTCGACGGGGCCGTCGCCTACCTGGTGGGCGATCCCGGCCAGGGGTTCAAACAGATGACCGACATGATGAACATGTCCCGCCTGGCCAATGGGGTCCGCTCGGCCGGGATGATGCGCCGGTCGGTCAACGAGGCCCGGTTCATCACCGCCAACCGGCGTGCCTTCGGCCGGCCCCTGGCCGAACTGCCCCTCATGCGTCGCCAGGTGGCCAAGCTCGAGACCGCGGCCGAGGAGGGCCGGGCGATGGTGTTCCACACCGCCGAGGTGCTGCGGCGGGCCGACGCCGGCGACGCCGACATGGCCCGGGTGCTGCGGATCCTGACCCCGCTGATCAAGTTCCGGACCTGCCGCGACGCCCGCAAGGTGACCGGGGACCTGATGGAGATACGGGGTGGGGTCGGGTACATCGAGGAATGGTCGGATGCCCGGATGGTCCGTGACGCCCACCTCGGCTCCATCTGGGAGGGCACCAGCAACATCGTCGCCCTCGACGTGGCCCGGGCCACCCGCCGCGAAGGCGCCCTCGACGCCCTCACCGCCTACCTCCACCTCCTGTTGGACGAGCCCGGTGTCGACCGGGACCTCCGGGCCGCCCTCGCCCCCCTGGTCGACCGGGCCGCCGGGTTCATGAGCTCGGTGGCCGGCGACCGTGACGCCGAGATCGATGTGCGCCGGGCGGCCGGCGCCGTCTACCACGCCACCGCCGCCGTCTTCCTGGCCTGGGAGGACGGCCGGGTGACCACGGTCGCTCCCCAGCTCGCCGGCCGCCGGGCCCGATGGGCCCGGGCCGTGATCGACCACAAGCTCACGGCGCCCGACCCGCTGGCCCCGACCGGATCCGCCGGTCCGGTCCCGATGGCCGGTGGAGCACCGACCGATCGGCTACAACTGCCATCATGAGCATCCCCCCATCCGGCGACCCCCAGGACCGGGCCGAATCCCTCGACGAGGACGTATTCCTGCCCGAAACGGGGGACGACGAGTTGCCCGGCCAGGACGCCTACACCGAGGCGCAACATCGCCTGAACGCCGAGGACCCGGCCGAGCTGGACGGTGACACCGAGGCGGTCGACGGGGTGGGCGAACGGGAATGGCGCCAGGAACGTCCCGGCGAGGCCCGCGCCGACGCTCCGGGCCTGCGCCTGGCCGAGTCCGGGGGTGATGTCCCCGACTACGGCGATAACGAGGCCCAGGCCGTCGCCGAGGTCTCCGAGACGATCGACGCCGCTGATGCCAGCGCCGAGGAGGCCGCCGTTCACATCGAGGGCAACGGGCCCGTCTGAGCGAACCGCGGGCGGCCCGGGTTGCCGTCGGCGGTCCCGGCCGGGCCGGTGAGTGGACCCGGGCTCGGCGGCGGCGTAATGATCGGCCCATGGTGCGCGACGACCGACGCTCGGACTCCCGGCCCCTCGAGATCGGGATCTGGCTGCCCGGTCTCGACCCGGCGTCCACCGCCTTCGTGCGTGACGCCGAACGTCTCGGGGTCACCTCGGTGTGGGCCCCCGAGGCCTGGGCCTACGACGCCCTGACCCCCCTCGCCCACCTGGCCGCGGTCACCGACACCATCCGCCTGGCCACCGGCATCGTGCAGCTCGGATCCCGCAGCCCGGCCCTGCTGGCCATGTCGGGGCTCGCCCTCCAGGCGATGTCGGGGAACCGGTTCGTCCTCGGTCTCGGCACCAGCGGCCCCCAAGTCATGGAGGGATGGCACGGGATCCCGTTCGACCGGCCGGTGACCCGGACCCGGGAGACCATCGACATCGTCCGGTCGATCACCGCCGGGGAACGCCTGGCCTACGACGGCCGGATCTACCAGCTCCCCCGCCCCGGCGGTGAGGGGCGCCCCATCCGCTCCCCCGTGGCCGGGACCCCGATCCCGATCTACCTGGCCGCCCTCGGTCCGGCCAACCTCCGCCTCACCGGCGAACGGGCCGACGGCTGGATCGGCAACTCGTTCATCCCCGAGTCGGCCGAGGTGTTCCTGGCCCCCATGCGGGCCGGGGCCGAGTCGGCCGGACGAACCCTGGACGACATCGAGCTCACGGTGTCGGTCGGCCTGGAGTTCACCGATGACCTCGACGAAGCCGGCCGCCGGCACGCGGCGGGCTACGCCTTCACCTTCGGCGCCATGGGGTCGGCCACCACCAACTTCTACAACGAGGCCTTCGCCCGCCAGGGTTTCGGCGACGATGTCGCCGAGGTGGAACGGCTGTGGCGGGCCGGTGACCGGGACGCGGCCCGGGCCCGGGTCCCGCTGGCCATCGGCCTCGACACCAACCTGGTGGGCGACGATGCCCGCATCACCGAGCGTTTGCGGGCCTACCGGGATGTGGGGGTCCGCACCCTGCGGGTCGGCCTGCCCGAGGGGGAGCCGGGGGCACGGCTCGACGAGCTCGCCCGCCTGATCGATCTGGTCGGGGTCGTGAACCGGACCGGCGCCGATCCATCGCCGAGCGGAGCGGTCCGGGCCGGGAAGGCCGGGAAGGCCGGTGGGGCATGACCGGAGCCGACCCGCGTCCGGTGGTGATCGTGGGGGCCGGCCCGGTGGGGCTGGGCACCGCCCTGGAACTGGCCCGGTTCGGGGTCAGGTCGGTGGTGGTGGAACGGCACGGCTCGATCTCGTGGCATCCGAAGACCCGCAACATCAATACCCGCACCATGGAGATCGCCCGGGGTTGGGGCCCCACCGTCTATCAGCGGCTGCGGGGCATCGACGCGCCACCGGGTTGGAAGTCGCCGATCCGGTTCGTCGACACCGCGGTCGGACCGGAACGGGGCCGGATCGACACCGCCGGCTTCGAGGGACCCGGCCCGGCGGTGAGTCCGGCCGTACCGGTCATGTCGTCCCAGGAACTGCTGGAGGAGATCCTCCTCGACGCGGCCCGGGCCACCGGCCGGGTCGAGATCCGCTTCGACACCGAGGTGGTCGGCCTGACCCAGCCCCGCGCCGGGACTGGTGACGTGACCGTCACCCTCCGGTCCGTCGGGGACGGAACCACCGGGGCGACCGAGACGATCGATGCGCCCGCCGTGATCGGGGCCGACGGATCCGGCAGCTTCGTCCGCCGGGCCCTGGGCGTGGAGCTGGACGGCCGCCGTGACCTGACCCACATGATCAACTGCTACTTCCGGGCGCCGATCGAACCCCACCTCGGCGACCGGCCGGCGGTGCTCTACTTCGTGGCCTCCGACGACGCCGTGGGGGTCCTCCAGCCGCTCGATGCCCGCGGCCGCTGGCTGGCCCAGGTCAATGTGGACGCGGACGACTGGTCGATCGAGGCCTGGCCCCCGGACCGGGTGGAGGCGTGGGTGCGGTCGGCGTCGGGGATCCCCGACCTCGGCGTCGAGGTGATCTCGGTGGGCCGCTGGGCCCTCAACGCCACGGTGGCCGACCGGTTCGTCGTCGGTCGGGTCGCCCTCGTCGGCGACGCCGCCCACCAGTTCCCGCCCACCGGCGGTCTGGGGGTGAACACCGGCCTGCAGAGCATGCACAACCTGGCCTGGAAGTTGGCGTACCACCTGCGGGGGTGGGCCGCCTGGTCGCTGGTGGAGACCTACCCGACCGAACGCCGGGGGTTGGCCCAACGGGTCACCGAGCAGTCCCTGGCCAACTCGCGGGCGGTGGGCCGGATCCGCGCCGTCGCCCTGGGCCGGGTCGACCCGGACGCCTCCGGTCTCTCGGCGGCGGAGATCGCCGCCGAGTCCCACCGCTACGGCAACCATCTCGGGGTGGAACTGGGACCGGTCTACGCGTCGGCCGCGGTGATCGGCGACGGCACCGCTCCCCCGGTGGTGGCCGACGACTACGCCGACTACGTCCCGTCGGCCACGCCTGGGGCCCGCCTCCCCCACCATTGGCTCGGACCGGCCGACGACCCCATCTCCACCCTCGACCTGGTGGGCACCAATCTGCTGGTGCTGGCCGGGCCGCAGGGTCGGGGCTGGGCCGCGGCCGCTGCTACCGCGGCGACCCGGACCGGGGTCGGGGTCGATCACCTCCGGATCGGCCGGCCCGGCCTCACCGACCCGGGCGACGGCTCCGGGCGCCCGTTCGTCGACGTGGCCGGCATCGGCCCCGGCGGGGCCCTCCTGGTCCGCCCCGACGGTCACGTGGCCTGGCGACACCCCGGGCCCTCGGTCACCGGACCGGCCGATCTCGGCGACCAGCTGACCGAGGCCATCACCCGCCTCCTGGGGCCGGCCTGAGCCGAGCCCGATGTTCGCCTCCGGGACCCCGGCGTTCGGGGGGCGGCTACGCCGCCTTGCGCCCGGTGACCCTGACCAGCACCCCGGGTACGAACTCGTGCTCGGCCACGTCGACGAAACCGGCCGCCTCGAAGTAGCCACGGACCTGGGCCCGGGTGTGAGCCTTGCCCCCGGAGTTGTAGAGGATCTCCTGCATCCCCCAGAGGGCAGCGTCGAGCGGGCCAACGCCGTCGTCGTTGAGCATCTCGCCCACCAGGTGCATCTCGCCCCCGGGGACGAGGGCTCCGAACACCTTGGCCACCACTGCGGCGATGGTCTCCTCGTTGTAGATGGGCAGGTTGGAGGCCATCACGACCACGTCACACTCCGGGAACGGGTCGGCGGTGAAGTCCCCACCGATGGTGTCGACCCGGTCGGCGACGTCGTGGTCGGCCAGGTACTCCGCGGTCACCTCGACCACCGGGGGGAGGTCCAGGACCGTGGCCCGCAGGTTCGGGTAGGCCTGCACCGCGTTGATGGAGTACGCCCCCGAACCGCCGCCCAGGTCGAGCAGGTGACGGCGGCCCGTGAGGTCGACGGTGCGGGCGAAACGTCGCCCCGCGCCCATGCCGATCGAGGCCGTGGCCTGGTGGTAGGTGCGAGCCTGTTCGACGGTGAGGTCGCTGTACATGCCGAGCGGCCGGGGCGGCTCGGGTGAGCGGAGCAGTTCACTCAGGTTCATCCAGCCGGGCACATCGGGCCGGGTGAAGCGCATCCACGGCCCGGCGTAGCGGGAACTGCCCCGCACCAGGAACTTCTCGGCGTCGGGGGCATTCACCAGCTCGCCGTGGTCGCCCAGGCGGAGGAGGTCGAGCCCGAGCAGGCAGCTGACCAGGCGATCGGCGTTGAGCCGGGAGATCGAGCAGGCAGCGGCCAGGGCGTCGTTGTCACGGGCGCCCCCGGCCACCGCGGTGAAGACCCCGAGGTCGAGTCCGGCCCACAGCAACGCCGATTCGGTGTAGGCCCGGGCCATGTGCTGCAGGCGGGTGGTGTCCACCCGATCCCCGGAGGCCGCCGGGTCGGACGAGGTGGTGCGGTCGTTGGTCATGGGTAGGCGACTCCGTTGAAATGGTCGGGGCGGCCCAGGGGCCAGTATTCGCCCCACACGTGCTCACCCCCGGTGATCTCCAGGGTGGTACCGGTGATGAAGCCGGCGGCCGGACCGGCCAGATAGGCGACGCCCTGGGCGATGTCCCACACATCGCCCAGGCGGCGCATCGGGTTGTGACCGAAACTGGCCCGGGCCGTCTCGGGATAGGTGGCGAGGCCTTCGGAGGCCACGACGCCCACCGCGATGGCGTTGGAGCGGATCTTCAGGGGCGCCCATTCGACCGCCAGGTACCGGGTCAGGTTGATCTGACCGGCCCGGGCCGCCGCCGTGTGAGCGATACCGGCGGACCCCCGGCCCACGATGGTGGAGATGTTGACCACACAGCGGTCCTCGTCGGCAGCCGGGGCCCCGGCCTCGGTCCACCGCCGGGCCGCGGCCTGCATCGTGTACCACGAGCCGTACAGGTTGGTCTCCACCACCGCGTGCCAGCCCTTGGGGCTGATGTCCACCGCCGGAGCCGAGAACTGACCGCCGGCGTTGTTGACCACCACATCGAGCCGGCCGAAACGGTCCCAGGCGGCGTCGACGACCGCGGCCACCTGATCGGGGTCGCGCACCGAACCGGGGGCGGTGATCACCTCCGTGCCATGGGCGGAGAGCCGTTCCGCCAGGGCGTCGAGCGTCTCGGGGGTACGCCCGCACAGCACCAGCCGAGCCCCGAGT
>JBKDZN010000177.1:0-39766 GCA_047971245.1 Acidimicrobiales bacterium
GTAGCCGCTCACGAACGTCGAACGGCTGAGTTCGGCCTCACCCGCCGGTTCGACCGACCGCAGGCGGGGCCCAAGGGTGGTGAACAGGTTCGTGAGCTACATCTTGGACAGGTTGGAACCGAGTCAGAAGTGGGTGCCGACCCCGAATGCGACGTGACGGTTCGTCTTCCGGCCGACGTCGAAGGTGAACGGATCGTCGAAGACCGCCTCGTCCCGGTTGGCCGACCAGTACGCCAGCAGTACGTCCTGGCCCTTCTTGATCGTCTTGCCGCCGAGCTCGTAATCGCAGGTGGCGGTGCGCATGAAGTGCTTGACCGGTGAGGTCCACCGGATCATCTCGTCGACCGCGTACGGCATCAGTTCCGGCTGCTCTTGCAGCTTCTTCAGCTGATCGGGGTGCTGGATCAGGGCCTGGAGACCGCCGGTCATGGCGTGCGAGGTGGTGTCGTGGCCGGCGGTGGCGGCGATGATGTAGAGCCCCAGTTGTTCCATGACGCCGATCGGTTCACCGTCGATCTCGGCGTTGGCCACGATGGAACAGAAGTCGCCGGTGGGTCGGGCCTTGCGGTCCTCGGTGATCGAGTTGAAGTAGGAGAAGAAGTCGCGGATGGTGTCGTCGATCCCGGCGAGGGAGTCCTCCGCGTCGCGGGCGTATTCGGGGTCCTCGGGGCCGAACAGTTCCTGGGTGAGCTGCAACATCCTGGGGTAGTCGCTCTGGGGCAGACCCATCATGGCCAGGATCACCTGGAGCGGATACTCCATGGCCACGTCGGTGGCGAAGTCGATCTCGCCACCGGCGGCCTCGAGCTTGGTCATCGCCTCCACCGTCAGCTGGTCGAGACGGCCCGTCATCTTGCGGAGATTGCTCGGTCGGAACCAGCTCGCGGCCAGGTCGCGGTAGTCCTTGTGTTCCTTGCCGTCCATGACGACCAGGGATTTGATGCGATGGGTCCCGTGGGTGGCGCGGTTGTCGTCGGCCTCCCGTGAACCGAGGATGCCCCGTGGCCCGGCGATGAACTCCTCGTCGTGGAGCTCGACCTCCATGACCTCGGCATGACTGGTGACGACCCAGAACGGGTAGACGTCGGGATGCTCCACCCAGTGGACGGGATCCTCGGCTCGGATGACGGCGGCCGCTTGGTGCCAACGATCGGCGTCGGTGTAGCGCTTGCTCTCGACGAACGCTCGGGACGCCTCGTCAAGGGTCATGTCGGATGTCATCGACTCGGCCTTCCCGTCGTCCGGCGCTTCGATCGTAGTTCGACCGGGGGTGATCGGCGAAGCGATCGGCGGTTCTTCCCCGGCCCACCGGACGGGTTCGACGAGGCCGTACGGCTGGGCCTCCGACGCCCACCCGTCGTGCCGGTTCCGGGCTTCGGTGGCCGCCTTGGTCCACGAGTCGGCGTTGCGGTATTTGAACACGATGTTCCATGAACTGGCGTGGCGGTACTCGAGGAACTCCACACCGTCGGGGCCGGTGGTGAAGGTGTACGCCGTGTCGGCGGGGACGAGCATGCCGTCGCCCTTACCGAGCACCTCCTTGCCCACCTGCATCTCTCCGGCGATGACCACATAACAGCAGTCGGAATCGTGGCTGTGGAGCGGTAGGGGATAACCGCTCTTGTGCCAGGCGTAGGCGAGGCTGAACCCCGGCACGTTGATGAGGATCTTGGCGAAACTCCCCGCCTCGATCCCGGCGTCGGCGAGCTGGCCGAGGCCGGCACGGATATCGGGGGTGAGGCCCTCATAGCGGAGGACGTCGGTCTGTTCGAGGGTGGGAGCCGTGGCGGCGCGGAAGATCTCGAACTTCGGTGATGGGTCGGTCATGGGTGGCTCCTCGGTTCGGGCCCGAATCTCATCTTCGAAGGCGGCCCGCCGGCCGTGCAAGGTGGCCGGGGCCGTGGTCGCGTGATGGACCGCCGACCGACGATGCTCTACCGTCGGTCGCAGAGTCAGGGAGGCCCCGTGCACAGGATCATGACCCGTACCCCGGTCGGCGACGCCGGCAGCCATATCGATCTCGACTTTCGCGACACCGAGGTGTGGACCGATTTCATGGGGATCCCTTCGGTGTCGATGCTGTTCGGCGACGAGGAGGCCGGGCCGTATGTGTTCCTGTCGGCCTCGGTGCCGATGGACGACCAGATGCCGACGGGCTTCTCCCACGCCCACCCGTCGGACAATTGGCGGATCTCGGTGCGAGGCACCACCAACATGGGCCGCGACGAGTACCGCCACGGCCAATTCCGGTTCCACGACGGCGGCGTGCCCTACGCCGGCGACAATCTGGCCTGGGGTCCCGAGGGCGGGTTCGGGCTGGTCCTGATGGGTGACCGGCGCGGGTTCGCCATCACCCCGGTCAAGGCCGACATCGCCGAACGAGTGGAGCCGACCCAGGCCAGAGCGGCCCGGGCGATGGGGGTCGAGCGGCTCGATCCGTGCCCGGGAGCACCCGCCATCCGGACCACCACGGGTGGGACGTCACGAGCCCATCTCAACGGGGGTTTCGACGACGTGGACGCCTGGGTCGACGTGGCCGGTGGCGTGAAGCTGTACGTCGGGTTGCTCGGGGAACCCCGGCGAGGACCCGCGGTGTGCCTGGTCAAGGCCGACGCCGGCGCAGTCGCCTGGCCGGCCCGGACGCTCGACACCGAGACCCTGCTCGTCCCCGTGGATGGTTCGGTCGAGGTCGACGGGGTGGTCCTCGATCAGGGATCGGTCCGTCTCGACACCGCTGGTGTTGCGGCCCCGGCGTTGGTGGCGGGCCCCGACGGGGTGAGCCTGGTCGCCGTTGTCGGCGACCGGCGGGCGCTCCTCGGCGACGGCGCCGATGGGTTCGCCGCCACGACGTTCGGCGCCGTCGTGGCGTCCCATATCGCTGATCTGCTGGTCGACCTGGCCGCCTGAGCCGCGACGTCGGCATCGAGCTGGACAAGGCACGAATCCGGAGGAACTCGAACCGAACGAGATCTACCGTTGCCCTCGTGGCTGGTCGCGCGGGTTTCGTCGAAGCGGTTCTGGAGGCTCCGCTCGGCGTTGCGCTGCTGGCTCGACTCGAGTCACGGGCGCGCGTTCCCGCTGGATGGGCTCCCTTGGGAGATAGCTCCGTTGACGGTGTGAACGGAGCTGTTGCCCTCGTCGAGACCATGGAGTTCGGCGAACTCGTCGAGCTTGCGACCTACTCGGCGGTGATCGACGTGGGCGGGGCTGTGGACGGCGAGCGATCCCCCCGAGGTCGCCCACGCCCAGCTCGTCGATGCCTGGGAGATGTACGACGGGCCGGTGACCCGGTGGGATCTCCCCGTGGAGACGGGTTCCAAGTGTTCGAGATCAACCGTCCGGGCGATTGGGTTCGACTGATGGGTGTGCCTGGGCAACGGGCGGCACGCACGTCGATCCGGTCGCACCTCGTGCCTGACTGGCGATCCGTAGCCGAACGCTACGACGGGGTCCACCTGACATGGGCCGGGCTCATCACTGCCGAAGGCCGCATCAGCGATCCCGGCCAAGAAGACGTGGCGATGCTCCGCTACTGGTTCAGCGAACGGACGCTCTGGCTGTCCGACGTCGGGCCGCCGGGCCCGCTCGCTCCACCTCACCTTCTCGACGACACGCTGTCCGACGGAAGCCCGGCAACCGTCGGCGCCCCCGATCGCGACACCCGGCGGAAGCGCGACCTTGCTGTGCTCGCGGGACTCCTCGATCGTCCAGTCGACTCGCAGGCGTAGGATGCGATACATGGGGCGCTGGCACTGGCCGGCATCGTCGAGGTTCGCCGCTCTGTCGCTCAGCCGAGTGTGGCGGGCGCAACGGCGAATCCGGCTGCTACCGCGCCTGCGTGGAGGTGCCGGTCCCACACCGCCACCGTGAGGTCGGTGACGCCAAGAGCGCGAGCGCTGGCGAGGTGGACGGCATCAGCGCCACGGAGTCGATGATCTCGCGCCAGGAGGCCGGCATCTTGTTCGACGGCTGGGGTCAGTTCGATCGGACGAATCGAAGCCCAGAAGTCCTTCCAGTCGGCCATCGCACCAGCGGTCTCGGACTCGGACAGGTCGTGGTTGCGTCCGGCCGCGGCCAGCGCTGCGCACACCTCGGGGTAGGCCAGGCGACTCGAGAGGGCGGAGTCGGATGCGTTCCACAGCGTCGCCGCGACGTCGGAGCCGACCTCGTTGAGCACGAGTTTCACCAGGGCGCTGGAATCGAAGTAGACGAGAGTCACCGTCAGCGACGCTGTTCACTGATGATCTCGGCGACCGGGTGTTTCGGCGCCGGTCGGTTCCTGCTGCCCGCGACAGGCCGGGTCGGGCTGGCCGGACGGCTGATGATGCCCTCAGCGGTCAGTCGGTCGATGAGGGCTGTGGCGTCGATGGCGACGATTCGGGCAACTGGCGTGCCTCGATCGGTGATGACCACGTCGTTGCCTTCGCGCGCCGCGTCGATCCAGCGGCCGAGGTGAGCCCGGAGTTCGGTAATCGCGACATCCACACCGGCAGTGTACACTACGGCTTTACTCAAAAGGTACAGATTGTTTGTCGGGGATGTCGCACGGGCCGCCTGAGCCGCTCAGCGTTCCCCGGATCCGTCGAGGGTGCCGACGATGGAGGCCCGCTGGGACAGTTCGATCCAGTTGCCGTCGGGGTCGCGCACCATGGAGATGCGGGCGGTCACCCCGATCGTGACCGGAGCGAGCGCCTCGCGGCCCCCGCCGGCCAGGACGGCGACGTGCTCGTGGTCGACGTCGAACACCTGGAAGGTGATGTACCGCCAGCCGGTTCCTTGCATCCCGGCGTCGGTGGGGGCGTCGGGGTCGGGTTCGAGCAAGATGACGCTGTCGCCGGCCCGGAACCGGCCGGGTTGTTCCTCGGGCAGGCGGAGCACCCGACGGTAGAAGCGGCGGTGGGCGTCGAGGTTCCGCACCCCGATCCGGATGCCGATCTGGTCGACGCCGTCGGTACCCGGGGGGACGAGGCCGACCGGATTGCCGTCCGGGTCGGCCAGGTGGCGGGGCGCGGCGAGGCCGGCCCGGGCGATGACGAGTTCCCGGTACCCACTCGGTCCGGTCGCCGGTGGCGGGGTGTCGTGGTGGTTGATCTTCAGCACCGAGCCGGCGATGTCGTGGCGGTGCTGGTCGTGGCCCCGCCGGATCGGCAGCACATGATCGAAGGGGAGGCCGATCTCCTGTTGCCAGAACTCGAGCATCGGTTCCAGGCGGGCGGTGGTGAGGCCGATGTCGACCTGTTGCTTGGCCAGGTGCACGACGCTCAACCGCCGCCGGCGATGGGTTCCCCGGCGTCACGCCGGAGGAAGTAGGCCATCTCGTCGTCGTCGAGGCCCCAGTCGCGCAGGGCCGCTTCACCGCCCTCACCCGGACGCGGACCGGCGCGGGTGATCTCTGAGGGGGTGCGATCGAACCGGGGTGCGGGTGCGGGTTGGGTGGTGCCGTCGACCTCGACGAACGACCGGCGCGCCTGGAGATGGGGGTGGGTGGGTGCTTCGAGCAGGTCGAGGACGGGCTGGACGCAGTCGTCGTCTCCGTCGAACAGCGCCACCCATTCGTCGCGGGTGCGGGTGGCGATGAGGTCGGCCATCCACGCCCGGTACGCGGGCCAGGCGGCCAGGGCATCGGGGTCGCCCAGGTGCTTGGGCAGGGTCACGCCGGCCTTGGCCAGAAAGGTGCGGACGAACTTCGGTTGGAGGAGGGCGACGGAGAGGAACCGGTCGTCCGCGCAGCGGTGGACGCCGTAGCGCCAGTCGCCGCCGTCGACCAGGTTGGCCTGACGTTGATGGTTCCAGGTGCCTCCCTGCAGGTTGCCGTATACGTAGGCCATGAGGTTCAACGCCCCGTCGACGATGGCCGCGTCCACCACCTGGCCGCGCCCCGACCGGGCCGCCTCCCAGAGGGCCGACACCATGCCCAGGGCCAGCACGGCGCCACCACCACCGAGGTCACCGGCCAGGATCAGGGGCGGTACGGGTGGCCGGTCGGCCTCCCCGATCGCCCACAGGGCACCGGTCAGGGAGATGAAGTTGGCGTCGTAGCCGGCCCGGCCGGCCAGCGGCCCCGACTGCCCGTACCCGGTCATCCGCCCGTACACCAGCTTCGGGTTGCGGGCCAGACAGACCTCAGGGCCGAGACCCAACCGTTCCGCCACCCCGGGCCGGAACCCTTCGATCACCGCGTCGGCCCGTTCGATCAAGCCGAGCACGGCCTCGACCCCGTCGGGGGATTTCAGATCGGCTCGCACCGAGCGCCGGTTGCGGTAGAGGAACCGGTACCGGTGATCGGGGTAGCCGAGGTTCTGTTCCACCTCGCGATCGACCAGGATCACATCCGCGCCCATGTCCGACAGGAGCATGCCGGCGTACGGGCCGGGCCCGATGCAGAACAGTTCGACGATCTTCAGGCCGGTCAAAGGCCCCATGGGGAGGTCCTCCTTCGGGACGCTCGAGTTGCGGACGGGGATCCGGCCGCGCCGGCAGGGCTACGGGACGCGGGCGGGGAGCTGGGTGACGACCCGGATGAAGTTCCCGGCCGCGAACTCCGGTTCGCCGATCTCGATGCCCGGGACCCGGGTCAGCAGTTCACGGGTCACCGCCCGGAGCTGGCTGCGGGCCAACCACGCCCCGACACAGTAGTGGGCGCCGCCGCCACCGAAACCGACATGGGGGTTCTTGGGGCGTGAGATGTCGAACGCCCGAGGCTGCTCGAACACCGCCTCGTCGCGGTTGCCGGAGCAGTAGAAGATGCAGACCTTGTCGCCCTGGGCGATCTGCTGCCCGCCGAGTTCGGTGTCGGTCTCCGCCGTTCGGGTGAACTGCATCACCGGCGATCCGTAGCGGACGAACTCCTCGATCGCGGGCCCGATCCGCCCGTCGAAGTCCTCCATGAGGTAGGCCCGCTGGTCGGGGTTTTGGTCGAAGGCGACCATCGTGAGCGAGGTGGTGTTCCGCGTCGTGTCGTTGCCGGCCACGGTGAACAGCACCATGAACGCCCCGATGTCGTCGTCGGTGAGTCGGTGCCCATCGACCTCGGCGTTCACCAGGTTGGTGATCAGGTCGTCGGCGGGATGGGACCGGCGGTGTCTGGCCAGCTCCGCGCCCAAGGCGTACAGGTGGTCGCGGGCCTTGATCATGGTGCCGACCGGGTCCGCCGGGTCACCGTACGCCGGGTCGGCCCGGCCGATCACCGCGTCGCCGGCATGGGCGGCCGCCACCCGTTCGGCGGTCGGCACGCCCATCATGTCGGCGATCATCCGCATCGGAAGCCGGGAGGCGCACTGTTCCACGAAGTCGATGTCGCCCGCGCCGATCAGGTCGGTCACGATCTCGGCGGCCGCGGTGTCGATCTGCTGGTCGATCAGGCTCACCTGGCGACGGGTGAACGCCGAGCTCACCAGCTCCCGGTAGCGGGGATGCTCGGGGGGATCCATGGTGAGAAAGAAGCCCAACGACCGGCTCAGTTCCAGCGGTACCGGATCGAGGCTGACCCCGAACCGGGAGGCGAACCGGTGCGATTGCCGGCTGACGGTGTTGATGTCCTCGTGGCGGACGACGGCCCAGAACCCGAGCTCCTCGTGCGGGGCCGGGAACTCGGTGGGTGGATGCCAGCTCACCGGGGCTTCCCGTCGCAGCCGGGAAAAGGTTTCCTCCCGTTCCTCGAACGACTGGTTCCAGAACGCGTTCGACGAGATGTCGACATCGATCGTCCGCTCGTGCGGTGTCGCCGCCAGTTTCATGCGTAGCCCCCTTCAGCTCGGTCGATCGGCCCGCCTGACCGAACGACCTCGGTCGAATGCTCGCAGCCGGTCGGCCCGGGAAGCCAATCCCCGCATCGGCGCTGTCGCTGCCGCGTCGGCCGTCGGCGATCTCGGTGAAATCGTCGGCTCGCGAGTCCGACCGTCAGGAGGCGAGCCGGTAGCCCATGCCCCGGACGGTCTCGATGAGGTGGGCGCCGAGCTTCTTGCGCAGGTACCCGATGTAGACCTCGACGATGTTGGATCCGGGCTCGAAGTCGTAGCCCCAGACCATCGACAGCAGCTGTTCCCGCGACAGGACCTGGCCGGGATGGCGGAAGAGGACCTCGGCGAGGGCGAACTCCCGGGCCGAGAGTTCGACGGTGCGTTCGTCGGGGGTTGCGGTGCGCCGGCGCAGGTCGAGCAGGCAGTGGCCGGCTTCGAGCAGGGTGGCTTCGGGGCTGCCGGGGTGTCGGAGTCGGGCACGGACCCGGGCCAGGAGTTCCTCGAAGCGGAAGGGTTTGGTGACGTAGTCGTCGGCGCCGGCGTCGAGACCGGCGACGGTGTCCGCGGTCTGGTCCCGTGCGGTGAGCATGATGACCGGCAGTCGTTCGCCGCGTCGGCGGATGTCGGCCAGTACCGAGAAGCCGTCCTGGCCGGGGAGGCCGAGGTCGAGGATCATCAGGTCGAAGTCGGTGCCTCGGGCGACGGCCGCGGCGGTGATGCCGTCGGAGACGGCCATGGTGGTGTGGCCGTTGGCTTCGAGGCCTCTGGTGAGGAACGAGACGATGCGGTCCTCGTCCTCGACGATCAGGATGCGGGCCACGGGTTCTCCTCCGGCTCGGTGATCAGCGGGTCGGTCGGGTCGGTCGCGACGGTGAGTGGGATGCGGATCGTGAAGGTGGCGCCGCCGCCGGGTGTGTCGTCGAGGTGCACGGTCCCGCCGTGGGCGGAGGCGATGGCGTGGGTGATCGCCAGGCCGAGACCGGCGCCGTCGGCGTCGGTGCGTCGAGCGGAAGCTCCCCGGGCGAGGCGTCCGAAGAGCCGGTCGCGGTCGTGGTCGGCGATGCCTTCGCCGCCGTCGGCCACGCCGAGCTCGATCCGGCGGTGGCCGACACGGCTGAAGATGGTGATGGCGTCGTCGGGGCGGGTGTGTTGGGTGGCGTTGCGGGCCAGGTTCATCCACGCCTGGACGATGCGTTGTCGGTCGCGGTCGGCGACCACGGTGGCGTCGGCCTCGACACGCCAGTTCCGGCCGGCCAGGGCCCGGGACTTTTCGGCGATGTCGAGGGTCAGGTCGGCGACGTCGACGGGACTGCGGGTGATGAAGTCGGGGCGTTCGGCCTTGGCGATCGTGACCAGGTCTTCAACAATGCGGTTCATGCGGTCGAGTTCGTCGAGCAGCAGGAGCCGGGTCTCGGCGACCAGGGGCGCGTCGGGCGCGATGAGTTCGAGGTGACCGTGCAGCACCGTGATCGGCGTTCGGAGCTCATGGCCGGCATCGTCGAGGAACGCTTGCTGGGTCGTGAACGCATCCTGGACGCGGTCGAGCATGCCGTTGAACCGGTTCCCGAGATCGGCGAGTTCGCCGCGGCCGATCACCTCGATGCGGTGGCTCAGGTCGCGTTCGTCGATCTCGGCGGTGGCGTCGGCCAGCTGCTGCGCCACCTCGCTCCGACCGGGCCGCGCCCCCGGAGTGGTGCGGGGCCGATCGGCGGCGGTCAGCCTGGGTGTCGAGACCGGGAGCCGGCGCTACTCAACGACCGACCAGATAGCCGTCGAGCTGGGTGGTGAACCGGGGCCGGAGCCGGGCCTCGATGGTGGTGATCGGGTCGGGTGGAGCCGATCCGGGAGGCTGGAGCAGCCAGCGGTGCTGTTCGACGAAGTAGAGGGCCCACAGGTTGTAGGCCAACCGTCGGCTGTTGACCTCGGGGACGAGCTCCCCCTCGTGCTTGGCCCATTCGAGCAGGTCGACGGTGCGTCCGAGCAGATTGTGCATTGCCGATCGGACCTCGTCGACCTCCGCTCCGGCCCCGGCCTCGGCCATGAACACCCGGGTGAGGTCCGGGGCGTCGCACATGAGCTGAAGCAGGCGGGCGTAGACCGCGACGAGCCGGTCGAGGAGGCCCCGATCCGATCGGTCGTCCGGCTCGGTGAAGGCCTGCTCGATCCAGGCGGTGAAATCGGCCTCGAACAACTGGTTGACCAGGCCGGCCTTCGAACCGGTGTGGAAGTAGAGCGCCCCCTTGCTGACGCCGGCATGGCGAGCGACGTCGTCCATGGTCGTCCCGGCGTATCCGTGCCGGGAGAAGAGGTGGCGACCGGCGGCCATGATGCGCTCGCGCTTGTCTCGCTTGTTGTCCTCCGCTCGGCCCACGGAACGATCCTAGGTGCCCGGCCCCGCTGCCTTCCGGGCCTTCCAGATTTTCGACTCCAGTCGATTTTGTGTCGTCGGGCACCTAGGATCCTGGTCATCGGGGACCAGAGGGGGCAGCAGTGAGGTCAGGGAGGAGATCGACCGAGCGGCTCGGCTCGTCGAACCGGATCAGGGGCGCCTGAACCGCCGGATCTTCACCGACGAGGAGGTCTACCAGCTGGAGATGGAGCGGATCTTCGCTCGTTGCTGGTTGTTCGTCGGCCATGAGTCGCAGGTGGCTGCACCGGGAGATTTCGTGGCGTCACTGATGGGGGAGGACCCCGTGCTGGTGGTGCGGGACCGTCATGGTGTGCTCCGGGTGTTGCTCAACAGCTGCACCCACAAGGGGCGGACGGTGTGCGTCCACGATCAGGGCAACACGACCGGGTTCACCTGCCCGTATCACGGTTGGAGGTTCCGGTCGACGGGGGAGCTGGGAGGTGTGCCCAACTCGGCCGACGCCTACTACGGCGAGCTGGACAAGGCACGCCTCGGCCTGCGTCAGGCCCGGGTGGACACCTACCGGGGTCTGATCTTCGCCACCTGGGATCCGGACGCTCCGTCGCTGGCCGAGTACCTCGGGCAGATGACCTGGTACCTCGACGTCGCCCTCGATCGCGGCGCCGGGGGTACGGAACTGATCGGTCCACCCCAACGGTTCGTCGTCGACGCGAACTGGAAGACCGGGGCGGAGAACTTCGCGTCCGACTTCCAACACGCCCAGTCGATTGCTCACGCTTCGGCCCTCCGGGTGACGGGCGGGGGCGAGCCGGCCCGGGTCACCGACGGGGTGCAGGCCAACCCGGCGCCCGGCCACGGCCTGTTCCTGTTCCGAGCCCAAGCCGACCGGCCCAACACCCTGCGGTCGCAGGAGTTCATGGTGGCCAACACCCCTGCCGCCCCGGCCCGCCTGGGCGAGCTCCGGGGCTCGGGCGGTGTCGATCCCATCGCGGGCACGATCTTCCCCAACCTGTCGTTCAATCTCATGCCGACGATCGCCAACCTTCGTATGTGGATGCCCGCCGGGCCGGAACGGATGGAGGTCTGGACCTGGGGCATCGTCGATGCCGACGTCGACGACGATGTCAAGGCCCGGATGGTGGCCAGCTTCCAGGCCACGTTCGGGGTCTCGGGCCTCGTCGAGCAGGACGACGGTGACCAGTGGCAGGAGGTCACGGGGGCCGGCCGCGGGTATATGACCAGGAACGGCTGGTCGTCCATCGGTATGGGACTCGGCCATGAGTTCACCGACCCCGACCTGCCGGGTGAGCTGGGCCTGCTCATCAGCGAATCCAACGCCCGGGCGTTCTACCGCCGCTGGCAGGATCTGCTCGTCCACGACCGGTGGGAAGACCTTCCGGCCACCACCCATCGGCGCGGTGCCCGATGACCGGGCCCACCACCCCGCCGGCCACGGTGCCGGCCGAACGCATCGTCGAACTCACCCAGGTGTTGCACCGAGAGGCCGAACTGCTCGACGACGGCCGCTACGAGGACTGGCTGGCCCTCCTCGACCCCGACATCGTCTACACCGCACCGATACCCGCCGACCAACTCGGCGGCCGGCCGCCCGGCGAGAAACCGGCCGGGGCACCGACCCTGCGCTACTTCCACGACGATCTGAACCTGCTGCGGATACGGGTGGCGAAGATCCGTACCGGTTTGGCCCAGACCGAGAACCCGCCCTCCCGCACCGTCCGGCTCATCGGCACCGTCACCGTCGATCCCGAACCGACCCCGGGCCGGGTACCGGTTCGCAGTGCGTTCATCCTGTACCGTCATCGACGTCAACGCCAGGTGGAGATCCTCGCCGGTCACCGGCATGATCGGTGGCATGCCGCGCCCGACGGCTGGCGCCTCGGTCGCCGGGAGGTCCGTTTCGCCGCCAACGTTCTGCCCACCAAGAGCCTGTCGCTGCTGTACTGACCGGTCGAGCGCGGTGAACGAGCGCCTGCAGGAGGCACCGATGAGCGTCGCCCTCGACCATTCCCGCCATACGGCGTACTCCGATCCGGGTGACCGCGCCGCGGTGTTGAACGTCGTGCCCCGTGACCCCGAGGCGCTGTCCTCTGTCGCCCGCAATGTCATCGTGCACTATCGGGCCTCGGGCCATGAGTTGCCCCGCGCCACCCGGGATGATGTCAACGCCCGTTGGCTCCAATCGATCCTCGACACCGACCAGCGTCGCCATCCCCAACCGCTCGACGTGCCGCGGGCGGCCACCGAACGGGTCCAGGGATGTTGCCGTGACCACACCCTGTTCTGCGTCGGAGTGCTCCGATCCCATGGCGTCCCCGCGAGATCCCGGGTCGGGTTCGCCGGGTACTTCGTCGACGGTTGGCATCACGACCATGTGATCGTCGAGGCGTTCATCGACGGGCGGTGGCGCCGGTTCGACCCCGAGGTCGACGTCGGCTCCGCCGCGCTGCCGAACCCGCTGGACATCGAGCACGGCCGCCTCGACGGGCCGGGGTTCGTGACCGCCGCTCAGGTGTGGCTCGGGTATCGGCGCGGCGACATCGACGCCGACACCTATGGGGTCGACCCTGATCAGCCGGTGTTCCGGGGTGAACGGTTCATCTTCGAAGAGGTCATCTACGAGATCGCCCACCGTTTCGGTGACGAGCTCCTCCTGTGGGACACCTGGGGTCGTATGGGGGAACCCGGTTCCCCCGTCACCGGGGACGACGCCGGCTGGATCGACGACGTCGCCCGGCTCCTGGTGGCCGCCGACGGCGGCGACCACGGTGCCGAGCAACGGCTGTACCGGCGCTACCGAGACGACCTCGGCCTCCGTCCCGGACCCACGGTGATCCAGGCCTCGCCCTACGGTGATCCCCCGATCGAGGTGGCGCTCGATCGATAACGCATTCGAGGGCCCGGCCGGCGCGTACTCAGTCGGGTGGGGTCGTGGCGACCGTGCCGGACTCGGCCAGTTCGCTCCGTTGGGACGGAGTGAAACCCAGGTCGGCCAGGATGGCGTCGTTGTCGGCCCCGAGCGACGACACGGCCCGGATGGCCAGGGCCTCACCGTCGACCAGGAAGGGTGAGCCGGGGAATCGGCCCGGTCCGGCCTCCGGATGATCCACGGTCACGACGAAACCCCGGCTGGCCAGGTGGGGATCGTCCACCAGGTCCCGGTTGGTGGTCACCATCACCCCGGCCAACCCGGCAGCCTGGAGCTCGGCCATGGCGACCCGGGGCGGCCGGGTCGAGGTCCAGGCGGCGACGGCGGCATCGATCTCGTCGTGGTCCCGGTGCCGGGCCTTCACATCGAGCCGGCTCGGCCCGGCCAGCGCCGGAATCAGGCCGGTCAGCCGCTCCCAGTCGCCGTCGTCGTACACGGTGAGGGCCACCCACGAATCCGACTCGGCGCACGGGTAGACCCCGGCCGGGGCGTGGACGGGGGAGCGGGCCCCACGCCGGGGCGGGGCCAGGCCGGTGGCCGACGCCTCCAGGGCCTGGTCGCCGGCCGCCGACAGGAGGGTCTCGAGCTGCGACAGATCCACGTACACCGCCTCCCCGGTCCGCCGGTGCTCCCACCAGGCGGCCAGTACCGCCAGGGCACCATGGGTGCCGCCCACCGGATCGGGGTAGGCGACGCCCTGCTTGTACGGACCCGAATCCGGGTAGCCGGTGGAGGCGGCCAGGCCGGAGGCGGCGTCGAGGATGGGACCCCAGGAGACAGCCTCGGCGGCCGGGCCGGTGGCGCCGAACCCGCTCATGTCCACGGTGACGATGTCGGGGTTGATCGCCCGGAGGGTCTCGTGGTCGACGCCCAGGGAGCGGACCCCGCGAGGACTGTAGTTGTTGACCACCACGTCGACCGTGGCCACCAGGCGTTCGAACACCTCCCGACCACCGGGCGCCTTCACGTCGAGGCACAGGCTCCGCTTGGAACGGTTCATCTTGTTCCACAACGACATCCGGTTCCACCACTGGGTGCCGGGCTCGGCGTCGGGATAGATGCCGTTGCGGACGTCGGGTCGGGGAAGGGTGCCCCACGACCACGGCTCCCGTTCGGTGTCGGGATCGGGGGCGATCACGGCCAGACCGCGGGAGGTCGGGTGCTCCACCTTGATCACGTCCGCCCCCAGGTCAGCCAGGGTCCGGCCGGTCAACGGCCCGGCCCACGAGACCGTCAGCTCCAGTACCCGCACCCCGGCCAGAGGTCGGAAGCCGTCGGGGTCGGGTCCGGCCGGTCGGTGGTGCGGCAGCGACGGCCGGGGCGGTGCTCCACGGTCGGTGGAGGTGGCTTCGGGCTCGGCCGGCCCGACCGTCGCCGGGGCCGGTGACGGCACAGCCGGGGGCCCGGCGCCGAGCGTGAACGGTGCCGCCGGCATCACCGCCGAGGGCCCGAGGCCGGGGACGGGGGTCCAGAACCCCCGGTGCAGGAGCTGGGGGTGGGTGGTCAGGTCGGGCAGCTCGGCCACCGGCCCGGCGGGGCAGTAGTTGGCCTGGCAGGCGGCCACCACCTCGGCGGCGGTGTGCCGGCTGGTCCAGGCCGTGATCAGCTCGTCCAACTCGTCGGCCCGGTCGAACCGCACCGCGGCGTTGGCCAGATCGTCGTCGGCCAGCAGCTCGACCTGTTCCATGGCGATGCACAGGCCCTCCCACTGGTGCAATGAGGCGGCGGCGATACAGACCCAGCCGTCGGAGCAGCGGTAGAGGGAGATGGGGTGATGCATCTCGGCCAGCCGGTTGCCGGCCCGCCGCTTGACCACCCCCTCGTGGGTGTAGAGGCAGAGCGACCATTGGTGCGACGCGGCCAGGGCCTCCATGGCCCCGACATCCACCAGGGCGCCACGGCCCCGATCGACGGCCCGGAGGGCCGCGGCCTGGGTACCGACCGCGGCGTAGGCGCCGACGAGGTGGGATTCCCACGGACCGCCGCCGGGCAGGGGATGGCGGTCGGGCTCCCCGGTGAGGGCCATGTGCCCGCCGACCGCCCACAGCTCGAGGGGACCGGCCCGCCAGGCCCGGTAGGGGCCGGTCAGCCCGAACGGGGTGACCGCGGTGACGACCAGCTCGGGACGGGAGTCACGAAGGGCCCCGGCCAGCTCGGCCAGCGGGGTGGCGGGGCCGTCGGTCGCCAGCAGCACGACGGCCGCGTCACGGGCGGCGTCGGGCTCGGACCCGGGTTCGACGATCCGGCTCCGTTTTCCGGCCGCGAGGTACTCCCAGACTGCGGGTTCGGCCCGCAGCGGCGACCCCTCCGGCGGTTCCCCCACGGACACGGTGGCGCCGAGCGAGGCCAACAGCCGTCCCGCGTAGGCCCCGGTCCGGCTCGTGCTGAGATCGAGTACCCGAAGTCCGTCCACGGGACGAGCTTTCCACAGCCGGCGCGGCGCCCGGAATTCGATCGGACCGGCGACCGGGTTCAGGCGGACGGTTCCGCCCGCGTCGGGGGTGGCCCGATGATCACCGGGCGGGCGTCAGGGCAGACGCGGCGGACGACCTCGTGCGGTCGGGGCGTGAAGCGCCGCGCCGTGACGTGAGGGGACCGGATGCGATCGGCACGGAACAACCGGGGTTCGTCGATCTCGGGGTCCCACGCGATCACATACCAGAGCGGGGCGCTCACGAGCAGGCCATGGGGCTCGACCACCCGGCGCGTCGCGGCACCCGCTCGGTCGACGTATTCGAAGGCGAGCAGCCGTTCCTTCCGGAAGGCACGTTCGAACAGGCGGGCCAGCAGCGGGCTGACGATGCTGTGGCGCGGCACGGACCTCGGCGCAGGTGGGCCGATCATGATGCGCATCATCGTCCTCAACCGCGGGGGCTGCGTCTTCGCCGGTCACCTCGACGAGCTCCGCCACGATCGGGGCTCCGTGATCGCCGCCCGATTCGACGCCGGCGGGGTCGACCTGATCTCGGTGCTCGCCGACAAGGGCATCCAGGCGGCACCGATTCCGGGTGGTGTCGAGGTGACCGCACCCGCGGGCACGGGTCGGGCGCTCGCCGCCGAGGTCAACGCGGCGGCCCATGCGTCCGGTGTCGTCCTCACCGAACTCGTTCACCACCGGCCATCACTCGAGGACCGGGTCCTCGAGCTCGTCAGCACAGGAGCGCACACATCATGAATCGTCTGACCGCGGCCTACCACGCCGAGTGGTTCCGTCTCACCCGTCCCCTCACCCTCCGACGCTCCGTTGTCGGCGCCGCCCTCTACGCCGTGGTGGTGACCGCGGTACTCGTCGGCACCGCGGCCGAGACCGGCTCGGCCCTGACCATCTCCAGTATCGAAGCCGCTGACGATGCCACCGCCTCGCTGGTGTTGGCCACCTCGTTCTCGTCGGTCCTCGTGCTCTGCCTGATCATCCCCCTCGCCGCCGGTGACATCGCCGGCGGCACACTCCGGACCGGGTTGCTGCAGAACCCGAACCGGCTTCGGGTCGCCGGGGGTTTCCTGGCCGCGCGCCTGCTGGGGTTGGGCGCTCTTGTCACCATCGTGACCGCCGTCAGCTGGGTCACCGCTGCGGTGGTGGCCATGTTGAACGGTCTCGACATCGGCGCCTGGTTCACCGCGGACGGCCTGGCCGCCACCTCTGGCGACTTCGTACGAACCCTCGTCTACGCTGCCTGTTGGGCCGTGTTCGGCACGGCGGTCGGGGTCATCACCCGCTCGGTGGCCGTCGGCCTGTTCATCGGGGTCATGTGGGCCGGGCCGGTGGAGAACGTCCTCGGCGACGACCTCGCCCTGGTTCAGGAATGGGCTCCCGGCCTGCTCCTCCAGGACATGCTGACCGGCTCAGACGACTTCTCCACCGCCCATGTCACCCTCACCCTGGCCGCCTACCTCGCCGTGGCCCTGGGGACGAGCGGGATGCTCCTGATGCGGCGGGACGTCGTCTGACCTGACGCTCATGGACGCTCCCGAGGAGGATCGATGACCGTAACCGTGGCGACGATGTTCATCACCGTGCTCGACACGGAGGCCACCCTCGGCTTCTACCGCGACGCCTTGGGCCTGGGGGTACGACACGACGTCAGGAACGGCGGCTTCCGTTGGGTCACCCTGACGTCCTCCGGCCAGGGCCTCGACATCGTCCTGTCCCAACCCCACGGCGACCGCGCCCCGGATGACGGCGACGCCCTGCTGGGGTTGGTGACCCGGGGCTCCATCGACGCGGCGATCTTCCGCACCGATGATCTGACGGCGACATTCGATCGCCTCGCGGCCTCCGGGGCCGAAGTGCTCGAGCGGGCGACCGATCAACTGTGGGGGGTGCGGGACTGCGCCTTCCGTGACCCGTCCGGCAACCTGGTCCGGATCGAGCAGGCGTGAACGGAACCGATCATGGGTCCGAGCCGGGTATCGCCCCCGTTGCCACCGGGAAATGGCTACAATCGGATTATGCGCAAGCTGCTGATCCTGGGGGCGGGAACGGCGGGAACAATGGCCGCCAACCTGCTCCGGCGCCGCCTCGGGAATGATTGGTCGATAACCGTGGTCGACCAGGATGTGGCCCATCCGTATCAGCCCGGTTTCCTGTTCATCCCGTTCTGGATGGAACCGAAACGAGTGGTCAAGGACCGGCGAAAGTTCCTCCCGAGCGACATCGGCTTCGTGGAGGCCAGTATTCGTCTGGTGGATCCGGAGCAGCGCTCGGTCGAACTGGACAATGGAGATCGGCTCTCCTACGACTGGCTCATCGTTGCCACCGGCACCATCCCTCGTCCCGACCTGGTGCCCGGTATGGGCGATGGGGCGCTCTGGCTCGACAAGGTGCACCAGTTCTACACCCTGGAGGGTGCGGTGGCCCTTCGGGCCGCGCTGGCCGACTTCACCGAGGGGAAATTGGTCGTCCATATCTCGGAGATGCCGATCAAATGTCCGGTCGCGCCCCTCGAGTTCGCCTTCCTGGCCGAGGATCACTATCGGGATCTCCACATCCGCCACAAGGTCGACATCTCCTACGTCACCCCACTCGACGGGGCCTTCACCAAACCGGTGGCCTCGGCCGAGCTCGGCGGCCTGCTCGAGGATCGCAGCATCCGACTCGTGGCCAATTTCGCCGTCGAGCGGATCGACAACGAGCGGTGCCTGCTCGTCGGGTACGACGGTCGTGAACTCGAGTTCGATCTCCTGGTCACCGTACCCCCGAACACCGGTCAGCGGTTCGTGTACGACTCCGGTCTGGGGAACGACGCCGGGTTCATCCACGTCGACAAGCACACCCTGCGCTCACCCGACCACGAGCGCATCTTCGTGCTCGGCGACGCCAGTGACATACCGACGTCCAAGGCCGGCTCGGCCGCTCACTTCGCCACCGAGCTCTTCATCGACAACTTCCTGGCCGCCGTCGACGATCGGCCGCTGCCGAACTCGTACGACGGGCACGCCAACTGCTTCATCGAGTCCGGTCGTCGGGAGGCACTCCTGCTCGACTTCAACTACGACACCGAGCCGTTGAAGGGGGTCTTCCCGGTGCCGGTGATCGGTCCGATGCAGCTGTTGAAGCCGACCCACGCCAACCATCTCGGCAAGTTGGCCTTCGAGCAGCTCTACTGGGACGTGCTGCTGCCGGGACATCGGATGCCGGTCACCGCCCACATGTCAATGGCCGGGAAGAAGCGGCCCCCGTCCGACGAGCCCACCCACTAGGAGCCCGGCATGCCCACCAACACTCTCAACGGCCGTTCGTTCGACGTCGACGACGAGGGCTTCTTCACCAACCGTGACGAATGGAGCGAGGACCTCGCGGCCGACCTGGCCGTCCTGATCGGCATCGAGCTCGACGAGGCCCACCTGGCGCCCCTGCGGTTCATGCGGGCCGACTCCGCCGAGACGGGAACGACACCCACCCTGCGCCGGATGCAGACCGTCGGTGGCTTCGACATCAAGGAACTGTTCACCCTGTTCCCGGGAAAGCCGGCGAAAAAGATGGCCTGGTTGGCCGGTCTGCACAAGCCGGTCGGGTGCGTGTGAGATGACAACCACACCGCCACCCCCGGTTCCTGACGGCTTCATCACCCCCGACTTCGGGGATCGGGCGCGTCGAGGCCCCGCTGACGACGCCGGCACCGACGAGCCGTCCGGAGTCTACCGCGGGCCCCGAAAAATGGCCTTCATCTGCTCCAAAGGCAACCTTGATATGGCGTATCCGGCCCTCATCATGGGCAACGCGGCCCTGGGTGAAGGCGTCGAGGTTCACATCTTTTTCACCTTCTGGGGCCTCGACATCATAAACAAGAAAACCAACGAAAATCTCAAGTTCACCATCGCCGGGAACACGGCCATGCACATGCCGGAGTTGGATCGGGTACGGCATGGTCTTGAACACAAGTCGATCCCGCAGGCGCTCGGAAATCTCCCCGGTATGACGACGTTTGCCACCCATATGATGAAGCGTCAACTCGAGGAGGAAAATATCCCCGATATTCCAGACTTTTTGGATCTGATGGAAGCGTCAGGAGCCCACCTGTACGCGTGCAGATTGAGTTTCGACATGGCCAAGATGATCGCGGCGGATTTGCATCCGGGGGTTGAAGCCGTCATCAGCGCCAGTGACTTCATCGAGATCGCGGCCGGAGCCCAGATCATCTTCATCTGACGAGCCGTTGAACGGCGTCTAAAAACAGGGTGTACTCCTTGCCCGAAGTCTCGGGTTCGCACTAAGCCCGTGATCATGTTGACCACCACCGTTCGTTCCCGCCGACGTTCAGTGAGCCTGCTCGCGGCACTCGTCGCGCCATTCTGGGTGATCGGTTCGGCGACATCCGCCGGGGCCAAACCGAACACCGACCCACCGGGCCAGCTCGTCGAGATCCAGTTGTTGGGGTTTAACGACTACCACGGCCATGTCGAGGGCGACACCGCCGGTGACCTCGACGGCCAGATGGCCGGGGGCGGCGAGTACCTGTCCACCGCCCTCCACCGACTTCGCACCGGACACAAGTACAGCCTGACGGTGGCCGCCGGTGATCTCATCGGCGGCTCGCCGTTCTTCAGCGGCCTGTTCCACGACGAACCGTCGGTGGAAACCCTCAACACCATGGGCCTCGACGTGTCGGGCGTGGGTAACCACGAGTTCGACGAGGGCGTCGATGAGTTGCGTCGGATGCAGGACGGCGGCTGCCACCCCGTCGACGGCTGCTACTTCCCGGACGCGCCGTACACCGGTGCCGAGTTCCCGTGGCTGGCCGCCAACGTCATCGACACCGCCGACGGTGAGCCGGTCCTGGCCCCGTACTGGATCGAGAAGGTGAACAGCGAGAAGATCGCCTTCATCGGCATGACCCTGGAGACGACCGACGTCCTGGTCGCCCAGTCGGGGGTTGCCGGCCTCGATTTCCTCGATGAGGCCGAGACAGCCAACGCCCTTGTGCCCGAGCTCCGGGCCCAGGGTGTCGAAGCCATCGTCGTCTTGCTCCACGAGGGCATGGAGCAGAACCCGGCTCCGGGTGACATCAACGCCTGCAACGAGCCGTTGGGCCCGATCCTGGCCATCAACGCCGCCCTCGACCCGGCCATCGATGTGGTCATCACCGGCCACACCCATCAGCCCTACAACTGCGTGCTCGACGGTCGGATCGTGACCAGCGCCTACTCGTACGGCCGGGTGGTCACCGAGGTCAACCTGGTGGTCGACAAGCGCACCGGTGACGTCCGCCGCGATCTGAGCACGGCCACCAACCACCCGGTCGTCCAGGCCGACCTCGAGCCCGACCCGGCCGTCACCGCCGTGCTCGACCGGTGGCGGCCGCTGGCCGAGGCGGCTGGGAACCGACCGGTCGGTGCCATCACCGCCGATGTTCTGCGCGCCGGCACCCCGCCTGGAGCCGACCGGGGTACCGAGTCGGCGGCGGGGAATCTCGTGGCCGACGCCCAGCTTCACGCCACCACCGCCAACGGTGCCCAGATCGCCCTGATGAACCCGGGCGGTGTTCGCGCCGACCTGACGTACGGGGCATCGTCGGCCGGTGAGGGGGACGGCATCGTCACCTACGGCGAGGCGTTCACCTTCCAACCGTTCGGTAACTTCCTCTACACCATCCCGATGACCGGATCCGAACTGCGGGCGGTGCTGGAGGAGCAGTGCCAGCCCGCCGGGTCGAGCCGGCCGTTCCTCCACCTCGGGGTGTCCGAGGGCCTCACCTACGGTCTGGCCGCGACGATCACCGGAGGCGAGTGCACCTCGGTCACCGTCAGCGACCTGGCCCTGAACGGCGAGCCGATCGCGCCCACCGACACGGTTCAGGTCACGGTCAACAACTTCCTGGCCGACGGGGGCGACAACTTCGCCACCCTGGCGACCATCGATCCGGGCCTCCGGGTCGGCGGCGGCATCGACCTCGACGCCCTGATCGGTTACCTCGACGAGCGGGGCCCGGTGACCCCGCCCTCGACCGATCGGGTCGAGGAACGCTGACGCCCCGAGCTGCCGGGTTCAGGATCGGCCAGGAACGTCCTGGGTCCGCAGCTCGATGGGATGGCCGTGAGGCGTGCGGGCCGCAGCCTGCCGCCAGGCGGCCCGGGCGCGGCTCTGCTCGTCGGCTGACGCGGCACCGGTGGCGGCCACGAGCCGTTCCAGCGCGGTGAGCCAGTGGTGATAGTACGTGGCCCCGGTGTCGGGCTCCCCGGCTCGTCGGGCGTCGGCGATCTCCCGGGCGAGGGCGGCCGCCCACTCCGCCCAGGTGAACAGACCTTGTTCGTGCAGGCGCACCACCATGGCGAATGCCTGGGCCTCCCACGGGGCGGCGAACACCGGTTCGCCCCCACGCTCCGGCTGGCCGGGCAGCAGGCCGGTCATGCCGGGGCCGGGCCGCTCCGGCGGCCCTCCGGAGTGGGGTCCGCCGGAGCCAGGTAGGGCTCCCAGGCGTCGATCGAGACCCGGTGACCGGGGTGGGCGTCGGACCACAGGTCGGCGGCGTCGAACGCGACGGTGTACAGCCACTGGGGTTGTTCGCCCTCGTCGTGGGCATTGGTGTCGGGGAAGACATGGGCGCCGTGGACCGACTCGACGGTGCCGGTCCGGCCGGCGGCGTAGTGGGGGAGCCGGGTGTGGTGGCCGACCGGGACAGGACGGGTCGTCACCCGGTCGCCGACGACGAACCGGGCCGGCCGGTCGACGTCCCGCAGGGTGGGTGCGCCCCGGTTCATGGCCGCCTCCACCCGGTCGGCCGTCAGGGCTCGGGCGCCGGGGACCCGGCCGCCGGCCGCGTGCCCGGCGGCCAGCTCCGCCTCGGTGGCGACGCCTCGTTCGATCACCAGCCGTTCCAGGGCAGAAACCCAGATCTGGTAATAGGACAGGTCGGGGTAGTCGGGCACGGTCTCCCGGAATCGTCGGCTCATGTCCAGGTTCCAGCGCCGCGTCGTCCCCGACGCCACGGTCAGGGCCAGGGCGGTTCCTTCCCATGCGGTGTGGAAGACGGGTTCGTCCACCTCCGCCGCCACCGGTACGTGGCCCGGGGTGCCGCCGAGATCGGCCCAGGAACGGTAGGTGCCGGGAGCGGTCACGACGACGGCCCGTCTGCCACCGTCACCCCGATCATCGAGTCCCGGGTCACGAGCCCGGCCAGATCCTCCTCGCTCCACCCGTCGGTACCGCCCGGACGTTGGGGAACGACCAGGTACCGGATCTCGGCGGTGGAGTCCCACACCCGGATCTCGGTACTCGCCGGCACGGTCGTACCGAACTCCGCCAACACCGCCCGCGGTTCGCGTACCACCCGCGACCGGTACGGCGCCGACTTGTACCAGGTGGGCGGCAGGCCGAGCACCGGCCACGGATAGCAACTGCACAGGGTGCACACCACCACATGGTGCACGGCGTCGGACTGCGCCACGGCGACCAGATGCTCCCCCTGGCGGCCCTCGTAGCCGAGTGAGGCCACGGCTGCGGTGGCGTCACGGAGCAGCCAGTCCCGGTAGTCGGGATCGACCCACGCCCGGGCCACCACCCGGGCCCCGTTCCGGGGGCCGATACGGGTCTGGTACCGGTCGATCAGCTCGTCGATCGCGGCTGGATCGATATAGCCCTTCTCGGTGAGCACGGTGGTCAGGGCCCGTACCCGCACCTCCATCTCGTCGAGCTCACGGTGCTCGGGGTCGTCGTGGTGGTGGTCCTCGTGATGCCCGGTCACCCTCCCGATCGTAGACCTCGTTCGATGGCGGCCGCCGCCCGTGGGGGGCAGCCGAGGGTCGGTAACCTTCGAATCATGACCGACTTCGCAACCGAGAAGTACGTTGCTCTCACCACCCACCGCAAGAACGGCACACCGGTGCCCGCGCCGGTGTGGATCGTCGATCTCGGTGAGAACAAGGTCGGGTTCACCACCGGTTCGGGGAGCTACAAAATGAAACGGATCCGTGGCGACGCCCGGGTGAGCCTGCAGGCCAGCGACCGGCAGGGCGTCCCCATCGACGGTGCCCCGATCCGGACCGGGGAGGCCCGGGTGGTGACCGGAGACCGGTACCGGACCATCCGGGACGAGGTGGCCGCCAAGTACGGGCTGCAGGCCAGACTAATCGGGCTGCTCGGCGCGGTCGGGAAGCTGGTGGGCCAGGGTCCGAGGTCCGACTGCGCCGTCGAGATCCAGCTCGACGGGGCCGGGTAGGGGACCCGGCGCCGGTCGGCGCGGCACCTCAGGTGCGGGTCCCGAGGACCTCCCGCTGGGCCAGAGGGAGCCGGCGACGCAACGCCCGTTGGGCGGTTCGGGAGATGGCGAAGTCGCGCCCCAGCGTCCCCACCGACCGGAGTTGCTGAACCTCCCGGTTGTAGGCGAAGACGGCATCGTCGAGGGCGACGTCGCTCGGACGTCTCCGACCGATCCGCAGTGAAGCGGCGAGGTCGCCCGCCTGTTCCCGCTTGGCCGCGAACCGGGCCCGCGGCGTGACCCGTTCGGCCGCCCGGTATTCGGCGAAGTCGCCCTGCTCGATGTCGAAGTAGAGGGCGTGGCAGCTCGGCATCACCGCGAACGATGTCAGCCCGAGACCGAGGAAGTCGTTGCGGCCCCGGGAGCCCTCGCCCTCGACGAAGTACCGGGGCGTGACGAAATCCGACACCCGGACCCCGTCGATCTCGTAGCTGAACGTCTCGACGACGTCGCACACCTCGTAGGTGTGCAGCACGAGGCGTCCCCCGTCGCCGGGTTTCGGGCTCGGGCCCGGCGCGAAGAGATTGAGCATCGGATCGACGATCATCTCGAGGGCCTCGTGGCTGAGGGTGACCGACCAGTGTTCGATGGCGTCGGTGAAGACGAAGCCCACGGGCATCTCGATCGTGTTCACCACATGGTAACCCAGGGCCCCGTTGAGGGAGCCGGTGTCGACCAGGTAGAGGACCCCGTCGGCCTGGATGTGCTCGGGTTCGTGGTCGTCGAGCTCCTCGATGGTGAGCCCGGTCGGATCGAACGACGGCTCGTCCAGACGCAGGTTCCAACCGCAGCCCCAGATGGGGAAGAAGTCCTCCCAGATCTGCCGGTTGACGGCCCGGACAGCCCGGAGGGTGTCCTCGTGGGAGACCGCGGAGAAGTCGAAGACCGACAGCATCGGGGTGCGGAGCGTCATCGGGGAAGGGCGCAGCCGCTCTGGTGGAGGGCACGGGCGAACGCGATGCGGGCCGCCGGGTCGTCCCCCGGCAGATCGTCGACCGTCACCTCACCGGCGGCGATCAGGTGGTCGGCCATCCGGGCCTCACCGTCGGCCACGACGAACTCGAGGCCCTCCACGAGCACCTGGGTGACCCCGCCGGCGCCTCGATGGGAGGTGTGGCTGGGGAGGACCCCGGGAAGGCTCAGGACCGTGTCGCCGGTGATCATCGGGCCGCCCTGCACCGCCTGCTCGAAACGGCCGCCCATCTGTGATGAGACGGCGGCACCGGCCACCGACTCGGCCAGGCGGAGCGCTGCGTGGCCGGCGCGGCCGTCGTCGAAGATCGCCTGGACGACGGTGGTCAACTGTTCACCGAACCCGTCGGAGCCCCGGGCCGGGTCGCGCCACAGGAACGGTGGGCTCTCCCGGGTCAACGGCAGGTCGGCCAGGGTGTTCTGCAGGACGGCGTCGAGCACGTCGTACCAGGTGGGGCTCTGGACGCCGAGGGCGATGTGCACACTGTTCTCGAGGGCGCGCGGGTTGTGGGCGAGGCCCCGGGGGATGAACGCGGTGTCGCCGGCCCGCAACTCCAGTTCGCCGACCTCGGCCCCGATCGGGTGGACCTCGGGATCGAACTCGAACCTGGGGTGGGGTGGGGCGTGCTCGTTCTCGTGGAGCGTCCATGTCTTTCGTCCCGTCAGCTGGAGCACGAAGATGTCGTGGGCGTCCCAGTGGGGGTAGGAGCTCTGCCGACCGGCCGGGGTGATGTAGATGTTGGCCTGGGTCGGGCACCGGAAGAAGGCCGAGGCGGCCAGACACAGCCGGCGGAGGCTCCCCGAGAACAGGTGCATGCCTCGCAGGATGATGGTGTTGCCCGATTCGAACAGCCGGAGCACCGACGTCGGATCGGCGTAGGACCGGGCCTTGTACTCACCGGGTGCCACGCCGACGGCATCGGCACCCATGTCGATGTTCGTGGAGGGGATGGTCACCTCGGCGAGGAGGTGATCGAGCTCGGCGAGGGTGAAGATCGGCTCGAAATGTCCGGCCGGTCGATCACCGAGCAGTACCTGGCGGTTCTGCTGCCAGTGGGTGCGCACGAACTCGTGCGGGTCGAGCGGGCTGAGCAGGGTCTCCACGATCGAGCCCGGTGAGCTGATCGCCTCATGTCGTGTTGGTGCGTGCCGCATCCGGTTGCCATCTCCCGTCGAGGACCAGTTCTTTCATGAGTTCCAGGGCCTGCCGGCACGGCTCGCTGAGGGCCACGCCGGCCTGATCGAAGACGTCGAGGTCGAGTCTTCGGAAGCCGTCGGCGACGGCCCGGTTCGGGTCGGCGGTGTCGTCCCCGGCCAACCGGCGGAACCGGTCGAGGCCGAACCAGACGAAGCAGGCGTGGGCCAGGGCCCGTCCCGGGATCCGGTCACCGGTCCAGGGGGAGCGGACCGGTCGGGACCCGCCGTCGTCGGTCAGGGGGCCGCGGAACTCGAGCGCGGTGACGAACGCGTGGATCGCCTCGTGGAGCAGGGCCTCGGCAACCTGGCGATCAGCGGCGTCGTCGTCGACGTTCACCAGCATCGTCCGGCCCGGCGCGGCCGCGGAGGAGGCACTCCGGACCGATGGGTCCCCCGCCCGATCGTGGCGGAACACCACGGTGCTGGTGTGGCAGCAGACGAACGCGTGGGCGGCCGGGGAAACCCTGGCCGCGGTCCGCAACGCGGCTCCGGCCTTCGACCGGGATCGCTCCAGGTCGGGGCCGGACGGCGCGACCGGGTCCCGGAGCCCGCCCGACGGTCGCTCCACTGCGGTGGGGAGGGACACGTCGACGGCAATGGGCCCCACGGCGCCGCCCGGCGAGCCGTGGACCAACCCGGCGGGGGCATCGCCGACCCAGGTGTCACCCAGGGCCGACCAACCGGCTGCGGCCTCGACGTCGAGCCCGCAGCGGGCGCCTTCCCGCATGACCAATGAGGCCAGTTCGGTGACGTCGGGGGTGGCCCACACCAGTTCCCGGACCCGGGGGGAGCTGAGCAGGTTGCGGAATCCGTCGTCGGGCAGGGCCGCCAGGGTTTCTGTCGCCCCGGCGGCCGCGCCGCCCCGATCGGCGGCCAACGACCCGGCCAGCGAACGGGCAGTGCGGAACATGATCCCGTCCCGGGCGTCGAACGAGGGCGCCTGCCGGCGCTCGTCCCACGACAGGACGGCAACGGCGCCGTCGAGATCAGTCATCGGCCGCCACCGTCCCGAGCTTCGAGGCAGCGTAGGCCAGCACGAGGCGCTCCGGCAGGTTGTGTTTGGCCGACGGGCACGGCGACGATCCCTCCAGCCACGCTTTCGGGCAGGCACCCCCGCACACCGGGAGCATGGGGCAGGCGTGGCAGCCGTAGTCGCCCCGTTCCACCCGGTCGTAGAAATCCACCAGGCCGTGGCCGGGATCGGGCCGGTCCCCGGCTCTGGATCGGCGCCGATCGCCGGTGATCTCGACCGGGACCGGGCCCGGCGGCTCGGTCCCGATCCGGTCGATCAGCACGTGCTCGGTGCAACGGAACCGCCGTCCGTCCGGGTCGGTGACGGTGCCCTGCTCGTTCACGGCGACGCACACGACCGGTTTACGGTCCGGCATGAGCGGTGGGGCCATGCCGCGCTGGATCATGCGGGCGAACCACTCGATCTCGAGGCGGGCGAACTCGTCGGGGGGCAGCGACAGTGATCCGGCCTCGTTGCTCCAATCATGAACCGGGGCCACATAGAAGTGGACCCGGCCGGCCAGTCCGGACGCCGAGAGCACGTCGATGAGCTCCGGCACCAGGGGCGCATTGCGCCGATCGACATTGCTGCGGACCACCAGCATGATCGGATCCAGGTGGGGATCAGCCGCGATGGCCACCAGGTTGGCGAGGATCCGATCGAAGGTGGGATGGCCCGACTTGGTGCCCCGGCGGGCGTCGTGGGTGTCGGCCGGTCCGTCCAGCGTGACCTCGATCCGTCGGACACCCAGATCGAGCAGCTCCGACGCCACCGCCGTGGTGAGCCGGAGACCGTTGGTGACGACGTCGGCCCCATAGGTGCAGCCGGCGGCCCCGCAGGCGGCGATGAACTCGCTGGACAGGCGGCGGATCACGTCGAGACCGAGAAGCGGTTCGGCCCCGAACCAGCAGAGGTGGAGGTCTCGGACCTCCCCGGCTCGCACCGGGCGAGTGATCCGGTCGAGGACCTGCTGCTGGGCCTGCTCACACATGCCGGTCGGCTGGTGCGACTGGCCGCAGTAGTCACATCCGAGCTGGCAGTTGGAGCTCGGCAGGATGCACTCGTACCGCTGGGAAGGATCGGCCGCGAACCGCCGGTTCTCGGCGAGCAGTTCCTGCACCTCGTCCCCGTCCCCGTCGACGAGGAGGCCGGCGTGGCGCAGGAGGGTCGTGGTCTCCTCGACCATGAGGTCGGTCGCCCCGGTGTCGAGCGCGTCGGCCTGGTCGACCGGGAGCCGTACGACGGCACCGGTCCGGGTCGACAGGGCGAGCCGGAACGAACCGACGCCCTGCTCGGAGAACGCTGGCGACAGGACCCGGAAGCGGCTGGCCCGCAGATGCGGCGGTGGCGTCCCGAGGCCGCCGAGGCGGGGTTCGACACCGGATGGAACGGAGCTGGGTGGCATCGGTGTACCCCGCCTCGGCCGGCGGCTCAACCGCGGCTCAGCCGCCGGATGACATCCGTGGTCCGGGTGAGTGATCCGCAGCCCTGGTTGAAATCGACGAACGCCCCGGCCACGCCCGTTCGATCGAGCGCGGCCGCGCCGCCACACCCTTGGTTGAAATCGACGAACGCGGCCAGATTCTCCACGAGGTCTTTGCGGAGTGATCCGCAGCCCTTGTTGAAATCGACGAAGGCGGCGAGGGGCACAGCAGCGCCGGCGATGGCCAGCAGATCGGCGTCGGTTCCCTCGTCGACCCGGCGCATGGCAACGCCGATCTCCAGACGTGCCGCGTCGAGGAGTTGCTTCAACTCTTCACGTGTTTGCTTGTCTGCCATCGATTTCCCTCCAGATTTGGGCGATGCGTTGCTGGAGTGTTTCCCGGCAATTGAAGAGTGTCAAGAGATGACTATTGCCTAGATGATGGCTTAATCCAGTAAAGTTGCTACTCGATGGATGGATTGCGAGATCGTTTAATTTACATAAAATGAGATTCCGGGTTCAGCGAATAGGTGGATAAATGAACCAGCCGGCGCGCCGAACTTCGGGCTGTTCGGCACCGCCGGACCGCCGGACCGCCGGATCAGGCGAGCAGGTGGGCGAGCTCGGGATGGGCGCGGATGTGGGCCGCCGCGTAGCTGCAGAGCGGCACGACCTTCAGGCCCCGCCGTTCGACGTCGGCCAGAACCTCGGTGAGGAACGGGCCCGAATGGCCGCCACCACGTAGCCGCCGGGCCACCTCGACGTGGGGGATGGTCATCACCCCGTCGCTGAGCCGGTAGTCGACCCACCCGACGACCTCGCCGTCGTGACGCAGTTCGTAGCGGCCGGCGTCCGGGTTGTCGGTGATATCGACCGCCGGATCATTCGGGCCACCCATGCGCACGATCGTAGCCGCGGAGACGACCACGGGCCGAGATCGCGGGGCCGGAGCGGTCGTCTGAGCTGGTGGTACGCACTCAACCGGCCACGGGCTCCGCCGATGGATGGGGATGAGCCCCCTCGAGCGGCCCACCAACCATCGGCAACCGCTCGATGCCGACACGCCGTCGGCCGAGCCGGACTTCGGGGCCCGCCCCGACCGCCACCCCTTGGCCCGGAAGCGGTGGGACACGCGGCCGCTGATGGCGATCGGGCTCCTGGCCATGGTGGGCTACGCCGGGTTTCGCGTCAGCACCTTCCTGTACGGGAGTGTGGCACCTGGTGGGCCCGGATCGGCCGACGGCACGCTGGCCTGGCTGATCAACATCACCCTGTTCGCCGGCGAGTCGGTGGCCTTCGTCGCCAACCTCGCCCTGATCTACGACGGCTGGCGCCTGCCCACGTTCTCGCCGCCGAGAGGGACCAGGACCCCGCCGGTCGACGTGCTGGTGCCGGTGTACAACGAGCCCATCGAGGTGGTCCGGCCCACCCTCTCGGGTTGCCTGGGTCAGGACTACCCCGGTCCGGTGACCGTCTGGCTGCTCGACGACGGCCAGCGCCCGGAGCTGGCCGCACTGGCCGAGGATCTGGGCATCACCTATGTGGTCCGCTCCGAGCGTCGCGGAGCCAAGGCCGGCAACATCAACCACGCCCTACCCCTGTTGGGTGGGGAGCTGGTGACCATCCTCGACTGTGACATGGTGCCACAGCCCGATTACCTCTCGTCGCTCGTGCCCTACTTCGAGAACGACGACGTCGCTCTCGTCCAGACCCCGCACGGCTTCTACAACACCGACAGTTTCCAGCACTTCTCGACCTCACGCCACGAGCAGAGCCTGTTCTACGACGTCCTCCAGTGGGGCAAGGAGCGTCACAACGCCGCCTACTGGTGCGGCACCGGCGGGGTGCTGCGCACCGAGGCCCTGCGTTCGGTGGGCGGGGTGGCCGAAACGACGATCACCGAGGACTTCCACACCTCCATCCGGTTACACGCCGCCGGCTGGTCGAGCCGCTACCACCCGATCGCGCTCACCTTCGGCCTCGGGGCGACCAATCACGCCACCTACGCCGGCCAGCGGGACCGGTGGGGATCCGGCAACATCGCGGTGCTTCACACCGACGACAATCCACTGACGGTCCGCGGCCTCACCTTGTCGCAACGGTTGTCGTACGGCGCCACGCTCGTCGCCGTGCTCGCCGGTTTGCGGCGTCTGTTGCTCGTGGCCGGGGTGTCTCTCATGCTCGTGCTCGGCCAGATCCCGTTCCGCGCCGACTGGCGCCTCCTCGCCATCATGTTGACCGCCTCGGTCATCGGGAGCATGACGGCCCTCCTCAGTCTGGGCCGGGGTCGGGTCGCCCTGGGCGACCTGGGCCGGGGCGAGATCCTGGCCTCGCCGGCCCAGCTCTCCGCCCTCCGGACCTTGGTCGATGGTCGCCGGTCAACCGCCACATTCCGGGTCACGGCCAAGGACGCGACGGCCGAGCGCTGGCAGGCGTTCGTCGCCACCAACCGGGCCCTGCTGATCGTGACGGTGGTCCTCATCTCGGCCCTGATCGTCGGGGGGCTGCGCCAGCTGACCGGTCACGGGTTGCCGGGCGGGGCCGCGGCGTTCACCTACCTGCTGGGCATCTGGGAAGCCGTGCAGCTGGGTCTGGCCTGGCGATTCGGCCTGCGGTACCACCAGCGGCGCACCTCCTACCGGGTGCGGGTGGAAGGCCGGCGGGCGCAGCTCACCGTCCACGACGACCCGGTGCTGGCCAAGCTGGTCGATCTGTCGCCGGCGGGCGCCGCCGCCGAACTGTTCGACGACGTCGATGTCGACGTCGGCGACCAGATCGGCTTCTCGGTGGACGGTATGCCCACGGCCATCGCGGCCACGGTACGCCGGGCCGAGGGTTGGGAGCTGGGGCTTCGCTTCGACCATGTCCCGGCCGAGGCGGGGATGGTCATCGATCGGATCTGCTACGTCGACGGCATCGACGGTTCGGTCCGTCGCCGCCCAGCCGTCGAAGGTCCCGACGAGCTCGACCGCAGGCCCGAACCGGCATCGAGCCGTGCGGCGCCGGCGTCCGACCTGCGGCCCGGTGATCGGCGCCGCGGCCCGACCGACCGTCGCCGCCTGCCGGCCGGCGGTGATCCGGCCGCCGACCGACGGACTCCGGTCGTCGGCCGGGAGCCGGTGAACGATCAGGGCCTGGCCGGTGACCCGGCCGAGCCCGACGATCACGACATCGACGAGTCGTCGTCCGCGACCCGCTGAGGCGGTCGGCGCCCCGCGGCTGCTGGTCCCGCTCCGGTTCTCAGGGGAAGATCAGCACCGGCTTGATGACCGAACCGTCGGCCGAGGCCGCCTCTGCCTCGTTGATCCGGTCGAGCGGGAACGGTGTGATCAGCTCGTGGAGGGGCATCTCACCAGCGGCGTCGAGCGCGGCGAGGCGGGGGATGAACTCGGCGGTCACTGCGTCACCCTCCATCACCCCGATGACCGACCGGCCGCTGATCAGCGACAGGTGGTCGAGGACCAGTTCGCCGAAGCCCACCCCGGCCAGGGCGCAGGTACCGATCGGGTTGAGCCCGTTGACCATGGCCCGCACGAGGGGACCGACCCCGGTGGTGTCGAAGGCGTAGTCGGCCCCGGTGCCGGTCGCCTTGATGATGCCCGCCGTGATGTCCTCGGGGGTCCCGTTGATCACCTGTGTGGCCCCGTAACGCTCGGCCAGCTCGAGCCGGCTGGGATGGCGGTCGATGGCGATGATCTCGCCGGCCTCGGCGACCTTGGCGGCCATGATGGCGCTCAACCCGAGCGCCCCCGCGCCGGCCACCACGAAGCTCGCACCCGGTTCCACACCCAGGGTGTTGAACACCGTGCCCGCCCCGGTCTGGAAGCCGCAGCCGAGCGGGCCAAGGCGGGTCAGGTCGTAGGCAGGGTCGACCTTGACCACCGACTTGCCGTTGGCGACGGTCAGCCCGGCGAACGACGACTGTCCGAAGTAGTGAGAGGCCACGGGTTCCCCTGCCGCGTCGGTGAAGGCGGTCGAACCGTCCGGTCGGCCCCCGTCGGTGTTGTAGGCGGCGAACCGGAAGCAGTACGGGTGGCGGCCTCGCAGGCAGGCTGGGCATTCACCGCACCAGGCGAACGACAGGACCACATGGTCGCCGGGGACGACATGGTCGACGGCGGATCCGACCGCTTCGACCACCCCGGCCCCCTCGTGCCCGTACACCCGGGCGCCGGTGAACATCTCCGGGGGCATCTCCCGGGCCAGCAGGTCGGTGTGGCACATGCCGGCCGCCACCAGCCGGACGGTGACCTCGTCGGGCCGGGGGTCACCCACCGTGAGCTCCTCGATGGTGAACGGACCGTCTCCGGTGCGCAGAACGGCGGCAGTGGTGGTGGTCATGATGACGGGGTTCCTCTCGTCGGACGTGGTTGCGGTGCGGGCCGCACCGGGTCGGCGGGCCGGGCCAGCCTACGACAGTGGGGCAGGGGGATTCCCGACGACTGGCCGGTCCGGCTCGGAGGATCGCGGTTCGACACCAAGCGTTTGCTTGCTTCCCGGCTCCGGTGGAAACCTACGGCGTAGGTGTCATTGGTCATAGGGGGAACGATGGGAACCAGAACCGGTGAGCAGTACCTGGCGGGGCTGCGGGCCACCGATCGTGAGATCTGGCTCGGGTCGGAGCAGGTGGCGTCCGTGGCCGACCATCCGATGCTCCGACCGGGGGCGGAGGCCATCGCCGCCTACTACGACCTGCATCACAAGCGGCCCGACGACATGGTGACGTCGGACCCCGACAACGGCGAACCGATGAGCGTCCGCCACCTGCTGCCCCGATGCCGGGAGGATCTGGCCCGCCGTCATGTGGCGTTGACCCATCTCGCCGAACTGAGCATGGGCACGATGGGACGAACCCCCGGACTACATGAACGTGACCTTCGCCGGGTTCGCCCAGGACCAGACCCGCTGGGCCGGACCGGACGGGGTCAATGACGAGGGGTACGAGAACCTCGTCGCCTTCCAGCGTCGGCTACGGCGCGAAGACCTGGCCCTGACCCACACCCTGGTGCAGCCGACGATCGACAAGGCGACCGACGGCATGTTCTCGGCCCATCCCGGGGTGCCACTCCACAAGGTGGGCGAGACCAGGGACTCGATCATCGTCCGCGGGGCCCGCGTCCTGGCCACGCTGGCCCCGTTCGCCGATGAGAACGCGGTCTACCCCGGCGCCCCGCTCCCGGCCGATGCCCCGCCCGAGTACGCCCTGTCGTTCGTGGTGAAGATGGACAATCCGGGGAGGGTCTTCCTCTGCCGCGATTCGGCCACCCGGAATCTCGATCCGTTCGATGCGCCGTTCTCCAGCCGGCTGGACGAGCAGGATGCCTACTGCATCTTCGACAATGTCGAGATCCCCAAGTCCGATGTGTGGATCGACGCCAAACCGGAGGTCTACAACACCGTGATGTTCACCAGCCCGTGGTGGCCGAACATCATGCAGCAGACCACCGTGCGGGCCCTCACCAAGCTGGAGTTCATCTACGGCCTGGCGTTGCGGATGGCCCAGGCGGTCAATGACACCTCGGAGAAGACCCTCCAACTCCTGGGCGAGATCCAGACCTATGTGGAGCTGACCCGGAGCTCCCTGCTGATCGCCGAGGAACGCATGATGACCTGGGAGAGCGGGAATGTGACCCCGGAGGCTCGGGCCCTCCACCCCCTACGGGTCCAGCTCCCGGTCTGGTTCGTCCGGGTCAACGAGATCCTCAAGGAGCTCGGGAGCTCCAAACTGCTGGCCACCGCGGCTCGGGGTCAGCTCGACGATCCCCGGATCGGCCCCCTCCTGGAGGAGTCAACCGGCTCCTCAGTCAGAAGTTGTACTCGGCCGACAACCAGGAGCGGGGTGGCCGGCTGGTCGACACCTTCCTGGCCGAGGTGGCGGCCCGGGGTCGGTAGGCCCGAGCGCCGCGCCGGCGTTGCCGATCAATTGGGGAGGATGAGGTTGACCCGGCTGAGGTCGACACTGTCGAGAAGGCCGAAGAACTCGCGGACAGCGTCTTCGGAGCCGTCGATGTGCTCGGGCGCGACGTCACCGCCGGCGAACATGGCCAGGACGTCCGTCTTGGTTGCGCTGATGGTGGCGGTCGGATGCTCCGGGGCGTCGTCGAGGAACACCGCCACCTGATTGCGGACGTGGTAACCACACAGTTCGTCGGTGTCGGTGATATCGAATCCGATGGTGACATCGGTGCCCCTGGCCCGCTCGGCATTGAGCCGGACCCGGAAGGTGTCGAGAGTCTTGGTTGTCGGCAGGGCGTGAACGATCACCGGATCGGCGAAGTTCCAAGCCGCTGATCGGTCCAGCGTGGCGATCATCGCATGGGTGCCGGGACAGGGCGATCGCAACACGAATTGTCCGGCCCGATTGATATGATTGCACCCCATCAATCATGTTGTTACGTTGGCAACATGAACCGAAAACAGATCCTGGTTGCGATGGTGCTCGTCGTCCTCGCTGCCGCCGTGCTCACCGCCGGCTGGGGCGGGCTGCCCGAATCGGTCGCAACCCATTGGGGCCCCAGCGGTGCCGCGGATGGCTACACGAGCAAGGGGTGGGGCCTGATCGCCCTCACGCTGGGCGTTCCGGTCATCGTTGCCGTCGCGCTCGGCGCCCTGATGACGATGGTCTCGTCCGTGTCGCCGTTGCGGTCGATGGCCGGGGCGGTGCCGGTGGCGTTCCTCGCCCTCCTCCTCACCCTCACGGTCGGTCTCACGGTGACCCAGGACGACGGTGGCGACGCGCCGACCGCGCTCGTCGTCGCCGCGGCCGTGGTGCTCGGGCTGATCGCCGGGATGATCAGCCGGCAACTGGCCGACCCGCCGCCCCCGCTGCCGAGCCGCACCGTGGCCCCACCGGCCGATCAGCCACGACTGACTGGAACGGGCACACCGTCGTGGACGGGGACGGCCCGATCAGGGGTCGAGGGATGGATCGTGATGGCCCTCGTCGCCGTCCTCACCATCGTGCTCATGGTGACGGGCGCCTGGTGGGTGGCCTTCATCACCGCCCCGGCGATGATGCTTGTCGCCGCGAACCTGAACTTCGACGTCACCGTGGGGCGATCGAACATCGTGGTTGCCAGTCGCCTTCGGTGGCCGCGCCTGATCATCCCCCTCGACGAGGTGGCGTCGGCCACCGCGGAGCGGGGCATCACGGCGTGGAAGTGGGGTGGGTTCGGGCTGCGGGCCCGTCGCGACCGCACCGGGATCATCACCCGCAGCGGCGACGGACTCGATATCGAGCGCACCGACGGTCACCACCTGGTGATCACCGTCGACGAACCCGTGACGGCCGCGGCCGCCATCAACTCCCTCGCCGAGATCGCCGATGCTGCTACGGATTGACGAAGCGAGCCCGCTACCCCTCTACGAACAGCTGGCGGCCGCGGTGCGAGCGGCGATCGTGGCCGGAACGGCCCGCCCGGGCGATCGGCTGCCGTCCGGACGGGACCTGGCGAACGCCAACAACATCACCCTGGAAACCGTACAGCGCGCCTACCGCCTGCTCGCCGACGAGGGGATCGTGACATCCCGAGTGGGGCGGGGCACGAGCATCGCCCCCGACGTCGACCCGAGCCGGTTTGCGATCGACGCCGAGATCGACGCCCTCGTGGCCAAGGCCCGCGCTGTCGGCCTGAGCCGGGTCGACGTGGAGCGGCGGTTGCGGGCCGCCTGGCCGTAACGGACCGTAGCGGCGGGCCCGACCGGATCAGTGCCGGGAGGCTGCGTCGGTCATCACCGCCTCATCGGGACCGGCCGGCGGGTCGCCCGGGGCCGGCCTGACCAGGTGGGAGGCGGGATGGGGAGCGGCGCGGGGTGGAGGCGGCGGCGGGGCGGCCAGGGTGTCGACCCCGAGATCCACCCCGGTTACGGCGTAGGTGATCCGGCGTGCCGCACGCTGGGCGCCCCAGAGGTTGCCGGCCGCCGGACCGAGGGTCAGGGTGGCGAGGCGACCCATCACGTACACCGGGAACGAACCGAGTCGGAGATCGTCACCGACGACGGGCAAGCCCCCGACGACCGGTTGATCGGCCACGAGGGGTTCGAGGTACCGGGCCGCGGAGATGTCGGGCGCCGTGCCGGTGGCCAGCCACACCCGATCGGCGATGACGGTGGTGTGGTCGGCGAGGGCCAGCCGGCAGGAACCACCGGGCTCCACCGACGCGGTCCGGACCGGGGATGGATCGCGGATGGTGAGGTCGCCCCGGGCGACGAGCTCGTCGAGCCGGTCGTGCATCCACGGTGGGACCGACCCGCCACCGCGGGCCTCCCGCGCCCGCCGGAGCCGACCGGCAGGGTCGGGATCGGCGTCGAACGCCCGCAGGCACCGGGGGCCGAGCCAGCCGGGATCGGTGTCGAAGTTGCGGACCTGCAGGGGCCGCCGGGTCACCAGCTGGACCCGGGCGCCATGACGCACCGCGCCGCAGGCCAGGTGGGCCGCGCTCAGGCCACCGCCCACGACCACGACCCGTTCACCGTCGAGGTCCGGCAGGCGGGCCAGGTCGAGCTCGGCGGCGTGGGCAAAGAGGCCGGATCGCCGGCCGAGGAGCGGCCAGACCCAGTCGGGAACCACCCTCCGATGAGGATTGGTGGCCACCACCACCCGGTCGGCGTGGATCTCGTACCGCCCGGCCTCGATCCGCGGGCGTGGGCCGGGAACGATCGACCGGGTCCGAGCCGCCACCGGGGCATCCAGGCCGTAGCCCTCGATCAGCTCGGTGCAGAACGAGGTGAAGGCCTCGGTGGTGGGGACCTCGTAGGGGAGGCCGGAAGAGGCCAGACGATGCGCGCGGACGTGGTGGGCCAGGCCCGCCGGGTCGGGCGAAGGATGGTGGACGACGGGGGAGCGGAGCGTGGTGATCTCGGCCCGAGCCATCTGGTCGTGCCAGGTGGTCAGCCACGCTCCCGAGGGGTCTACGGTGATGAGCCTCAGGCCGGGCCGGGCCCTCCGCAGGTGCACCGCGGCGGCCAACGCATGCGGGCCGGCCCCGAGGAGGCAGACGTCGGTGTCCAGGACCGAGGGGTAGGGCATGCCCGCATGTTAGTGGTAATAGGAACTGTTCTTGAAAAGAACTACTCGTGAACGACGTGTTGGTCTGCGGTCCGGTGGTCGTCGCCGTCCACCAGGGGTGGGGCGGCGGCCTCCGGGTAGTCGGCCGGGTCGAGGTCGAACAGGAACGTCAGCAGCAGGGCCGTGTCCTCCATGCTCTCCACTCGCGTTAGCTTGCCCAGCCGGAGGTGCATGAACTGCATCATCTCATTCCGGTACGGGGCGCCGGTGGGGGAATGGCCCGACACGGTGGAGCGCACGGCGATCCGGGTGTTGAGCGGGTGGCCGCGGACGATCACCTCATGGACCTGGAAGTTAATGTCCGGGATCAGGCGCATCACTCGTTGCCACCACCGGTCCATGGTGTCGAGCCTGGTCCGGCGGCCACCGAGTGGGTGGTCGCCGATGAAGTGGTACTCGAACTCGGGGGCGAGGGTGTCCAGCATGGCCGTGTAGTTGCCGGCATTGATCTGCGCGAATGTGCCGCGTACCTGACGTTCGACGATTCTCCGGTACATTGATCCTCCTGAGTTTCCGTTGGGAACTCAATTCATCGTGGGTGCAGCATAGTAAGTACCCGAAGGGAACTCATGTCATGGGTGCATCGACCGACTTCGGCGCCATGCGTTGCTCCATCGCCCGGTCCTTCGCCGTGATGGGTGATCCGTGGAAGGCGCTGCTGGTGCGGGACCTCCACGTCGGGCTGTCCCGCTTCGATCAGCTCGCGGCCGACCTCGGCGTATCCCGCAAGGTGCTCACCCAGCGGCTGGCGGACCTGGTCGACGACGGCATCGTCGACCGCGTCCCGTACCAGGATCGGCCGAAACGCTACGACTATGTGCTCACCGAGCAGGGCCGGGACCTGGTGCCCATCATCCTGGCCGTGCTCGCCTGGGGTGACCGTTGGCTGGCCGGCGAGGCCGGTCCCCCGGCGATCACCTATCACTGTGGCCATCCGATCGAGGCCGCCGTGGTGTGCACCCGCTGTGGCGAACCGGTGAACGCGGCCGAGGTGAGCGCGGGCCCGGGCCCGGGCGGCGGGCCGGGCCCCGGCACCCACCTGATCGGACAACACCTCATGTCCGACTGATCCCGTATGTCCGACTGATCCCTTCCATGGCAGTGTGCCGCCGGTCACCGTCCAGCGCTACGGTACGGTCGTACCGCATCGTCCAGGGCAGGCCGGCGTGGGGCCCCGGTACGGCTCCGGCCTCGCCGGCGTACTGCCGAAGGGGTTTGCCGTCATGCCGGAACGTCCACTCGACGGGGTCGTCGTGGTCGACATGGGGCAGGTGCTGGCCACCCCGTTCGCCACCTACCTGCTGCACCTTCTCGGCGCCGAGATCGTCAAGATCGAGCCGCTCTCCGGTGAGTGGATGCGTGGCGGCAACCCGAGAGGGTTCGCCACCCAGAACGCGGGGAAGCAGTCGGTGGCCGTCGATCTCCGGGCCCCCGGTGGCCCCGAGGTCGTGCTGCGACTGGTCGAGGCCGCGGGGGTGTTCGTGGAGGGGTTCGCCCCCGGAACGGCGACGGCGATGGGGCTCGGTTGGGACCCGGTCAGCATCCGGAACCCGGCGATCGTGTACGGCTCGTTGAGCGCGTTCGGGTCGTCGGGTCCCTACGCGGGTCGCCCAGGGTTCGATCATGTTGTCCAGGCGGTCAGCGGAACGATGATGAGCTCCGGCTTCCCCGGTGGGCCGCCGGTCAAGGTGGGGGCGCCCTACCTCGACTACGGCGGTGGTCTGCTCCTGGCCTTCGGCCTTCTGGCTGGGATCCTCCAACAACGCCGAACCGGCAGGGCCGTCCGGGTCGACGCCGCCATGCTCGACGCCGGGCTGCTGATGAACGTGGCCGCACTGGTGAACACCCAGGCGACCGGGGTCGATCCGCCCCGGACCGGCAACAACGCCTTCAGTGGCGCCGTCGCCTCGGGGGCGTTCGAAACCGGTGACGGCTGGTTGATGCTGGCCGCCAACAAGGACCGGCAGGTGGCCCAACTCGAATCCCTGCTCGGGATCGAACCACTGCCCGCCGATGATCCCGACGGCGCCCGCACCGTGCTCGCCGCGATCTTCGCCTCCGACACCGCGGCGAGTTGGGAGCGGCGCCTCAACGAGGCCGGGATCCCGGCCGCCCGGGTCCGATCGCTCAGCGAGGTGACGGCCGAGGGGTACCCGGTCCCGCGCGGCCTGCTGAGTCCGGTCGACATCCCCGGTGCCGACGAACCCCTCTTCCTCCCCGGGGCCGGGATCCGCCTCGACGGGGTCATGCCCGCCCCGAGCGCCCCGCCACCCACGGTCGGCCAGCACACGGCGCCCGTGCTGGCCCGCTTCGGGTTCGGGGTCGAGGAGATCGACCGGCTCGC
>JBKDZN010000178.1:0-9811 GCA_047971245.1 Acidimicrobiales bacterium
ACCGGTCGTCCGGGGCCGGCGGGCAGCACGTCAACACCACCGACTCGGCGGTCCGGATGCGCCACAGGCCGACCGGCCTCGTCGTCACCATGCAGGACGAGAAGAGCCAGCTCCAGAACCGGGAACGGGCCCTGAAGGTGCTCCGCTCCCGGCTGCTCGAGCTTGAGGAGAGCCGCCGGGCTGCCGATGCGTCGGCCGCTCGGCGCACCCAGACTGGCGGCGGGGGCCGATCGGAGAAGATCCGGACCTACAACTTCAAGGAGAACCGGGTCACCGACCACCGGCTCGGGCTCACGGTCCACAAGCTCGACCGGATCCTGGCCGGCGAGCTCGACGAGGTCTCCGACGCCCTGGTTCAGGATGAACGCGCCCGCCAGTTGGCCGAGGCCGAGGCCGGCTGAGCGGTGACCGGGGGCGAGCGCACCGTCTCGTGGGGTGAGTTGGAACGGGAGACCACGGCGCGCCTGGCCGAGGCCCACATCCCCGAGCCGGCCATCAGCGGCCGGGCCATCGCCATGCGGGCCGGGGGCGCCGACAACCCCACCGAATGGGCCGACCTGGTCACCCGGCCGGCCACGATCCGAGGCGTCGCCGCCCTCGACGCCATGACGGCCCGCCGCCTGGCCGGGGAACCCCTCCAGTACGTGGTGGCCGAATGGGGATTCCGTCACCTCGACCTGTACGTGGACCATCGGGTCCTGATCCCCCGCCCCGAGACCGAAGTGGTGGCCGGGGTGGCCCTGGCCGAACTGGCCCGGATCGACCCCGACCGTTCCGGCTCGTTGGCCGCCGATCTCGGCACCGGCAGCGGCGCCATCGGCCTGTCCCTCGTCCGGGAGCACGACGGTGTCCAGGTGTGGATGACCGACGTGTCGAGCGGCGCCCTGGCGGTGGCCCGGGCCAACCTGGCCGGGGTCGGCCGATCGGGGGCCCGGGTCCGGATCGCCCAGGGATCATGGTTCGAGGCCCTGCCCGACGAGCTGCGGGGGCGGTTCGACGTGCTGGTGTCCAACCCGCCGTACGTGGCCGACGGTGAGGACCTCCCGGCGGAGGTGGCCGACTGGGAACCGGGGCTGGCCCTGCGGGCAGGTCCCCGCGGCACCGAACGGCTCGAACACCTGGTCGCCGAAGGTCCCGGCTGGCTCCGGCCCCACGGCGCCCTGGTGCTCGAACTGGCCCCCCACCAGGCCGAGGCCGTGGCCACCCTGGCCGCCGACCGGTTCGCGACGGTGGCTGTCGTGGACGACCTCGCCGGGCGGGCCCGGGCCGTGGTGGCCCGCCATCCCCTCGTTTGATGCTCGACGTCTCCACCGTGTCTGGGTAAGGTGCCGCATGTTCGGTCGTAACAACAAGCTCGATACGTCGTGGTTGGCCAAGGTCGGCTTCTTCGCCGGGTTCTCCGACGACGAGCTCCGCAAAGTGGCTGATCTGGGCCAGAAGGTCGAGGTGTCGGCCGGTAGCAACCTCACCGACCAGGGACGCGTGGGCGACGTCAGCTACGTGATCGTGTCGGGCATGGCCACGGTGCGCATCCGGGGCGAGTACGTCACCACGGTGGGACCCGGCACCATGGTCGGGGAGATGGCCCTCATCGAGCACCGCCCCCGGGCGGCCACCGTCACCGCCGACACGCCGATGGAACTGGTGTCGTTCGACACCGACCATTTCCGCAAGCTGCTGCAGGCCAGCCCGACGACGCACGACCGGGTCATGGCCATGCTCCACGACCGTCTCGAGGAGAACGAGGCCCTGGGCTGACCCCCGGCCCGGTCGGGGGCGGGTACGCTCGGAGCCCCTGGCGCAGGTCGAGCGAACGGAGTGGCCCATGCGCGTTGCCGTCGGGTCGGATCATGCCGGATTCGTGCTCAAGACCGTCTTGGCCGAGCATCTGCGATCGCTCGGTCATGAGGTGCTTGATCTCGGCACCTACACCACCGACCGGGTCGACTACCCCGACTACGGGGCTGCGGTGGGCCGCGCCGTCACCAGCGGTGAGGCCCGGTTCGGGGTCGCCGTGTGCGGTTCCGGCATCGGTATCGCCATGGCCGCCGGTAAGGTGCCCGGGGTCCGGGCCGCCACCGTGCACGACGTCACCTCGGCCCGGCTGACCCGCCAGCACAACGACGCCAACGTGCTCTGCCTCGGCGAACGCCTCACCGGGGTCGAGGTGGCCCGTGAGGTGCTCGAGGTGTTCCTGGCCACCGGGTTCGACGGCGGCCGTCACACCGCCCGGGTGGCCAAGTTGGCCGACCTCGACCTCGACCTCGCCACCGACGACCACTAGGTCCCGATCCGGATGCGGCCCGCCCTGCTCTCCTACGGTCTGGTCGCCCTGGTGGCGGCGGTGGTCACGGCGGCGACGGTGCCGATCTTCATCACCATCTGCCGACGCACCGGCCTGATGGTGGCGCCCGACAGCCGGCGGATGCACCAGCGTCCCACCCCCCAGCTCGGCGGTGGCGGGATGTACCTCGGCTTCCTGGCCGGGTTCGCCGTGGCCTGGTGGAGTGGCCTGTTCGAGGCCACCTTCTCCTCCTCCACCGAGCCCCTGGCCATCGTCATCGCGGCCAGCGTGGCCTATGTCGTCGGCCTGCTCGACGATGTGCGGGAGCTGTCACCCCCGGCCAAGACGGCCGGCCTGCTGCTCGCCGCCGGGGTGCTCGCCCTGGGGGGCGTGTCCATCATCTGGTTCCGGGTGCCGTTCCTCGACGTGTTCGTCCTCCCCTACGACCTGTCGTTCGTCATCACCGTCGTCTGGGTCATGGGGCTGGCCAACGCGGTCAACTTCATCGACGGTCTCGACGGGCTGGCCGCTGGGATCGTCGGGATCGGAGCCACCGCCTTCCTGCTCTACGCCCTCCGGCTCGGCCAGGTGGAGCTGTTGCTCCCCGGCAATGTCGGACCGCTCGTCGCCGCCCTGGTGGTGGGCATGTGCACCGGGTTCCTGCCCTGGAACGTGTACCCGGCCCGGACCTTCATGGGTGACGGCGGGGCCCTGCTGCTCGGTGTGGCCATGGCCGCCTCCACCATGGCCGTGGGAGGCCGGACCCCGGATCCCTTCAGCGGCCAGACCTTCTTCTTCTACGCCCCCCTCGTCATCCCCCTCGTCATCCTCGGGGTGCCGGTGTTCGACACCGCCTTCGCCATCGCCCGCCGGGCCACCAACGGGAAGGGCTGGTCGACCGCCGACAAGGACCATCTCCACCATCGCCTGGTCCGCCTCGGCCACGGTCATCGCCGGAGCGTGTGGATCCTGTGGGCCTGGACGGCCCTGCTGTCGGCGTTCGTCCTCTACCCGACCTACAACGACGGGCAGGGCGACGCCATCGTCCCCATCGGGGTGGGGGCGGCCGCCCTCGGCCTGTTCACCCTGTTCCTCCCCTCCGGCCGCCGGTCCGGTTCGGGGATCGACACCGAACCGTCATCGGAGCCGGGTGAAAATACCCAAGCTCGGGACCGGACCGGGGTCGGGTGACCACCGTACGGGTGCGATCGGTGGGAATCGGGCCCCGTAGTGTGACCATGTGGCGACGACCACCGCGAACTGTGGGCTCGGCAGTTGCGATCCGGGCGCTGAGTTTCCTATGGTTCCGGGCGGTGCGGGGCGACGCGGCCCCGCCCTTCGTCCTGTGATCGCACCGTGAGTCAGCGCCGACCTTCCCTCGCCCGACAAGCCAAGCATTCTGTCGGGAGCTACGAGCTTGTCCTGTCGTCCCTCATCTTCGGGCTCGGCGGGTGGTGGCTCGACCGGAAGCTCGGCACGACCCCCATCCTGGCGGTGACGCTCGCCATGTTCGGGTTCGTCGGCTCGGCGTGCTCGCTGTACTACCGCTACAAGGCGCGGATGATCATCGCCAACGAGGAACGCATCAACCCAGGGGCCAAGGGCCGGAGCGCGGTCGGATCCACCGGCCCGTCGGTCGAGGAGGCGGTGTGACCGCAACCGAACAGGCATACGACGGCCCTCCCGCGGCCACCGCGGTGGCCGTCGACATGGTCCGGCGGGCCCTCTGGGTGCTCCCGATCGGCCTGATTCTCGGTGCCGTGGCCGCCGGCGGCGCCGGCGTCGCCTCGGTGCTGTACGGCGTGGTCATCGTGCTGGTGAACTTCCTGCTGTCGGCGTTCCTCCTGGCCTGGGCGTCACGGATCTCGTTCAGCCTGGTGGCTGCGGCGGCGCTCGGTGGCTACACCATCCGTCTGGGGCTGGTCTTCCTGGCGGTGTGGCTGGTTCGTGACGCATCCTGGGTCCGGTTCGTTCCCCTTGGCATTACCATCATCGCCACCCACCTGGGGTTGCTGTTGTGGGAGCTGAGGTACGTGTCGGCCTCGTTCGCCCATCCCGGTCTGAAACCCCAAAACGGACGTCCCCGGTCGGCCGCCGGGTCTCGATAACCCCCAAGGAGCCCTTCCAGTCGTGTTCGCAGCACTTGAGTTCCCCCCCATCGAGAACCTGGTCGAGTGGCCGGCGTACCTCTTCCAGGACACGCCGTTCGCGTTCAACAAGGTCGCCCTCATCAGCGTGCTGGCCATGCTGATCCCCGCCGTGCTGTTCGCACTGGCCAAGAAGGACCTCGTTCCCCGAGGCCTGCAGAACCTGGTCGAGTCCACCATCGAGTTCGTCGAGAACCAGGTGATCATGGCGGCCATCGGCCCCGACGGGATGCGGTACCTGCCGCTGCTGCTCAGTATCTTCCTGTTCGTCTTCTTCGGGAACATCTTCGAGGTGATCCCCACCTTCCAGATGCCGGCCAACGCCCGGATGGCCAACCCGATGTTCCTGGCCATCATCGTGTGGTTCACCTTCGTCGGCGTCGGGATCCGGCACCACGGAGCCGGCTTCTTCAAGGACGCCCTGTTCCCGCCGGGTGTGCCCACGGCGCTCTACGTGCTGGTCACCCCGATCGAGTTCATCGCCACCTTCATCCTGCGGCCCTTCGGTCTCGCCGTCCGTCTTTTCGCCAACATGCTGGCCGGCCACATCCTGCTGGTCACCTTCGGGGTCCTGTGCATCACCCTGTGGCAGAAGTCGCTGCTCGCGGTGGTACTGCCGTTCAGCTTCAGCATGCTGGTCGCCCTGACCGGCTTCGAGGTCATGGTCTCGTTCCTGCAGGCGTTCGTCTTCTCCCTGCTGGCCGCGGTCTACATCGACCTGTCGCTGCACCCCCACCACTAGCGTCCACCGGGTGACCGGAGGCCCTCTGGGCCGCCACCCCCTCACCCCATCTCGTCCCCGCCCGGTCTAGGGCACCGTCTTCAAGCCGCTCGCCGTCGGCGGGCAACCCCCCAAAAATAACCACAGGAGAACCAGTACCCATGAGCGTCATCGCTACGGCAGCAGCCTACGTCGCCGAACTGGCCCAGGAGACCACACCAGCCGATGCGAAGAACATCTCGGCCGCTGGTGGCGCCGGCATGGCCTACGGCCTCGCCGCCATCGGCCCGGGTATCGGTATCGGCTATCTCGTCGGTCAGTCGGTCCAGGCCATGGCCCGCCAACCCGAGGCGGCCGGGCAGGTCCAGACCACCATGTTCCTCGGTATCGCCTTCACCGAGGCCCTGGCCCTGATCGGCTTCGTGGTGTTCATCCTGCTCAAGTTCGCCTGAGAGGAGCGCCATGTTTCTCCTTCTGGCTACCGAAGCAGCGGAAGGCGGTGAGGCCGAGGTCGTCAACCCGATCCTGCCGGTCATGCCCGAGCTGGTGTGGGGCGTCATCGCCTTCGTCATCCTCTTCCTGCTGGTGAACTTCGTCTTCCTGCCCGCGGCCAAGCGGGTCATGAACGACCGGGCGGCCTCGATCCGGGCCGACCTGGACGCGGCCGACGCGGCGCGCGCCCAAGCGGCCACGGCGTCCGCCGAGGTTGATGATCAGCTCGCTTCGGCCCGCGCCGAAGCGGCCCAGATCCTCGATCAGGCCCGCAGCGAGGGCGAGGCCGAGCGCGAGCGCCTGATCTCCCGAGCCGAACGCGAGGTGACCGCCATGCGCGAGATCGCCGAGTCCGAAGTTCGCCGGGAACGGGACGAGGCCATGGCCGCCGTGCGAGGTCAGGTGGCGGAGCTCGCCGTCACCGCCGCCTCCCGGGTACTCGACCGACCTGTGGACGCGGCCACCGCGGCGCCCATCGTCGGGCGTTTCCTGAACAACTCGAATTGAGGCCACGATGACCTTCTTGACCCTGCTCGCCGCCGAGGGCGAACACCACGCCAACGGCAATCAGCTCGCCGGCGACATCAACGAGGTGATCTGGGGCAGCATCGCGTTCTTCGTGCTGCTGGCCCTGCTCATCAAGTACGCGGGCCCAGCCATCGTCAAGATGTTCACCGGCCGCACGGCCCGGATCCAGAACGAGATCGACGAGGCCAAGGCTCAGCGGGCGGCGGCCGAGAACGCGGCCGCGGCCGAGAAGAGCGATCTGCCCGATCTGGCCGACGAGGAGCGACGGATCCTGGACGAGGCCAACGAGTCGGCGGCCCGGCTGCGGGCCGACATCGTGACCCGGGCCCAGACCGAGGCCGACGAGATCCGCTCCCGCGGCTCCGCCGAGGTCGAGAACTACCGGCGCCAGGCCATCGCCGACCTCACCGCCGAGGTCAGCCAGTTGACCAAGAACTCGGCCGAGGCCGTGGTCCGGGAAACCCTCGACGACGCCTCACAACGCGACCTGATCGACCGCTACATCACGCACCTGGAGCGCACCTGACATGTCTGACCGGATCGACGGCTACGCCCACGCCCTGCTGGCGGTGGCGCGGGCCGAGGGCAACGTGGACACCATCGCGGACGAGTTGGCCGCCGTGGCTCGGGCCGTCAGCGGCAACGAGGAGCTCCGCTCGACCCTTTCCAACAACCTGCTGCCGGCGTCGGTCCGCAACCAGATCGTCGACGACATCCTGGCCAACCGGGTGACCGACGCCACCCGCAGCCTCGTGGGCATGGTCGTCTCCGCCGGCCGCGGTGGTCAGCTCAACGAGATCATCGACACCTTCCGCCGCCTGGCCATCGGCGGCACGACCGGCGGCCAGGTGGCCACGGTCCGCAGCGCGGTACCGCTCTCGGGCCATGAGCAGGACCGTCTCGCCAAAGCCCTGTCCAACATGATGGGCACCGAGGTGAAACTCGAGACCATCATCGACCCCGAGGTGGTGGGCGGCATTGTCACCACTGTCGGCGACACCGTCATCGACGGCAGCCTCCGGTCACGCCTCGACCAGATGCGCCAAGCCATCTGAGCCGAGCGGCTCAACCCAGGAACAACCACTCAAGAACGCACCCGGAGCGACAGAGAGACCCCCTATGGCACTGACCTTCGACCCCAACGCCATCGCCAACAGCCTGCGCGAGAACCTCGACAAGTTCAACGCCGATGTCCGGTCCAAGACCGTCGGCCGGGTGGCCGAGGTCGGGGACGGTATCGCCCGGGTCAGCGGGCTGCCCGACGCCTCGGTCAACGAGATGCTCCGTTTCGCCGACGGCACCATCGGCCTGGCCCTCAACCTCGACGAGGACACGATCGGGGCGGTGGTGCTCGGCAACGTCGAGCACATCGAGGAAGGTCAGCCGGTGGAAGCCACCGGTGAGATCCTGTCGGTTCCCGTCGGTGACGGGGTGATCGGCCGGGTGGTCAACGTGCTGGGCGAACCCCAGGACGGCAAGGGCCCCCTCTCCGACGTCGTGACCCGCCGGATGGAGATCCAGGCCCCCGGTATCACCGGCCGCCAGCCGGTCCACGAGCCCCTCCAGACCGGCATCAAGGCGGTCGACTCCCTGATCCCCATCGGCCGGGGCCAGCGTGAGCTCATCATCGGCGACCGCAAGACCGGCAAGACGACGGTCGCCATCGACACGATCCTGGCCCAGAAGGGCCTCGGCGTGAAGTGCATCTATGTGGCCGTCGGGCAGAAGGGCTCCACCGTGGCCCAGACCGTGGCCCTGCTCGCCGAGCACGGGGCCATGGACTACACCGTCGTGGTGGTCGCCCCCGCCTCCGACCCGGCCCCCTACAAGTACCTGGCCCCCTACGCCGGGTGCGCCATGGGTCAGCATTGGATGGAGAACAGCCAGCACGCCCTGGTCATCTACGACGATCTCTCCAAGCAGGCCGAGGCCTACCGCCAGGTGTCGTTGCTGCTGCGTCGCCCGCCGGGCCGTGAGGCCTACCCCGGCGACGTGTTCTACCTCCACAGCCGGCTGCTGGAACGGGCGGCCAAGCTGTCGGACGAGAACGGTGCCGGCTCCCTCACCGCCCTCCCGGTCATCGAGACCAAGGCGGGCGACGTCTCCGCCTACATCCCCACCAACGTGATCTCGATCACCGACGGCCAGATCTTCCTCCAGGACGACCTCTTCAAGTCCGGGGTCCGGCCGGCGGTCGACGTCGGCATCTCGGTGTCCCGGGTGGGCTCGGCCGCCCAGATCAAGGCCATGAAGACCGCGGTCGGCACCCTCAAGTCCGACCTCCAGCAGTTCCGGGACCTGGCCGCCTTCGCCGCCTTCGGTTCCGACCTCGACGCGGTCTCCCAGGCCCAGCTCGACCGGGGCTACCGCCTCACCGAACTGCTCAAGCAGGGCATCAACTCCCCGGTCCCGGTCGAGGAGCAGGTCGTCGTGCTCTACGCCGGGACCCGCGGGTACCTCGACCGGATCCCGGTGGTCGACGTCGGCCGGTTCGAGACCGGTCTGCTGGAGTGGTTCCACAGCCGCCACGGTGACGTCATGGCCGCCATCCGGACCAGCGGGGCCATCCCCGACGAGGAGGCCCTGGAAGCCGCCATCAGCGACTACGCCGACCAGTTCGCGGTCACCGGCTCCGAGGCGCACGAACCCGATCCGGAGGCCCATGCCGCCTCCACCCGGGTTGTCGACGCCGCCAACACGCTGCCGGAAGAAGACGTCAGCCGAGCGGAGGACTGATCCCCCATGCCGGGTGGAGCCGAACGCATCCTGAAACGACGCATCACCAGCGTCTCCAACACCAAGAAGATCACCCGGGCCATGGAGCTCATCGCGGCCACCCGGGTGGCCCGGGCCCAGGAGCGGGCCCGCGGCGCCCGACCGTACGCCGAGCAGCTGACCAAGGTCATCGAGGACCTGGCCGCCGGCGGGGCCAGCGTCGACCATCCCCTGCTGCAACCGGCCGAGAACGTGCGGGAGGTCGCCTTCGTAGTGTGCGCGGCCGACCGTGGCCTGGCCGGGGCCTACAACGCCCAGGTGTTGCGCACCGCCGAACGTGAGGTGTCGGCGCTGCGGGCCGAGGGGGCCGGCTACCGGCTCCTCACCATCGGCCGCAAGGCGACCGACTACTTCCGGTTCCGGGGCTACACCATCGATTCGACCTACGCCGGTTTCACCGACAGCCCCAGCTACGACGACGCCAGGGAGGTCGCCCAGCGGGTCCGGACCCTGTTCGACTCCACCGAGGTCGACCAGGTCGAACTGGTCTTCACCGAGTTCGTCAGCCTGGGCACCCAGCGCCCGGTCGTCCGCCGGTTCCTCCCCCTGGAACCGACCGAGGTGATCGCCACCTCCGGTGACCGGACCGCCCTGGCCGGCTACAGCTTCGAACCATCACCCGAAGGGGTCCTGTCCGACCTGTTGCCCCGATACGTCGAGGCCCGTCTCTTCGCCGCCCTGCTCGACGCGGCGGCCTCCGAGCACGCCAGCCGGCAGCGGGCCATGAAGGCCGCCACCGACAACGCCGAAGAGCTCATCGTCAAACTGTCGCGGGCCATGAACCGGGCCCGTCAGGAAGCCATCACCACCGAAATCATGGAGATCGTCGGCGGGGCCGAAGCCCTGGGTACCGACGACGAGCTG
>JBKDZN010000179.1:0-6557 GCA_047971245.1 Acidimicrobiales bacterium
GTGACGACCGGGGCGAGGCCGTCATCCTGCTCGGCCCGAGCGAGCGCGGGGCCGTCCCCACCGGACCGCTCACGGTCCGGGTGGAGGTGTTCGGACCGGCCGTACCGCCCGGCCCTGCGGCCGGGGACCGTCCCGGCCTCGACCCGTGGTGGGACCTCCCGGTCGAGGACCTGCCCATCCCCGCCCACGGCCTCGTTCCCGCCGTCGAGGCGGGAACGGCCGTACCCGCCGGCCATGTGGCGTCCACCACCGGCCCGATCGACCTGACCCTGCCACTCGGCCACGTGCGCAGCCACGACCTGCCCGATCTCGACTTCGTCGCCCCCTGACCAACCGGGGCCGCCCGCCCGGCGCCCGTCGACCCAAGGAGACGTCCATGCCCGAATACCTCTCACCCGGCGTCTACGTCGAGGAGGTCAGCTTCCGGTCGAAGTCGATCGAAGGCGTCGCCACCTCGACGACGGGGTTCGCGGGAATGACCCGGTACGGCCCGGTGCCGTACGCCTGGAGTGATGACGGCGGCGCCACCATCCGCAACGGGCCGGCCGGCAGCGAACCCCGCCTCGTCACCAGCTTCACCGAGTTCGAGCGGGTCTACGGCGGCCTGGACCCCCTCGAACTCGACGACGGGACCCGCCGGATCCCCTACCTGGCCCACGCAGCCAGAGCCTTCTTCCTCAACGGCGGCCGCCGGCTGTACGTCTCCCGGGTGTACGGACCCTCCACCGACCCGCTCGGCGACCCCGATGTGCAGATCTCGTCGGCCCCGGTGCCGGCCGGGGTCGGTCCGGCCGGGGCGTTCCGGGGTCGGTGGCCGGGCCGGCGGGGCGACGCCCGCATCACGGTCCGCCTCGTGCGCGGTCGCGACGTGGCCGTCGAGTCGGGGGGAACCGTCCGGGCCGCCGGGGTGCGGACCGGGGCCGTGCTCGAGGTGCTCGCTGCGGGGGCCGCCCCGCCCCCGCCCCTCGCCGATGGCACCCCGGTGGTCAACCTGGCCGACGTGGCGGTGTTGAGTGCAGTCGACCCCGACGGGACCCAGCATTTCGACGGCGCCGGGGGCGCCCCGGCCGCGGGCGGGTCGGTGCGGGAGCTCACCCTGCAGATCACGATCCAGGTGGACGACGACCTCCCCACCGTGGTGGATGCGCTGGCCACCCACCCCGCCCAGCCCCGCGACATCGTCCGCATCATGCAGCTGGACGACCCCGAGGACCCCGACGCGGTCGTCTGGTTCGACCATCCGGCCCGCCCCGACCACCCCGACATCGCGGCCCTGCTCCTCGTCGACCTGGTCGCCGGATCGCCCTACCAGCTCACCGGGGGCCGTGACGGCACCCTGATGTCGTCGAGCGGGGAGCACGGCCTGGAGGGACGGGCCGCCGACCCCGACCGGGTCGACCGGCCCGCCACCGGCCTGGAGGCACTGGCCGAGATCGACGACGTGGCCATCGTGGCCGCGCCCGACATGGGCACCCTGGCGTCCGCGGATGACGCCAAGGTGGCCGGGGACATGCTGATCGCCCACGCCGAGCGGCCCGGCGCCTACCGGATCGCGGTCCTGGACGGCCCCCAGGATCAGCAGTCCCTGAACGAGATCCGGGCCTTCCGGGGCAAGTTCGATTCGAGCCGGGCCGCCATCTATCACCCGTGGGTCCGGATCCTGAATCCGCAGCAGCGGCCCACCCAGGGGGCACCGCCGGAGTCCCTGGTCCTGCCCCCGTCCGGGTTCGTCACCGGGATCTATGCCCGCAACGACATCACCCGCGGGGTCCACAAGGCCCCGGCCAACGAGGTGGTGCGAGGCCTGACCCGGTTTGAGGTCAATATCAACACCGCCCGCAACGACGTCCTCAACCCCGAGGGCATCAACGCCCTGCGCTTCTTCGAGGGCCGGGGCAGCCGGGTGTGGGGCGCCCGCACCATCTCCTCGGATCCCGAGTGGAAGTACGTCAACGTCCGCCGTTTCTTCAACTACCTCGAACACTCCATCGACAAGGCCACCCAGTGGGCGGTGTTCGAACCCAACAACGAGCGGCTGTGGCGCAACATCCGCCAGATGATCGAGGACTTCCTGCTCGTCGAATGGCAGAAGGGGGCCCTGCTCGGATCGAAACCGGAGGAGGCGTACTTCGTGCGTTGTGACCGGACGACCATGACCCAGAACGACATCGACAACGGACGCCTGATCTGCCTGGTCGGGGTGTCACCGACCAAGCCCGCCGAGTTCGTCATCTTCCGTATCGGCCAGTGGACGGCCGAAGCCGGCCTCGTCTGACCCACGCCACCCGACCCGAAGGACCCTGATCATGCCGACCTTCCGTGACAACCCGTACGGCGCCTTCAACTTCATCGTGTCCCTGGGTGGCGACCAGGGAACGGGTGATGAGGGCACCATCATCGGCGGCTTCTCCGACGTGAGCGGCCTGGACATGGACGTCCAGTACGCCGAGTACCGCAACGGCAACGAGCGCCACAACACCGTCCGCAAGGTGCCCAACACCTACAAGGTGAGTGACGTCACCCTGAAGCGGGGGGTGGTCGGTTCAACCGACCTGTGGGCCTGGCTCGACTCGGTCCGCACCGGGACGATCGACGCCCGGTCGGTGTCGATCACCATGCTCGACGAGGCCCGCAACGAGGTGGGCACCTACCGGCTCCGCAACGCCCAACCGCTCAAATGGGTGGGGCCCACCTTCTCCGCCCAGGGCGGCAGCGAGACGGCGATGGAAGAGCTCCACCTGTGCCACGAAGGCATCACCTACGAGTAGGCATCGTGTCACCGTTCCCCGCTCCACCATCCGGTGCCGGCTCAGCACCCGGCCTGGCCGTCGAGACCGACCGGCCCGGCAACGATGCGGGCACCGTGCGCCTCGACGTGGCCGCGTTCGCCGGCGTGGCCCCGCGGGGCCCGGCCCGCCAACCGGTCGTCGACCAGCGATGGGGGGACGACCGAGCCATCGTCGAACCCGACCGCCCCTACCGGCGGACCGTGCCGGTACCGGTGGGGAGCTGGGCCGAGTACCTGACCCACTTCGGGGGCCGCGACACGCCGGGTCGTCTGGGTCAATCGGTGGCCGCCTTCTTCGACCAGGGCGGTCGGCGGGCCTGGATCCTGCGGATCGTGCACGATCACGGGCCGGGCGGGCCGACCCGCCCCGAGGGAAACGGGGCCGCCACCGGGCGCCTCGACACACCCACCACCGACGGGCGCCCCGTCGATTTCCACGCCCGCAACGAGGGTCGCTGGGGCAACGACCTTCGGCTCCGGGTCCGGCACCGGACCCGGCCCATCCCCGTCCTCGCCGTGGGCCCCGACGGGCTCCGTACCGACATCGACGCCTGGATCCCGATCGGTTCCCTACTCCGGGCGGCCACGCCCGCCGGGCACCGCACCCTCCACTGGGTCCGTGACTCCCGGGCCGGGATGGACCCCTCGGGCGGTTCGGCCCGGCTCGTCGACACGGTCCCGCCGGTCCCGCCGGGGCTTGCCGGGTGCGAGGTGGTCGAGGCGGACGTCGAGATCGTCGACCTCGACCCGACCGTCGACCGGACCGAGCACCACACCGGCCTCGGCCTGTCGGCCGAGCATCCCCGCTGGCTCGCTCGGGAACTGTCGATCGCCTCCCCCCTGGTCCTTCCCGGGGCCGGCTGGGCCGCCGACGGTCGTCTGGCGGTGACCGACCCCCGGCTGCCGGCCCCGACCGAGGTGACCTTCTCCGGCGGCGAGGACCGGACCCACCTGGTCGTCCCCGAAGACTTCCTCGACCCGACCTGGTGGCCGGGGCTCCCCGACGACGACGGCCCGGGCCCGAGCGGGGTGGCCGCGGTGACGAGGTTGAGCGACGTCAGCCTGCTGGTGACCCCCGACCTGTACGACCCGGTCGGCCTGCGACCGCCCCGCCCGGTCGACCCGGATCCCTCCCCGCCGGCCCAGTTCGAACCCTGCCGTCGGGTGACCGCCACCCCGAGCGGACCGGACGGTCCGCCCGCGTCCCGGTCCGCGTCGCTGGCCGGCCTGGGTCTCGACCCCCGCAACCGGCTCGACCGGGAACGGATCGGGACGGTCCAGCAGGCGGTGGTGGCGGTGGCCGCCTCGACCGGGCGGATGGTCGCCCTGCTGGACGTGCCGCCCGGCCTGCCTCATCGGGAGGTCCTCCGGTGGCGGCAGCAGTTCACCACCTCGTTCGCCGCCGCCTACCACCCGTGGCTGTGGGTGCCCGACCGGACGGGTCGGGGTCTGCGGCCGCTCAACCCGTCGGCGGTGGCGGCCGGGATCGTGGCCGGACGCGAGCAGCGGCGGGGCATACCGGTCGGACCGGCCAACGAACCGGCGCTGGGGGTGGTGGGCACCACGATCCCCGTCTCCGACGCCGAGCACGACCGGTTGCACCCGGCCGGGATCAACGTGTTCCGCCGGGAACGGGACGGCGTCCGCCTGCTCGGCGCCCGCACCCTGAGCCGGACCACCGACCTCGAGCAGCTGTCGGTACGCCGCCTGCTGATCATGATCGCCCTCACCGTGGAGCGGCAGTTGCAGTGGACGGTGTTCGAACCCAACGACCACCGCCTCCGCGACCGGGTGGCCGGGATCGTCACCGGCCTGCTGCGCCAACTGTTCGACGCCGGCGCGTTCAGCGGCGCCACCGAACAACGGTCGTTCTTCGTTCGGGTCGACGACGAGCTGAACCCGTCCCGGGTCGTCGATCAGGGCCGGCTGGTCGTCGAGATCGGCCTGGCCGTCGCCACCCCGGTCGAGATGATCGTCGTCCGGCTGTCCCGTCAGGGCGACGGGACCCTCACCGTCGATCAGGTCCCGGCCCGGAGCCTGGAGGTACCCCGATGACCGACGAGCGCGTCCTGCTGTCGGCGTTCCGCTTCCGGATCGAACTGACCCGATCGACCAGCCGGTCGGACGGGCGGCCCGCCGAAACGGGGCCAGGATCCCCGGCGTCCGGCGACGCCGACGGTGACGACTCCCGGCTGGGTGACGGCGGGTTCCAGGAGTGCCAGGGCCTGGAGATCGAGCTCCGGGTCGACGCCTTCGAGGAGGGGGGCCGCAACGACCGGGTGGTGCAACGAATGGGTCGGGCCACGTTTCCCCCACTCGTCCTCAAACGGGGCATGCTGCGCCCGGTGGGCGGCCCGGCCGACCGGGCCCTGTGGATCTGGATCCAGGATGTCGTCACCGGGGTCCGGCCGGTCCGTCGCTACGACGGCACGGTGGAGGTCCTCGACCGGACCGGGGAGCAGGTGGTGGCCCGCTGGAGTTTCGCCCGGGGTCTCCCGGCCAAGCTCGTCGGCCCCCAGCTCGACGGCCGGACCGGCGAGATCGCCATGGAGGAGCTCCACATCGCCCATGAAGGGCTCCGTATGGAGGAGGTGAGCGCCGATGCCCGGGGCTGAGCAGCAGATGGCCAAGGCCCGGGTGGCCACGGCGGACCGGGACGGCAACGCGGTGTCCGGCACCGAGTTCGAGGTGCAGTTCAACCCGTCCACCCTGAAGGTCCAGACCCGCACCAATGTTGAGGGGGGCCGGACCAGGGGCCGACCCCGCCGGTCGCAGAACGGGGTCAACACCGCCACGCTCAGCGTCGAACGGGTCTTCGACACCACCGACGACGGCACCACCGAGGATCCCCTGCCCGTCCAGACCCTGACCGGCCGGTTCCGACGCTTCGTCGAACCCCCGGGCCGGGGGTCGAACAAGCCCCCCCAACCGATCTGGTTCCACTGGGGCGAGTTCACCTTCACCGGCGTGGTCGAATCCCTGGACGAGGAGCTCGAACTGTTCAGCGTCCACGGGGTGGCCCTGCGGGCCACCGTCGGCCTCAGCATCACCCAGCAGGATTTCGTCTTCGAGGCGACCCGGCGGGGTCAGGGCGCCCGCGACGACCAGGGCGCCGACGGCGGCGAGGACCAGCCGTCGGGCACCGGCACCGCCGCCGACCGGCCGGGGGCTCCGGGTACGGCCGGGAACGGTCGGGGTGAAGCCGCGGCCGAGAGCCTGTCCGGGGAGAGCGCGGCCGATTTCGCCCGCCGCAACGGCCTACCCGCCGACGCCTGGCGGGCCGTGACCGGACCCGCCGTCCCCGACCCGCTGGACCTGCCGGCCGGGTTGGAGATCCCGTTCCCCCGATCCCTGTCCCTGGGGGCCGGGGTGAGCGCCCGGATCGGGATCGGCGCCGGCATCGACATCAGCGTGGAAGCGGCAGCGCGGGCCGGTCTGGGTCTGGGGGAGACGGCCGGCCCGGACCCGAGAGCCCTCGGCGACGGGGGCGGGGTGGAGGCCCCGGTCGACGCCCTGCGCGCCGCCGAGGCCACGACGGCCGCCGACCGGGCCCGCCGGGCCCACCCGGGCCCGGTCGCGACCGGGGGTGGCGGCCGGACCTCGGCAACCGTCACGGGGGCCGGGGCGACGACCCGGCCCGGGATCGACGCCCCGTCGCCGGGTGACCGGTCGCCGGCCGGCCGCCGGGTCGACGCCCGGGCCGTCACCTACGGGCGGGGTGTCCCGCTGCGACCCCGCCCGGCCGATCCGAACCGGGATCAGGCGGCGG
>JBKDZN010000180.1:0-6726 GCA_047971245.1 Acidimicrobiales bacterium
TTCGAGGTTGTCCTGCTCCCGATGTACTTCATGATCGGGGTCTGGGGCGGCGAACAGCGGCTGTACGCCGCCATCAAGTTCTTCCTCTACACCCTGTTCGGCTCCGCCCTGATGCTGGTCAGCTTCCTGGCCCTCTACTGGGTCACCGGCTCAAGCACCTTCTCGATGACGGGCCTGGCCCAAGGGGTGATCGACCACGACGTGCCCCTCACCACCCAGGTCCTGATCTTCGGCGGCATGTTCATGGGCTTCGGTATCAAGGTGCCGATCTTCCCGTTCCACACCTGGCTGCCCGACGCCCACACCCAAGCCCCGACCCAGGGCTCGGTGATCCTGGCCGCCGTCCTGCTGAAGCTCGGCACCTACCGCTTCATCCGGATCGCCCTGCCGATCCTGCCCGAGGCCTCGGTCCGCTGGGCGCCGTGGAGCGGCCTGCTGGCCGTGATCGGGATCATCTACGGTGCCCTCGGCTGCCTGGCCCAGACCGACATGAAGCGCCTGATCGCCTTCTCGTCAGTGGCCCACATGGGCTATGTGATGCTCGGCATCGCCACCCTCACCGACTTCGGGATCAACGCCGCCATCTTCGGGATGGTGGCCCACGGTCTCATCACCGGGATGTTGTTCTTCATCGCCGGTTCGGTGAAGGAGCGCTCCCACACCCTCGAGATCGAACGGCTGGGCGGCCTGCTGGTGCAGGCCCCCCACATGGGTTGGCTGCTCGGCCTGGTCACCATGGCCTCGCTCGGGCTCCCCGGCCTGGCCGGGTTCTGGGGTGAGTTCCCCGCCATCCTGGCCGCCTACAACCCGGCCCCGGGCCTCTCCGTCGGCCTGTTCCGGGCCTACATGGTGGTGGCCGCCATCGGCACGGTCCTGGCTGCCGGCTACCTCCTGTGGCTGCTGCAGCGCACCGCCTTCGGGACCCCGTCGGAGGAGTTCGCCGACGATCCCGAGATCGTCGACACGGTGCCCACCGAGTGGATCGCCTGGGTCCCGATGGTGCTGCTCATCATCATCCTCGGCTTCGTGCCCAGCCTGATCTTCGACGTGACCAACGGCCCGGCGAGCGCGGTGGCCGACGCCGTCGTCGCCGCCGAGGCAGGGAGCTGACGCCATGCTCGCCCTGATCACCCAGGTGGTTGAGGACACCTCGTCGGTGTTCGCCCGCCCCAGCATCGACTGGCACGCGGTCGCCCCCGAGCTGGTCCTGTTGGCGTGGGGGGCGCTGGTCACCCTCATCGACGTCGTCGGTCTGGAGAAGACCCGGCGCTACATGCCCGCCCTGACCGGGATCGGTTTCCTGCTGGCCATGGTGCCGATCCTGACCCTGTGGGATGCGGGCGACCTGCCCCGTGTCCTGTTCCAGGGCAAGATCATCGGCCCCGACGGCGCCCCCCTGCTGGACGCGGCCGGGCACGCCGCCGGCGACGGGATCGGCGCCTATGTGGTCGATCACTACGCCCTCGTCCTGAAGGGCCTGTTCCTGCTCTCCGGATACGTGGTGGTCCTGCTGTCCACCAACTACATGGCCGAGGGCGACTACTACGACTCGGAGTTCTACCAGCTCATCTCGGCGTCGGTCCTGGGCATGGTGGTCATGGCTTCGGCCCGCGACCTCATCTCCATCTTCGTCGCCCTCGAGCTCCTGTCGATCCCCGCCTACCTGCTGGCCGCCTGGCGCAAGCGTGACCTCCGCTCCAACGAAGCCGGCCTGAAGTACATGCTGATGGGGGTGTTCGCCTCGGGGATCATGCTCTACGGCATGTCGCTGATCTACGGCCTCACCGGCGACACCCGGCTCCAGGTCATCGCCGCGGCGCTCGACGAGACCGGTCTCACCCCGGTGGTCGTGCTGGGCGTGATCTTCACCCTGATCGGCTTCGCCTTCAAGGTGTCGGCGGTCCCGTTCCACACCTGGGCTCCCGACACCTACGAGGGGGCGCCCACCCCGCTCACCGCCTTCCTGGCCGTTGCCTCCAAGACGGCCGGGTTCGTGGCCATGGTCACCCTGATCCTGGTCGCCTTCCCCGACCAGTCCGATCTGGTCCAACCGCTCATGTGGGTCCTGTCGGCCCTGACCATGACGGTCGGGAACCTGATCGCCCTCCGCCAGACCAACATCGTCCGAATGCTGGCCTACTCCGGGGTGGCCCAGGCCGGCTACATGATGGCGCCGTTGGCGGTCTACGGATCCACGCCGGAGTCGGCCCGGTCGTCGATCGTCACCTACCTCATCATCTACGCGGCGATGAACCTCGGTGCCTTCGCCGTGGTCCTGGCCGCCGCCCGCCGCACCCGCTCCGGCGAGATCGACTCCTTCGCCGGCCTGTTCACCTACGCCCCCGGACTCACCGTGGTCATGACGGTGTTCCTGTTCTCCCTGGCCGGTGTGCCGCCGGCCGGTGGCTGGCTGGCCAAGTGGCAGGTCTTCAGCGCCCTGGTGGAAGGGGGCTCGACGTCGGGCACCGTGCTCGCCGTGGTGCTGGCCGTGAACTCGGTGGTGGCCGCCTTCTACTACCTGAACGTGGCCAAGCAGATGTGGTGCATGCCGGCCCCCGAGGGGACCGACACCCGGCCACTGTCCCTCCCGACCCCGCTGATGGCCGCCCTGGCCAGCACCGTGGTGGTCACCCTGGCCACCGGGGTCACCGGCATCGCCCCCGACCTGACCGACTTCGCCAACCTGGCCGCCGCCGCGACCCCCTGACCCCGGACGTGGGTCTGGGGCCGCCCTGACCCACGGATGGTGATCCGTTGACCGTTGCGTTGGAGCGGTTCGACACCTACGTCGAACGGTGCCTGTACCACCCGAGCGCGGGCTTCTACGCCCGGGGCCGGGGTGCGGGTCGGCGACGGGACTTCATCACCAGTCCCGAGGTCGGGCCCCTCTACGCCGCCGTCCTCGGCCGGGCGGTCGACGGCTGGTGGGCCGCCCTCGGGCAACCAGAGGAGCTCACCGTCTACGACGTCGGTTCCGGGCCCGGGACCTTGGCCGACGCCCTCGCCCGCCACCGGGGCCCGGCCGCGGCCGCGATCCGGGTGGTCGCCGTCGACCCCGCCCCGGACGGTCCCCGGCCCGGCGGGTCCGGCCCGGCGGGGTCCGCGGCCGATGCCCGCCGAAACGCGGAGCGGGTCCCCGCCCTCCCCGACGACCTGACCGGCGCCGTGGTGGTGGCCAACGAGCTGCTCGACAACCTCCCGTTCCGGATCGTGCGACGAGACGGCGACGGGTGGGCCGAACTGTACGTGGCCGAGGCCGACGATCGCCCCCGACCGGTGTGGACCGCGGCCGGGGCCGAGGATCCCGATCCGCTCGGCGCGCTCGGTGTCCCGAGCGGCCAGGTGCCCGAGGGCCGGGCCGTTCCCCTGCTCGACGCCGCCCGGACCTGGGTGGCCGCCACCGTCGAGCGGGGCGCGGCCGTGGTACTCGTGGTCGACTACGGTGCCGACACCACCGCGGAACTGGGGGTCCGGGGAGGCTGGCTGCGGACCTACCGGGATCACCGGCGGGGCCACGATCCGTTCGTCCCGCCCGGCTCCTGCGACATCACCACCGATCTCGCGGTCGACCAGCTGCCGGTCCCGACCCGGACGGCCACCCAGGCCGAAGCCCTGCAGCGGTGGGGGATCGACGAGCTGGTGGCCGAGGGACGGCGGGTCTGGGCGGCTCGGGCCGCCCGACCCGACCTCGAGGCCATGGCGATGCGCAGCCGGGTGGCCGAGGCCGGAGCCCTGCTCGACCCGGAGGGACTCGGCGGGTGGCTGGTGTTGGAATGGCTGAGCGACGATCGGATCCGAGCGGCCGACGCGCCGATAGGTTGTCCATGATGCCGGCAGGGCCCCACAACGAGGAAACGACCGCACCCCGGGACGGGTCGCAGGGTGCCCCTCGCACCGAACCCACACGCCCGGCCCGGGTGGCCCTGTCCCGCCGGGTGATCGCGGAGCGTGCCCTCGCCATCACCGATGAGCACGGCCTCGAAGGCCTGTCGATGCGGAAGCTCGGCGCCGAGTTGGGGGTGGAGGCCATGTCGCTCTACCACTACGTCGACTCGAAGTCCGACCTGCTCGATGCCATGCTCGACCTGCTCTACTCCGAGATCAGCCTCCCGGCCGACATCCCCGAGGACGACTGGGAGCAGCTCGTCCGGGCCAGCCTGCGGGCCTACTGCGAGGTGCTGCTCAACCACCGGGCATCGGTGGAACTGTTCGCCAACCGGACCGGGAAGAGCGCCACCTCTCTGACCATCCTGGCCTGGGCCTACGACCGCTTCCTCGCCCTCGGGCTCAGCCCCTCCGACGCCATGACCGTATTCCATCTGGCGGTGTCGTTCGTGCTCGGCCACGCCGCGTCGTTCCAGGGTGCCCTCGCCCCCGGATCCACCGACCCGCCCCCGATCGACCCGGCCGACCTCACTCCCGAGATCGAGGTCTTCGTGGCCGAACGGCCCCACATGACCGCCGAGCTGGCCTTCGAGGAGTCGCTCACCACCCTGATCGCCGGTCTCCGGGCCCGGTTCGATCTGCCGTAGCCCCGGCCCGGCCCCGCCGGCCCGCGGCCCGCGCCCGATCCCGGCCTCGTGCCGCCGGGGGGAAGAGCACTAGGCTCGACCCCGCATCGTCGACTCAGGGGAGCAGCAACATGTCGGAAGCGATTGGCGTCTTCGAGGTGGAAGACCGGACGTTCCCTCCGGCCCCCGACTTCGTGGCGCAGGCCAATGTGTCCGATCGGTCATTGTTCGACGAGGCCGACGCCGACTACGAGGCGTTCTGGGCCCGGCAGGCCCGCGACTACCTCACCTGGGACAAGGACTTCAGCACCGTCCTCGACTGGAACCTGCCCGATGCCCGCTGGTTCGCCGACGGGACCCTCAACGCCAGCTACAACTGCCTCGACCGGCACGTCGAGGCCGGCCGGGGCGACAAGGTCGCCTACTACTGGGAGGGGGAGCCCGGCGACCGGAGGACCATCACCTACGACGATCTCCTCGACGAGGTCAAACGGTTCGCCAACGTGCTCAAGGGCCTCGGCCTCGTCAAGGGTGACCGGGCCGCGATCTACATGCCCATGATCCCCGAGCTGCCGGTGGCCATGCTGGCCTGCGCCCGCATCGGGGTGGCCCATTCGGTCATCTTCGGCGGTTTCTCGGCCGACGCCATCGTCGACCGGTGCGAGGACGCCGAGGCCAAGGTGATCATCACCGCCGACGGTGGCTACCGCCGGGGCGAGCCGTCCCCCCTCAAGCCCACCGTCGACGCGGCACTGGCCTCCGGGGCACCATCGGTTGAGCACGTCATCGTGGTCAACCGCTGCGATCTCGCCCCCGACATGACCGAAGGGCGTGACCTCTGGTGGCACCGGGTGATGGACGACGCCTCCGCCGACTGCCCGGCCGAGCCGATGCAGGCCGAACAGCTCCTCTACCTGCTCTACACCTCCGGCACGACGGCCAAACCCAAAGGGATCATGCACACCACCGGCGGGTACCTGGCCCAGGTGGCCTTCACCCACGCCACGGTGTTCGACCTCAAACCGGAGACCGACATCTACTGGTGCGCCGCCGACATCGGTTGGGTCACCGGCCACTCCTACATCGTGTACGGACCGCTCACCAACGGCTGCACCTCCGTGATGTACGAAGGCACCCCCGACACCCCCGGCAAGGACCGGCTGTGGGACATCGTGGAACGCTACGGGGTCACCCAGCTCTACACGGCACCGACCGCCATCCGGATGTTCATGAAGTGGGGCACCGCGGAGCCGGCCAGTCACGACCTGTCGTCGCTGCGGGTGCTCGGCACCGTGGGGGAGCCGATCAACCCCGAGGCCTGGATGTGGTACCACGACAACATCGGTGGAGGAACCGCCCCCATCGTCGACACCTGGTGGCAGACCGAGACCGGCGGTCACATGATCACCCCCCTCCCCGGGGTCACCACCACCAAGCCCGGCTCGGCCTGCACCCCGATCCCCGGCGTCTTCACCGAACTGGTCGACGACGACGGCAAACCGGTGCCGGTCGGTGGGGGCTACCTCACCATCACCCGCCCGTGGCCGGCCATGCTGCGGGGGATCTGGGGTGACCCGGACCGGTACCGCGAGACCTACTGGTCCCGCTTCTCCGACCGCTACTTCGCCGGTGACGGGGCCAAGCTGGACGAGGACGGCTACCTGTGGCTGCTGGGTCGGGTCGACGACGTCATGAACGTGTCCGGTCACCGGATCTCCACCACCGAGGTCGAATCGGCGCTGGTCGACCACCCGGCCGTGGCCGAAGCGGCCGTGGTCGGCGGTTCCGACGAGCTCACCGGGCAGGCCATCATCGGCTACGTCATCCTGCGTTCCGGCAACGAGCCGTCGGAAGCGCTCGGGGAGGAGATCCGCACCCATGTCGGTGACAAGCTGGGCAAGATCGCACGCCCCAAGACGGTCGTCATCGTCCCCGACCTGCCGAAGACCCGGTCCGGTAAAATCATGAGGCGGCTGTTGCGCGATGTCGCCGACGGCCGTGCGTTGGGCGACACCACCACCCTGGCCGACCCCGGGGTCGTGGCCGAGATCGCCGAACGAGCCAGTCAGGAGAGCGACCAGGAGTGACGAACCCCATGAGGGTGTACCGGTGAAGAACGGGCTGAAAACTGCGGTCCTGCTGGCCGCTATGGCCGGCATCATCATGGCGATCGGGTCCCTGTTCGGCCGGACGGGGGTCACCATCGCCCTTGTCA
>JBKDZN010000181.1:0-13835 GCA_047971245.1 Acidimicrobiales bacterium
CGGGCCTCACCGGTCCACCCGGGCCACGGTGACCGCCCCGAGGGCCGGGTCGGGCCCCGGGGCCACGGGCATCGGCATGCCGGTGGGGACCGGCATGCCGATCCCGGCCTCACGGCTCCCACCGCCAGCGTTGCCGGTCACGGTGAGCAGGTCGCCCTCGTCGTCGGCGAGTTCGGTGGAGAACCCGTCGGCCGGTTCGACCAGGAAGAGGCTGGCCACCAGGGCGACCAGGGCGGTGGCCGCGATGGTCAGGAAGAACGCCCGGTTGCTGACGAACAACCCGATGGTGAGGAAGGTGACGGCGCCCACATTGCCGCACGCCCCGGCCATCCCGGCGATCTGACCGCTGACCCGCTTCTTGACCAGCGGGACGATGGCGTACACCGCACCCTCGGCCGATTGGACGAAGAACGAGCAGAACATGCAGGCGGCGACGGCGAGCGCCCACGGCCACGCCGCACCCACCGTGGACAGCAGCACGTAGCCGACCAGCAGGCCGACCATGAGCACCGAGAGGGTCCGCTTGCGGGAACCGAGCAGGTCGGACATGACCCCACCGGCGGGCCGGGCGGCCAGGTTCATGAAGGCGAACGCCGATGCGGCGAGTCCGGCCGCGGTGGGCCCCAGCGACCAGGTGTCGGCGAAGAAGGCAGGCAGCATCGACACCACCGCCAGCTCGGAACCGAAGGTGGCGAAGTAGGCCAGGCACAGCACCGCCACCGAGCGGAACGGGTACTGGTCGCTCTCGGGGTAGGCGTCGGCCAGGGCGGGCCGGTTGACCCGGAACACCGACAGTTCCTGGACCACCAGCAGGGCGACGATGGCGGCCAGGACCCCAATCAGGACCGGGGTGGAGATCACCTCGGCCCGCCACACCCGCCAGGCGATCAACCCGAGGACGGCGTTGATGGGCACCGTCAACGCGGCCAGACCGAACACGGCCGGACGGTTGGTGACCTCGAGGGCACCCTGGCGCAGGGGTCGCCGGTAGGTGCGACCCTCCGGGGTGTCGGTCACGGCCCGGACGTAGAACAGGCCGTAGGCGGCGGCCAGCAGCCCGGTAAGGAAGATGGCGTAGCGCCAGCCGTTCTCGCCGCCGATGACGCTGGCGGCCAGCACGGGGAGGGTGAACGCGGCTGCGGCCGAACCGAAGTTACCCCAGCCCCCGTACACCCCCTCGGCCGTGCCCACCTCACTGGGCGGGAACCACTCCGACACCATCCGGATGCCGACCACGAACCCGGCGCCGACCACCGAGAGGGCCAGGCGGCTGAGCACCAGGGTGGTGAACGACGAGGAGAAGGCGAACACGGTGTTGGGCACCACGGCGAACAGCAGGATCACCGAGAACACTCGGCGGGGACCCCAGCGGTCGAGGGCCATGCCGATGAAGATCCGGGCCGGGACGGTGAGGGCCACATTGCTCAACCCGATGATCTTCTGCTGGGCGTCGGTCAGGCCGAGCTGCTCGGCGATGGTGTTGGCGAACGGCGCGTAGTTGAACCACACCACGAAGGTCAGGAAGAAGGCGAACCAGGTGAGGTGCAGCACCCGGTACTTGCCGTGGAACGACCAGAGCCCCCGGACGCGGTCCGTGGCGCGATCGGGGGGCCGGCCGGCCGCGGTGCCGGACGTCGGGTCGGGATGGGGGGTCACCGATGTCTCTGCCATGGATAGGGACTCAACCCGACCGGTGTTGCCGCACTGGTTCGTGCCGGTTACCGCCTCGTGCACGTCGGCGCACCGGGCGCCGCGGTCCGCTGACAGGGAGCGCACAGGTGGACGGCCGGGCGTGTGAGCCGACGTTCACGGGGCGGCGCGGTAGCCCCGGCGGACCACCGTCTCGATACCGTCGGCGGCCGGGCCGAGCCGTCGGCGGAGCCGGGCCACGGTCACCTCGACGAGGTGCCGGTCGGTTTCGCTGCCGTGCCACACCCGCTGCAACAGCTCGGCCTTGGAGAACACCACGCCGGGCCGTTCCAGCAGCACGTCGAGGACGGCCTGCTCCCGTTCCGACAGGGTCACCGACTCGTCCCCGATGACGGCCACATTGCCCTGGATCCGGACCGGACGACCGGCCAGGGTGCATTCACGGCCCGACGCGGCGAAATAGCTGGAGATCTGCTGGACCATGGCCCCGAGCCGGTGACGTTCGGGCACGTGGGGCGGGTCGAACCCGGCGTCGATCAGGCCGCCGGCGCACACCGGGCCGACGCAGAACACGGCCACATCGGTCCGGAACCCCTCGGCCACCTGGTCGCCGAGATCGATCATGGTCGCGATCTCGAGGAAATTCTCGACCGCGGGCCGGGCGGTGAAGGTGATCCCGTGGACCCGACCGTCGACGACGGCCCGCACCAGCGCTTCGGCCGCCGTCATGTCGTCGGGCAGGGACCAGCGGTACACCGGCACCCGGGTGACCTTGGCGCCGAGGGCTTCGATCCGGCGGCACAGGTCGAGGGCACCGGCCCCGTCCTGCTGGACGGCAACCCGGGCCCCGGCCACCCCCCGGTCCGAGAGCAGCTCGATCACGTCGTCGTACCGGGCCCGGGGGGTCGTCCAGGTCACCTCGTGACCCGCCGCCACCAGGGCGCCGGTGGCTTTCGGTCCCCGGGCCAGCAGTTCGGCGCCGTCGAGCACCGTGTCGAGCTCGGCGTCAAGGTGGAACGCGGCGGCGGCCTCGAGCCAGCCCCGCACCCCGACACCGGTGGTGAGCACCACCATGGCGGGAGGTTCGTGCCCCAGGCGTTCGGTGACATCACGGAGGGCGTCCGCGGCGTCGACCGGGTGGGTCTTGATGACCGGTCCGTGCAGGCAGGCGGCGCCCCGCCCCGACAGCAGCTTGATCTGCTCCTCGGAACGTCGGTCGGCGGTGACGCCGATGGTGTAGCCGGCAAGGGGGCGGCGATTCATACCGCCATCCTTCCGGCGTGACGTTTCGTCGTTGTTTCCGGCCCGTGAAGTCCTCGTCCCCGAACCTCAGCTCCCCCCGGCGGCGACCATGACCATCCCGTCGCGGGCCTCGACGGCCCAGGTCCGCACCGTCACCGACGGTTCGTCCAGGCACCGGCCGGTGTGGAGGTCGAAACGCTGCTTGTGGAGGGGGGAGGCCACCACGGCCTGGTCGCCGACCGATCCGATGAGGCCGCGGGCGAGCACCGGGACCCCGGTGAACGGGTCGATGTGGTCGATCGCGGCCAGGGCCCCGTCGGCGAGCCGGAACACGGCCACGGGATGGTCGTCGACCAGGGCGGCGACGCCGCGCTCCACCGGGATCCGGTCGAGGGGGGCGATCGGGACCCATCGGGCCCACGGGGCAGGACCGGCCGTCACGGCGGTCAGGTCGTCGATGGCGGTGTCGAGAGCCATGGCAGGCGTTCCCTTCAGTCGGTGACAAGCCGGAGCTTGCCGGTTCGTTCGGACGGTTCGGATCGGTCGGCGGGGCCGCCCGGGTCGATGGACGGGTCAGGCCGGGACGGGGCCGGGACCCGCTGGCCCCGGAGCCGGACCCACTGGCTGGGCGACTCGGCGTCAGGGGCGTTGACGAACTCGACGAAGTGGGCCAGCCGATCGGGGTCGGCCAGGGTGGCCGTCCACTCACACTCATAGGTCTCCACATGGCGGGCCATGTCGGCGTCGAGCTCGTCGGCGATGCCGAGCACGTCGTCGAAGATGACGTCGCGGACATGGTCGAGACCGCCGTCGAGGCCTTCGAACCACATCGAGGTCCGCTGCAACCGATCCGCGGTGCGGATGTAGAACATCAGCAGCCGGTCGATGGCCCGGATGAGCTGGTCGTCGTCGAGATCGGACGCCAGCAGTTCGGCGTGGCGGGGGCTTCGGCCACCGTTGCCGGCGATGTAGAGGTTCCAGCCGTTCTCGGTGGCGATGTCGCCGACGTCCTTGCTCTGGGCCTCGGCGCACTCCCGGGTACAGCCCGACACCCCCATCTTGATCTTGTGGGGGGCCCGCAGGCCCCGGTAGCGGAGCTCCAGGCGGATGGCCATGTCGACCGAATCCTGTACCCCGTACCGGCACCAGGTGGAGCCGACACAGGATTTCACCGTGCGCAGGGCCTTGCCGTACGCATGACCGGACTCCATGCCGGCCTCGATGACCCGGGCCCAGATGGCGGGCAGATCACCCAGGCGGGCACCGAACAAGTCGATGCGTTGGCCGCCGGTGATCTTGGTGTAGAGGTCGAAGTCCTTGGCGATCCGACCGAGTGCGATGAGCTGGTCGGGGGTGATCTCGCCGCCCGGTACCCGTGGCACCACCGAGTAGGTGCCGTTGCGCTGCATGTTGGCCAGGTGATGGTCGTTGGTGTCCTGCAGGGCCCCCTGGTCGCCGTCGAGCACGTAACCGTTGGCCAGCGAGGCCAGGATCGACGCCACCGTCGGCCGGCAGATCTCGCATCCCCGGCCCTGACCGTGCGCGTCCACCACCTCCCGCCAGGTCGAGTATCGGTGGAAGCGGATGAGGTCGAACAGTTCCTGGCGGGACAGCTCGAAGTGTTCACACAGGGCGTTGGACACCTCGACCCCGGCCCGCGACAGCTCGGTGCGCAGCAGGGTGTTCAGGGCCGGTACGCAGCCACCGCAACTGGTGCCGGCGTCGGTGCAGGACTTCAGCTCAGCGAGGGTGTGGGCCCCGTCGGCGACCGCCCCCCGCAGCCGCCCGGCGGTGACCGCGTTGCACGAGCACACCGGGACACTGTCGGGCAGCTCACCACCGTCGGGGGGTCGGACGTCGGTGGGTAGGACGTGGGCGGCCAGGTCGTCGGGTTGGGTGGCCTGGCCGAGGGTGATGGCCCGCAACAGTTCGTAGCCGGAGATGTCGCCCACCAGGGCGCCGCCGAGGAGGCGGCCGGTGTCGGGGTCGAGGACGAGACGGCGGTGGACCCGGCCGAGGGGGTTGTCGTAGACGATCTCGTCCACCGGGTCGTCCGCCGTGCTGTCACCGCTGCGGCCGAACACGGCCACGTCGACCCCCATCAGCTTGAGCTTGGTGGACAGATCGCTGCCCTCGTACCCGGCGACCGGGTCGTCGGGGCAGGACCGGCCGGGGCCGGCCAGGGTGGCGGCGAGGAGCTCGGCCATCTCGTAGCCGGGAGCGACGAGACCGTAGACCCGGTCGCGGTGACAGGCCACCTCGCCGATGGCCCACACATGGGGCACCGTGGTGGCGAGCCGGTCGTCGACCACCACCCCGCCCCGCGGGCCGAGCTCGGCGCCGACCAGGCGCCCCAGCTCGTCCCGGGGCCGGATCCCGGCCGAGAACACCACGATCTCGGCCGGGAGGACGGTGCCGTCGGCCAGGGTCAGGCCGGCGACCTGCCCCGCGGCGTCGGCGTCGAACCGATCCGAGGTGACCCCGCACCGCAGGTCCACCCCGAGATCGGTGATCGAACGGGCCAGCATCCGGCCGCCGCCCGCGCCGAGCTGCTGGGGCATCGGGTACGGGGCCATCTCCACCACGGTGGTATCGAGGCCCAGCAACCGGAGGGCGTTGGCCGCTTCGAGACCAAGGAGGCCGCCCCCGACCACGATGCCGCGGCGGCAATGGTCACGCCGGGCCCAGGCGTCGATGGCGGCCAGGTCGTCGAGGGTCCGGTACACGAAGCACCCGGCGAGGTCGTGGCCGGGGATCGGGGGGACGAACGGGTAGGAGCCCGTGGCCAGAACCAGGTCGTCGTAGGCGAGGGTGGAGCCGTCGTCGAATTCGACGGTGCGCCGGTCGGCGTCGATGGTGGTGGCCCGGCAGCCGAGGCGGTAGTCGACCCGCCCCCCGGTCAGGAACGCACCGTCGACCAGGCTCAGATCGTCCTCGGTGCGGCCGTCGAACCATGACGACAGGGCCACCCGGTCGTAGGCCGGGCGGCTCTCCTCGCCGATGACCGTGACCCCGATCCCGGCGTCGGGGTCGGCGGCGACGAGGCGCTCCACGAAGCGCTGGCCCACCATGCCGTTCCCGATGACCACGACGTTCCGGTCGTCCTGTTGCTGCATGCCAACGACACTCGTCGACGCCGGTTACCGCCGTGTTCCATCGGTGTGACCAAGTGCTACAGCCGGATCTCCCCATTCGCCGGGCCCGGGGTGAGGGTCCTCACACGGCCCTCCCAGAGCCGTGTGCGGTGCCCCCGATTCGAGACGGTTGGCCGCCTACTCGAGCGCTTCGGCCACGGTCAGCTCGGCGATCTGGTCGCCGTCGTAGCCGAGGATCTCGGTGAGGACCTGGAAGGTGTCCTCCCCCAGGGTCGGGCCACCCCGGGTCGTCCGGGCCGGGGTGGCCACCCGGCCGGTGCGGGCCGACTCCACCCAGACCGTCCCGTGCTGCTCGTGTGGCACCTCGACGAAGTGGCCGCGGAACTGAATGTGGGGATCGGCGGCCAGCTCGTCGGAGCGCAGCACCCGGTTGGCCGCCACCCCCCGCTGCTGCAGATCGGCCTCGAGGGCGGTGCCCTTCTGCTCGGCCGTCCAGGCCCCGATCGCGGCCTCGATCTCGTCCTCCCGAGCCTTGCGGCCGGTCCGGTCGAGGTCGGCCCAGTCGGCGGGGAAGCCGGCGGCCTGGCACAGGGTCCGCCACTGGGCGTCGGTCTCGCAGACGATGGTGATCCACTGGTCATCGCCCGCGGTTGGGAACGCCCCGTGGGGAGCCATCACCGGGTCACGGTTGCCCATGGGCACGAAGTCCCGCCCGTTGATCTCGTAGTCGAGGAAGGCCGGGCCGAGGAGCCCGATCGACGCCTCGGACTGGGACAGGTCGATGTACTGGCCCTCCCCGGTCCGATCACGATGATCGACGGCGGCCAGGATGGCGGCGGCCAGGTAGCGGGGGGCGACATAGTCGGTGTACGCCCCGAAACAACCGGCCGGGGGCCGGTCCGGCCAGCCGGTGACGGCGTAGAACCCGCCCACCGCGGCACCCATCGTCCCGTAGCCGGCCAGCGACGACAGGGGCCCGGACTGCCCGAACAGGCAGGAGCTGGTCATGATGAGGTCCGGCTTGACCTCACGGAGATCGTCGTAGCTGAGACCCCAGGCCTTCATGGCCCGGGGCGAGAACGATTCGCACACCACGTCGGCCCACCGGACCAGGTCGAGCACGACGTCACGGGCTTCGGGCTTGGTGAGGTCGAGGCTCAGGCCGAGCTTGCCGGCGTTCATGTTCTGGTAGAGGCCGCTGTTCTCGGCGCCGCCCTCGTCGTTGAGGAACGGCTGGATGGTGCGGGCCGTCTCCACCTTGGTCGCCGACTCGACCCGTACCACCGTGGCCCCGTGGTCGGCCAACACCCGGGTGGCGGCGGGCCCGGCCATGACCCACATCAGGTCGAGCACCTTGAGACCGGCCAGGGCTCCGGGCGGTTCGTCACCGGCCGGGGCGGCCGCGGTGGCCGCCCGGGCGACCCGGGCCGGCACGGTGAGGTCGTCGACCGTCCTGGGGGCGGCCTCGGTGACGACGGTGTCGGTGTCGGCCCCCAGCCGGGGCGGGAGGCGATCGGTGTCGAGCGGGGTGGCGGTCAACCGGGCGAACCGTCCGGGGAACCGCACCTTGTGGTCGACCCCCGGCACCTCCAGACCGGTCCAGAAGGCCCGGTCGATGAGCTGCTCGGAGCCGGCCAGGTCGGCCATGGTGCTGACCGGCACGATCAGCAACCGCCGCTCCAGGGATTCCTGGAGGAGCTCGTCCTTGGTCTTGGTGGCCATGAACCGTTCGGCGACGTCCTGGATCCGGTCGTACTCGTCGAGAGGGATCCGGCCGGTCATGACCCCGTCGACGAAGTCGATCCAGTCGATCTCGAGGTCTCCAGGTTCGGCCATGCCCTCGGCGTCGATCCATTCGAACAGGCGGGCCCCGAACGGACCGATCGCCTCTCCGAACAGCATCAGGGCCGACACGTAGCCGTCGGAGGCCGGCGACCGAAGCCGGATGGTGAACGGTCCCATCTTGATCCCGCCGCTGGACCGTTCGGCCAGCGGGCTGTTGTAGAGGGCGCACATCGACGTCGACTGGGTGGCCTGGGTGATGGACTGCTGGGCCGACACATCGACCTGCTGGCCCCGGCCCGTGACCCCGCGGTGTTGCAGGGCCAACAGCACCCCGACGGCGGCGTCGAGGGCGGCGTGCTGGAAGGCCTGGTCGAACGGCATCCGCAGCGGGGCCCGGTCCTCGTCGCCCATCAGGATCATGTGCATGCCGGCCGCGGCCACGCCGAGGTCGGTGGCCGCCCACAGGGATCGGGGCCCGGTCTGGCCGAAGGGTGACACCGAGGCGTACACCAGGCCGGGGTTGATGGCCGACAGGTCGTCGTGGCCGAGGCCGCGGGCCGCCATCACCCCTGGCCTATCCGACTCGATCACGGCGTCGGCGGTGGCGGCCAGGGTGCGCACCTGTTCCTGACCCTCGGGGGTGTCGAGGTCGATCACCACGCTCCGCTTGCCCCGGTTGTAGGCCCAGAACCGGAGGGAGAACTCGGGATCGTCGTGTCCGTCGACGAACGGCCCCAGGCGGCGGGAACGGGACCCGCCCGGTGGTTCGACCAGGATCACCTCGGCGCCGAGGTCGGCCAGGACCTGCCCAGCCAGCTGGCCCCGTTCATCGGTCAGGTCGAGCACCCGGTACGGCGACAGCAACGACATCACGTTCCCCCTTATCTCGTTCGGAACCACCGGGTGCCCCTTGATCCCCGGATCGGGCACGACCGCGTCGCGGTAACGTCCCCCATGTAGTATGGACGGCCCGGTGCCGCCGGATCCACCCGCCGGCACGGTCCCCACCCGGTTGCGACCCCCGACCGGACCGGCCACCACCTCGATCGGGCGGCGATGGAGCAGAATGGGAGGGGTGGGACCCCACCGGGACATCGGCAACGGCACGGCGGGTGAGGCCGATCCGTCCAACCGGCGCGGGGCGGCCCCGTCGAGGTCCGCCTGGCTCCGGGGAGCGATCGGTCTTATCGTGGCGGCGATCGCGGTGATCACCCTGTGGCCCGAATACCCGGAGTCCCGCCGGTTCACCAATCTGATCCCGATGGTGAACCTGATCGATCCGGACCGGCTCGGATTCACGCTGGCCAACGCGGTCGGCAACGTGCTGTTGTTCGTCCCGCTGGGCGCCCTGGCGGCGGTGACCGCCAATCGTCGGGACGCACCAGGTCGGGTGCCACGCTCGGGGGTGTGGGCGGCGTTCGTGGCCGGTTTGGTGGTGTCGGGCGCCGTCGAGCTGGCCCAATGGGTGGTGCCCCGGGGCCGGGTGGCCGACGTGGACGACCTCGTCCTGAACGTCCTCGGCGCGGTGTGTGGGGCGCTGCTGGTGGGCCGCCTGGCGGCCGCCGGAGCGCCGGGTCGGGCCGCTACGACCGGCGGATCAGGCGGGACAGCGCAGTCAGATCGCCACGGGTGGGGATGAGGGCAGAGAACCCGTTCCCCACGGCCCGGACGAACACCACCGCAGTGGCGGCACCACCGGTCAGATAGCTCAACGAGGTGGCCACCGCGGCCCCCTCAGCGGCGAACCGGGGGATGAGCACCAGGTAGGCGACGGCGCCGACGGCGAACCCGGCGGCCACGCCCAGCGTCTCCAGCACCGGCCGGCCCCGGGCGGTGAGGGCCCCACCGAGCACCTTCACCGCGGCGATCCCCATGGCTCCCGGCACCAGCAACCGGAGCTCGGTGGCCGCCGCGGCGTAGTCGGGCCCGAACAGCCGCCCGCACACCACCGGCGCGAGCAGGGCCAGCCCGACACCGGCCGCGATGACCCCGATGAGGGCGAGGCGGAACGCCGATTCGGTCCGCTCCCCCACCTCGTCGAGGTCGGCCTCGACGATGCCGGGTCGGGCCACCGCGGCGTAGGCGGTCGGCAGCAGGAACAGGGTCTCGAACCAGGCGACGGCCACACTGTAGATCCCGAGCGGGCCGGCGCCCGCCAGGGCGCCGAGCAGCCAGGTGTCCATCCGGTACGAGCCGGTGTTGAGCAGTCCGGCCCCGTGGGCCTTGAGGCCGAACCGCACCGAGGCCCCGGCCAGGCCCAGATCGGGTCGGCGGATCCCGTGGCTCCGGAGCAGATGCCGGACCAGGGGCGCGCAGCCCACCGGATAGGACAGGGCCCAGATGGTCACCGCCCGCCGGACCGTCAGTTCACCGACGACGGCCAGGGCGGTGTCGCCGGCGAACAGGGAGACCGACACGGCCAGCAGGGCCCGGTTGGCCACCCCGAAGGCGTGGTCGGCCCGGGTCAGGTAGGTGAGGTAGGAGAAGGCGACGACGCCGGGCACCGCGGCGGCCGCCGCTGCCGCCGCGGCCTGATCGCCGACGATGGCGAACAGCTGCAGGGGGCCGAGCAAGGTGAACAGGGCCAGCCCGCCGAGGCCACCCAACACGAGGGCCAGTCCGGCGGCGTTGGCCACCAGCACCCCTCGCCGTGCCGGATCGGCCCCGGCCTGGTTGGCCAGGCCCTCGTGGGCGCTGAGGGTGGCGACGAACCCGGCCAGGCCGGCGGTGGTGGTGAGGAACACCAGTTCCCCCCGGCCGGCCGGGCCCAGCGCCCGGGCCACGACGACGATGTGGGCCAGGGCGACGATCCCCACCCCGATCTGGGTGGCGAAGGTCGCCGCCGCGGCCCGGACGAGGGATCCGACCGATCCGGCGTCCCGCCGCACGGGCCGGGCACCCGCCGTGCCCGACCCGTGCCGATCCACCGGCTCCGGCCGGGCACCGCTGTGGGTGTCGACCTCAGCGGACACGGCCGGCCTCGACGGGTTCGTCGTGCCGGACCGTCCGGGTCGGGACACCGCGGCGGCCCCGCCGGGCATCCAGGGCCGCCGCGGGATCGTAGGCGGCCACCGCCAGCCGGTGTCGGGTGGTGACCCCGATCGGCAACCGTTCGATCACCGGCAGCAGGAGCCGCGCCGGCAGGGGGGCCGTGGACCGCCGCCAGTGCTCACCGCGGCGCCGGTAGAGATCCGGGTGGCGCCGTCGCAGCCGGTCGGCGAGCTCCTCGTGACGCCCACGGCAGCCGACCAGCATGCGGCCCTCGCCCTGCCGGTACCGGTACGTGACCCGGTCGAGGTGGACGGCACCGGCTCCCCGCTCCAGCAGACCCATCCACAGGTCCCAGTCCTCATAGCCCTGGTCCAGCACCCAACCGCCGGCCGCCAAGAGATCGCGGCGCCGGATCAGGGCTCCCCCACCCGGGATCCGGTTCACGTAGCAGATCGCCCAGGGGTCCCAGACCCCCCCGCGCCGCCGGCCGGTCATCGACCCGAACAGTTCCAGGTCGCCGTAGACGACGGCCACCTCCGGCTGGGCCGTGGCCGCCGCCAGTAGGGCGTCGATGGCGCCGGGGACGAGCTCATCGTCAGCGTCGAGGGGGACCAGGTACGGGCTGGTCGACGCGGCCACCCCCGACATCCGCGCCGCCGCGAGGCCTCCATTGGGCCGATCCACCACGGTCACCCCACGGCCCCGGAGGTCGTCCAGCCGGGCCAGGGTTTCCGGAGTGGTCGATCCGTCGTTGACGACAATCAGTTCGGCCGGGTTCTGGCTGCGGGCGGATTCGACCGCAGCCAGAACCGTGGCCCCGTCGTTGTAGCACGGGATGATGACGGCCACGGGATGGGGCTGTTCGGTCACCGGCGCACCGGCCTTTCCGTTCGGGCCCGCGGCGTCTCATCCCCCGTCGGGGAGGACACCGGGACCGACAATGACACCGGGGCGGGACGCCCTGGGTTCATGGTTCGGGCGATATGGGCCAAGGCGGGACCGCACGCGAGCAGCAGCCACACCCGGTACTCGCGGCCCATGCTCAGGAACAGGCTCGCGCCGATCAGGCCGGCGATCGCCGCAATGAGGGCGTTGGCCATGCGGGCCAGGTCAGGCCGTCCGTGGTGATGGAACCGGACGGCGGCGTCGCGGGCGGCCCCAACCGACACCGCCACCACGGCCACGAACAGGGCGAGGCCGATGATCCCCGTCTCGCTCAGGAACTGGAGGGTGGTGTTGTGGGCCACCAGCGGCCGCTCGGCTATCAGATCCGCGTGCGACAGCGATCCGAGTTCGAGGGCGACCGACCGTTCCACGACGATGAGGTTCCCGACGCCCACCCCGGTGACGGGCCGGTGCCCCCACACCTCCCAGGCGGCCCGCCACAGCTCGGTGCGTCCCGTGCCACCCCCGCCGAAGTCGGTCACCCGGCTCCACGAGGTCGACCAGAAGGTGGCCCAGGTGGCGATGAGCGCCGCGACGGGAACGGCGAGGCCGGCGATCAGGCGACCGGGGTGGGCGCTGAGGAGCACGGTGACCGCCAGGGCGCACCCCGCGGCAACGAGGGCGCCCCGGGAGGCCGAGGCGATGATGCCGCCGAGGCACAGGGCACCGACCAGGACCGCCGCCCACCGGCCGGACGCCGAGCGGGCCACGCCCCACATTCCCGGGCACAGAGCGAGGACGGCCACCAGGCCGGCGGCCAGGATGTTGGGGTCGCCGGCGGCGCCACCCGAACGCAGCACCGTCCCGTCGAGCGAACCGACCGGACCTCCGATGGGGAACAGGGCTGTGGCGGCGGCCAGGCCGCCCCCGGCCATCACTCCCCACAGCACGGTTTCGATCGACGCGACGGTCCGGGTGGTCGCCAGGGTGACGGCGAAGACACCTGCGGTGAGCAGCCACACGGCGAGCTCGGCCACGGCCGCCATCGGGTCGGCCGCCCACAGCACCGTCGCGGCCAACCAGGCGAGGAGCGCGCCGACGGTGACCACCGGCCATCGGTAGTCCCGGACGCCCGCCACCGCCGAGGCGGGTTCGGCCACCAGGTGGAGGCCGGTGACTGCCACGGCGACGACGAAACCGCCCTTGAGCAAGAGGTTGCCCAGGATCGAGTACGGGATGAAGAACGACACCGACCACACGGCCAGGCCGACCGCGGGACGGAGGTACCAGATGACGAGAAGACCGATCCCCCCGGCGAGGCCGACGGCCATCACCGGTTCGTAGGCGGTGAGCAGGCCGAGCACCGCGAACCCCGGCAGGGCCAGCAGTCCGGCCGCCGCGGGCACGGTGGCCGGTTTGAGCGCGGCGGTCACCAACCCGACCCCTCCCCACCCCGGGGCGGGGCGCCCCGGCCGCCGTTGGTCGCCCAGCCGTTCGACCGGGCGATCGGCTCGTCGTCCCACGAGGGCACCCGGGGGGCAGCCGCCGGGGACGGGTGGTCGAGCCCGGCGGGTGGGCCCGGACGGGCGGCCGCGGTCACCGATCCGGGGGCGATCCCGCTCCGGACGCCGTTGCCGGCTGCCGTCGGCTGGTGCCCGGGATGGCTCACCGCGGGCCGGCCCGGGCCGGGCTCGGAGGACGTCGAGCGATGCCGGGGCGGGATCCGATCGGCCGACCGGTCGGTGGAGAGCGAGGCAACCACGCCGTCGACGGCCACCGCGAGCGCGACGCCTCCCAGCAGCCCGATCAGGGCCGCGAGCACCATCACGGTCCGCGGTGATGGGGTGACCGGTCCGTCGGGCACCGGGGCCGGCGTGATGACCGACAGCGACGGGTCCCCCTGTTCCATGAGTAGGCGGAGCTCCACCAGGGCGGGGTCGAGTGCGTTGGCCGGTGTACCGGTGGCCTGGGCCCGCTCGTGGGCGGCCAACAGTTCGGTCGCCCTGGTCTGGACGTCCGCGTTGCGCAGGCCGACGGACTCGGTGGCGTAGGTAGTGGCCAATCGGCTCGCCTCGTCGGCGCCGAGAGTGGTGGCCTCGATCTCGATCACATTGCTCTGGCCCCGGGGCCGGACAGAGACGGCCAGACGCACCTGCTCCATCGTCCACGGGGCACCCATGGCGGCGG
>JBKDZN010000182.1:0-6029 GCA_047971245.1 Acidimicrobiales bacterium
TCCGAAGCCTCGATGGCAGAACTCAACACACCGCGCGACACTGACCCCCGTCAGGCCGAACTCGAAACCTGACCACACCGAGCATCAGCCTCGGAACCCCACCACCCCACGGGACGCTGCCCTCGGATGACCGGCCGTCCCCTTGCCCGTGACACCCGGATGCCCCTCACGCCTTCACGCCCGAAGGCATCCCAGCGGCGATGATCCTCGATGGTCAGATCACTCGGATCGAGTTCTCGGTCGGTGGCGTGACCAGCGACGATCTCACCTACCGCGCCCGCTGCGGACACCCCATCGCCACAACGGGCGCAACGCTCGACCAGCGATACCCCGCGGCATGCCCCTGAGGGGGCCGGGATGAACAACCCGAGCAGGCCCTCCCATACATAAAGATATCTTTATGTAGTGAACTTGTAGTGCCCTACTGCTAGCCTGTCGAGATCGAGCACCTGATCCACGCCCTCAAGGCTGCCGGTGAGCCCACGAGACTCCGCATCCTCGTCGCTCTCGACCGTGCCGAGCTGACGGTCGGTGAGCTGTGCCGGGTGCTCAACCAGAGCCAACCCCGAGTCAGTCGCCACCTGCGCCTCCTGTCCGACGCCCAGCTTCTCCACCGCCGCCAGGAAGGCACCAACGCCTATTACCGGCGCGACGTCAACCCGGTGGCCGACGCCCTTTTTGCCGCCATCACCTCGGTCGCCAACCCGGACGACCCGCTGCTCACGGGCGATCGGCGCCGGCTGGCCCGGGTCCGAGCCGACCGGGCCCAGCTGGCCGCCCGATCCGGGGAGCGGATCGAGGCCGAAGCGGCCGTGGTCGGCCCGGTCAGCCCGGCCGAGGACGCGGTCGAGGCGACCATGCGCGACCTGGTGGGCCCCCGCCCCGTCGGCCGCATGCTCGACGTCGGCACCGGCAGCGGCCGCATGCTCCAGCTCTTCGGTCCCCAGGCCGAACTGGGCATCGGGATCGAACTCAGCCGCGACATGGTCCACCTGGCCCGGTCCGCGGTCGATCGGCCCGATCTGCGCCACTGCGCGGTCCGCTACGGCGACGTGCAGCACCTCGACGCCGGGATCGGCCAGGTCGACCTGGCCGTACTCCACCACGTCCTCCACTTCTTGGAGGATCCGGCCGTCGCCATCGACCAGGCCGGCTTGGCCGTCGTGCCCGGTGGCCGGCTCCTGATCGTCGACTACGCCCCCCACCGTCTCGACGAACTCCGCGACCACGGCCACCGTCACCTCGGCCTCGACCACGACGACCTGGTCGCCTGGTGCGATGCCGCCGGCTTCGAGGTGGTCGCGTCGAGGCGGCTGGTACCCCCTGATACCGCCGACCCGGCCGACACCGGGCTCACGGTCGTGGTGTGGCTCGCCGAGCGGTGCGGCGGCGAGCTGGCCATGGCGGCCGCAGGCTCATCCACATCCGCTATCGGAGCCACCACCGTGGCCCCCGCCGAACCCGAGGTGCCCCACCCGTCATGACCGACGTCTCGTTCGAGTTCTTCCCGCCCAAGACCGACCAGGGCATGGTCACTCTGCGCCGCACCGCCGACGAACTGGCCGCCTACGGGCCCCGGTTCATGAGCGTCACCTACGGCGCCGGGGGCTCCGACCGCGACCGCACCATCAACACGGTGACCGACCTCAACACCCGGGTCCCGGTAGCGGTCGCCTGCCACCTGACCCCGGTCGGTTCCACCACCGACGACCTCGACGTCACCATCGACGAGGTGGTCGCGGCCGGTATCGACCACCTGGTCGTGCTCCGGGGCGACCCGCCGGCCGAGGCCGAGACCGCCCCGATGGCGGTCCCCACCGCGGCTGACCTGGTCAGCCACATCCGGTCCCGGGCCGACGGCGACCGGTTCGAGATCTCCGTGGCCGCCTATCCCGAGACCCACCCTCGGGCCGCTTCCCCCCAGGCCGACCTCGACAGCCTCAAAGACAAGCTCGACCGGGGGGCCACCCGGGCCATCACCCAGTTCTTCTTCGATCCCGACGTCTACCTCCGGTTCCTCGACCGGGCCCGGACCGCGGGCATCACCCAACCCATCATCCCGGGCATCATGCCGGTGATCAGCTACGCCGGGATCACCCGGTTCGCGGAACGGTGCGCAGCCACGATCCCCGACTGGCTCACCCACCGCCTGGCCGACCTGGACGACGACCCCGAGCTGCGAACCCCGGTGGCGGCCACCATCGTCACCGAACAGGTCCGACGCCTCGTCGCCGCCGGTGTCGACGAGATCCACATCTACACCCTCAACCAGCGGACCCTGCCCGCCGCGGTGTGCCGCAACCTCGGCCTCGGCCGCGCCCCCGTGCCGGCCGGTCCGAGTACCGCGCCCGGCGAGAACGGAGCCCCATGACCGACCGTGCCAACCGCATCACCGCCCTGCGAGCCGCCCTCCGCGAGCGCATCCTCCTGCTCGACGGGGCCATGGGCACCCTCATCCAGGCCGAAGGGCTCGTCGAGGACGACTACCGCGACCACCCAACCCTGTGCGACCACGGCTGTGACCTGGCCGGCAACGCGGACCTCCTCAACCTGACCCGGCCCGAGCTGATCGTCGACCTCCATCGCCGCTACCTCGACGTGGGCGCCGACCTCGTCACCACCAACACCTTCTCCGCCACCTCGATCGCCCAGACCGACTACGGCACCCAGGACGACATGGCCGGGCTCAACCGGGCCGCCGCCATCCTGGCCCGCCGGGCCGCCGACGAGGTCACCGCCACCACCCCCGACCGGCCCCGGTGGGTGGTCGGCGCCCTCGGCCCCACCAACCGCACGGCCAGCATCTCACCCGACGTCAACGACCCGGCGGCGCGCAACATCACCTTCGGGGAGCTGACCGCGGCCTACGCCGAGGCCATCAGGGGCCTGGTCGACGGGGGGGCCGACCTGGTCATGATCGAGACCAGTTTCGACACCCTCAACGCCAAGGCCGCCATCTGGGCCTGGTTCGAGCACCGGGCCCACAGCGGCCTCGACGTCCCCCTGATGGTGTCGGGCACCATCACCGACCGGTCCGGCCGAACCCTGTCGGGCCAGACCCCGGATGCGTTCTGGAACTCGGTTCGCCACGCCAAGCCCCTGTCGGTGGGTTTCAACTGCGCCCTCGGTGCGAGCGAGCTCCGCCCCCACCTGGCCGAGCTGGCCGCGGTGGCCGACACCGCGGTGAGCGCCCATCCCAACGCCGGGCTCCCCAACGAGCTCGGCCAGTACGACCAGACACCGGCCGAGATGGCCGAGGTCGTCGAGGGCTACGTTCGGGACGGGCTGGTCAACATCATGGGCGGCTGCTGCGGTACCACCCCCGCCCACATCGCCGCCATCGGCGCCCTGCTGCCGGGGGCGGCTCCCCGTCCGGTGCCCACGGTGGCCCCCGCCACCCGTCTCGCCGGGCTGGAACCGCTCACGATCGACGGCGACAGCCTGCTGGTCAATGTGGGGGAACGGACCAACGTGACCGGTTCGTCCCGCTTCGCCGACCTGATCAAGGCCGACGACTACGACACCGCGGTGTCGGTGGCCCGCGACCAGGTGGCCAACGGGGCCCAGATCATCGACGTCAACATGGACGAGGGCCTGCTCGAATCCCGTGAAGCGATGGTCCGCTACCTCCGCCTCATCGGTTCCGAACCCGACATCGCCCGGGTACCGGTCATGATCGACTCCTCCAAGTGGGAGGTCATCGAGGCCGGGCTCCAGTGCCTGCAGGGCAAGCCGGTGGTCAACTCCATCTCCCTCAAGGAGGGTGAGGAACAATTCCTGGCCCAGGCCACGGCCGCCCTCCGGTACGGGGCCGCGGTGGTGATCATGGCCTTCGACGAGACCGGCCAGGCCGAGACCTACGAGCACAAGGTGGCGGTGTGCCGCCGGGCCCGGGACCTGCTGGTCGAACGGCTCGACTTCCCGCCCGAAGACATCATCTTCGACCCCAACATCTTCGCGGTGGCCACCGGTATCGAGGAGCACGCCGAGTACGGCAAGGCGTTCCTCGACGCCACCGCCACCATCGCCGCCGACCTCGCCCCCAGCCGGATCTCCGGTGGCCTGAGCAACCTGTCGTTCGCGTTCCGGGGCAACAACGCCCTGCGGGAAGCCATGCACGCCGTATTCCTCTACCACGCGGTCCGGGCCGGGCTGACCATGGCCATCGTCAACGCCGGCCGGCTCCCCATCTACTCCGACGTCCCCGATGACCTGCGGGAACGGATCGAGGACGTCCTGTTCAACCGCCGGCCCGACGCCACCGAGCGCCTCATCGAGGTCGCCTCCGAGGCGAAGAGCACCACCGGCGCTGCGGCCACCGACGATTCGTGGCGCGAGCTCCCGGTGGCCGAGCGCCTCAGCCATGCCCTGGTCCACGGGATCGACACCCATGTGGTCGACGACGCCGAGGAGGCCCGCCTCGCCGCCACCAAGGCGATCGAAGTGATCGAGGGTCCGCTCATGGACGGCATGAACGTGGTCGGCGACCTGTTCGGGGCGGGCCAGATGTTCCTGCCCCAGGTGGTGAAGTCGGCCCGGGTCATGAAGAAGGCCGTAGCCCACCTGGAACCCTATGTGGCCGCCGACGGGGAGGAAGGTCGCTCGGCTGGGACGGTGGTCCTGGCCACCGCCAAGGGCGACGTCCACGACATCGGCAAGAACATCGTCGGCGTCGTCCTGCGGTGCAACAACTACGACGTGATCGACCTCGGCGTCATGGTGACGCCCGAGACCATCCTGGCCGCGGTGCGCGAGCACGACGCCGACGTGGTCGGGGTGTCGGGGCTGATCACGCCCAGCCTGGACGAGATGGTCCGGGTGGCCTCGGAACTGGAACGGGAAGGGTTCCAGCTCCCCCTGCTGATCGGCGGGGCCACCACCTCGGAGCTCCACACGGCCATCAAGATCGACCCGGCCTACCACAACCCGGTGATCCATGTGCCCGACGCCTCCCGTTCGGTCGGGGTGGTGTCCCGGCTGCTGAGCGACACGGCGTCCGACTACACCAGTGAGGTGGCCGGCCGGTACGACGAGGTCCGCCGGGCCCGGGAGGGTCGCACCGTCCTGCCCCTGGTGCCCCTGGCCGACGCCCGGGCCAACCGGGTCCCCATCGACTGGTCGGCCGGGCTGCCCGCCGCCCCCACGTTCACCGGGGTGCGCATTATCGACGACGTGGCGGTCAAGACCCTGCGGGAGTTCATCGACTGGACCCCGTTCTTCCGGGCCTGGGACCTGACCGGCACCTACCCGAAGATCCTGTCCGACGACACCGTCGGCGAGGCGGCCCGCCAACTCCTGGTCGACGCCGAAGCCATGCTGGATCAGATCGTCGACGAGAACTGGCTCCAACCCAAGGCGGTGGTCGGCTTCTGGTGCGCCAACGCGGTGGGTGACGACATCGCCCTCTACACCGACGCCTCCCGAACCCAGCGGCTGGCCACCCTCCACACCCTCCGCCAACAGGTCGCCCACGGCGACGATCGGCCCAACTTCGCCCTGGCCGACTTCGTGGCCCCGGCCGACACCGACCTGGTCGACCATGTCGGGGCGTTCATCGTCACCGCGGGAGCCGAGGTCGAGACCCGGGCCGAGGCGTTCGCGGCCGACAACGACGACTACCGGGCGATCATGATCAAGGCCCTGGGTGACCGGCTGGCCGAGGCGAGCGCCGAATGGCTCCACCATCAGGTCCGCACCGAGCTGTGGGGCTACCAGACCGAGCAGTTCACCAACGAGCAGCTGATCAAGGAGCGCTACCAGGGGATCCGGCCCGCGCCCGGCTACCCGGCGTCGCCCGACCACACCGAGAAGCCCACCATCTTCGCCCTGCTCGAAGGGGCCCAGGCGGTGGGTGTGCACCTGACCGAGTCGAACGCCATGACCCCCACCGCCTCCGTGAGCGGCCTCTACCTCGCCCATCCCCAGGCCCGCTACTTCGGGGTCCGCCGGATCGACGAGGACCAGATCGCCGACTACGCCGAGCGCAAGGGCATGACCGTCGACGAGGTCCGCCGCTGGCTGGCCCCCGT
>JBKDZN010000183.1:0-19375 GCA_047971245.1 Acidimicrobiales bacterium
GACAGAGCCATCGGCGTGCTCTCCTTGGTGTGCACTTGGACATACACACCGAACCTCACGCCGGTGGCTCACCTCATGGTGGACCCGACCGGAAACCCCACCACACCAAGGGACTCAAACCGCCGACTCCCAGACGAAGAGTGGGCGTCACCGATGAAATCCGCTAGCCGGAGCTTCGTCTTCCCAGCGCGCTACGACGCCGAAGGAACGCGGATCGACCAATCGGCCGCCCAGACGCCAACGATCTGAGCTACGCCCACTCCGGTGGCCGGTGGATCTGCGTGCCCCTTCTGTTGATGTGGCCGGTGTTTTCCCTGGTCATGGGTCCGGCTCTGCCTCGGTCGCATCGAGGAGGCCAGGGGTTCGACTCCCCTCAGGTCCACCAAAGCTCGTGTTGGAACCGCCGCCAACCGGAACACCGCCACATCACCACGGGATCCGCCGGCCCGACCGGATCACCGTGCCACATGACGAAGGCGTTGACCGCCGGCCCGGGAGGCTGCATCGCGGTCGGTCAGGGAACCGAAGGCCTGGGAAGGCGCCAGCGTGATCTGGTACCGATCGAACAGATCGTCGACCAGAGACACATCGTCCTGAGTGATCGGGCCGTCGACGGCGGCATCGGCGTGACCCGACAGGGCTAGGACGGCCACCTCGGCCTCACACCCCCAGACGTCCGCCGGCGACGCCAAGCCGTCCGTGCCGTACCGGTAGCCGTTGGTCCGCTCGAGCGGCCGCTGCGGGGAGGTGTCACGCCCGACCACCCACTCGAGGTCCAGTCCGGCCCGGGTTGCCGCCGACGGGCTGAGTGCCGCCGGCTGGGAGTCGTCGATCACCGTGGGCCGGGTGCCGCCGCCCGGCCCACGTGGCCGCCGCCCCTCCAACGCGAGCCGACCGGTGACGCACGAGACCGTGGCCACGCAGGTGCCGAGGACCTCGCTCAGCGAACCGGCCGGCCGGGCCGGGCTCCCGTCCCCGACCCGGTCCATCAGCCGACGGATCGGGCCCGGGTGCCGGTCCCACACCAGTACGTCGCAGACCCCCCGGGCGGCGAGATGCTCGGCCACGGAGCCTCCGATCGATCCCAGGCCGACCACGCCGATGCTGGGATGCGGCCGGTCGGCCCGGTGGAGAGCCCGGGTCAGCGAACGGTTGATCAGACACACCGTTCCGGCGTGCCCGGTGGTGATCGAAAACGGCCGTCGGTCTGGTTGAACGGCCTGCCCGTAGCGGGTCAGCGCCGGTAGCGTCGCGCCGAGTCCGAAGAGCTCCACCCCATGCCGATCGGCGAGCCACGACATCTGTGCTCCGATGGAGTGGCGGAGCTGCCGCATGCCCGACACGCCACGCCCGAGTCGGGCCAGTGACCCCTGATGTAGTCCCACCGAGAACACCACACCGCCGGACCGGTGGCGGGACACGATCATCGGTGGCATCGACTCGAAGACGTCGAGCCGGTCGCGGGGGCCGAGAAACCGGAGGGCGGGGACGACGACGTCCACCTCCGAGACGTACCGGTTGGTGTCCACAGCCAAACGCGACGGTACGAGGAATGCGTACGGCGCATCCCGCAGAGGATTGAGCAACTCCTCGAAGGCGGCCTGGATTCGCTCGATCGAAGCCGTGAAGACTGCCGACGGCAGTCTGCGGCGGTGGGTCGACAGTACTCGCTCGAAATCGGATGGAGATCGGCCCTTGATCAACGTGTCGAGCTCTTGGGAACGCGATGGCTTTCTGGTCAGAAACGGCGTGTGGTCATCTGCCATGCTCCTACTTTGAACCGGGCATCAGTACATGGAAAGCCCCTCTCGCTTGCTGACAGGCATGCCTGTCACTAAGCGAGAGGGGCGCGATGGAATCCAGACCACCCTGGCTGATCTCGTCTTCTCGACGTCGTACTAATGGTCGCTTGGCGGTGCAGATCTGGCCGGATCCATATGTTGAAACATGACATTGAGTGGGTGCTCATCGTCATCGTGTAGTTGGAGCATGGAACCGACAAGAGCGACGAGAATCCGGCCGCCGAGATGGGGATCGAAGCCGTAGCCTGTCCCGCCGTCAGCCTGGTGGAGATCGGCCCGTATGGCCAGACCCTCGGCGATGATGTTGACCGCCAAGGCAAAATCATCGAGCGAAATCCAGTCGCGACGAATATGGACGGAGCCGCTCCGGCGGGCCACGATGTCGATCATGATCCTCCGGATGCCGTCTTCATACCAGTGGTTGAGCTCGGTGAGTTCCCGGGCGATGACCGGGTTGCCGGACGCGTATGCCCCGAGCGCCATCTGGGATCGGAGCTGGGGGTCGTCGATGTTGCCGGGCCACAGCCAGTCCATGATCTCGCGCAACCCGTCGTCCAGCCGGACGCCGGGAGCGTTGACCCGACGGATCGCCTCCCGGATGGTCTCGCCGTCCCAACCCTGCCCACCGAACCCGCGGGCGGACGGATCACGGCCCGGTCGCAGCAGGTACCGGATCAGTTCGGTGTGGAGCTCCTCGACCAGGAAGTAGCGCCGGGCCGTGGCCTCGGACACCCCGGCCCGGCGGGCGATGGCCGACACCGCCACGTCGCTCAGGATCCCGTACTCGGGCTGGCGGAAATGATCGGCCGCGGCGGCCAGGAGGCGTTCTCGGGTGTCGGCGGTGGGTTCGTCCCGGGGTGGCGGTTCCGCCGGGGTTGGGGTCACGGATGCCGCTCTCGGTGAAGGCGGTCGTACTGGGCGGTGAGGGGGTGGACCTCGCTGTCGTGGAACGACAGCATCGAAGCGACGACCGCCTGCAGCACCCGCCCGGGCATGGAGGGGTCGAATCCGTACCCCTCACCGTCGCCTGCCGAGTGAATCCGGGCCCGGAACGCTGCGCCTTCGGCCAGCAGGGTGGCGAACACGGCGAAATCACCGAGGGTGATCCAGTCCTCCCGCAATCGGACCACACGACTGTTGTGGGCAATGAAGCTGGCGAAGACCCTCGTGATCCCCTCATCGATCGAACGAGAGAGGCTGGCCATGGCCCGTTGGATAGACGGGTTGCCGGGTACGTAGGGCCAGAGGGCGACCTGGGCCAGGTAGGTGGGATCAGTCGTATTGGCTGGCCAGGTCAAGTCCATGATGGCCTGCACTGCGACCTCCAGCCGGACCTCCGAGTCGTTGACCATGCGTTCGTAGTCGACCAAGATGCTCTCGTCCCATTCGGACGCGAGATCGCGCGTGGGATCCAGCAGGTAACCGATGAGCGCTTCGTGCAACTCCCCGGCCAGGAAGTGGCGGCGGGCGGTCGCCTCGCTCACCCCGGCCCTGGCCGCCACCCGGGCGACCATGATGTCGTTGAAGATTCCGTACTCCGGGCTGCGGAACCACTCGGCGGCCGCCGCCAGCAGTCGGAGTCGGGTCTCGGACGCACCCGCCGTTCGCCCGTCGCTCATCGTGCGGCGGTGCGATGAGCGCCCGTCGACCCGAGGGGCAATGAGGCCGATCCATGAGGTTCGCTCGACTCGGAACCCTGAGGTCCCGGTTCCGGCCGTTCGCCCACGTGCGGTCGTTCACCCCTCATCGACATAGCGTTGCCTATTCGGCAACGCCGCGCAATCCGGTCCGCCGTCGACTCGTATTACCAGCACGTACGCTCTTCGTCGCCCATTGGGCAGGTCCAGGGGCGGCCCAGCCACCCTCATGATTGGCCCTTCGATGCGGGTGACCGTGCTCCAACCGACCGGAGGCGAACGGCCCCGCGCCCGGTGAGCGGGCGCCCTGTCACCGCCGCCGTGGCCGACCGGCGGCGGTGATCATTGGGCGGCGGTCACGCAGATCTTGGCCTGTTGAAGGTCGATGAGGGCCTCGATGGTGGCCAGGTCGGCTTCGGGCAGGGCGATGGCCCGGTCGGCCCACCGTTCCATCGATTCGACCAGGGCGTCGTACCGCACGGCTGACACGGTGGAGCGGGCAGCGGCCAGGCCCAGGCGCCCGTTGGCTCGGGACCTCATCTGCTCCATGGTGTCGCGGGCCGTCTCGATTCCCTTGCCCCGCTCGGCGAGCACGTGGATCAGGCCGAGTTCGTGAAACTGGTCGGTGGTGTGGAGCTCGCCTGCCACCAGCAGATCATGGGTGGCGTCGACCCCGATCCGGTCGGTCAACATCTGGTACACCCCGGCCGGTGAGAACAGGTTGAAGTGGATCTCGGGGAACCCGATGCGGTAGCCCTCCTCCGCCACCACCACCTGGCAGGCCAACGCCGCTTCGGCCCCTCCACCGAGGGCGTCGCCCTGTACCAGGCCGACCGTGGTCAGTGGCAGTCCGAGGCCACTGCGAATCCGGGTGATCAGATCGACGCAGATCCTTCCGTACCCCTGCAAGACCCGCCGGTCCCGGGCCCGGATGGCGGTCGAGAACAGCTCCAAATCACCGCCGTAGCTGAACACGCCGGGTACCCGAGAACCCAGTACCCAGTAGTCGATCGGCCCGAACCGGCCCGACTGGCACAATGTCGTGACCAGGCTGATCTCCTCCAGCATCTCGGAGGTGAAACATGTTCGACCGGGGGGACGCATCCACAGCGTCAGCGCGTTCAGCGAGTCGTCCACCTCCAGCTGGTGGTGGTGGAGCATGGCCCTACACCGGTCAACTGCATCGTGATCAAGCACCGATCCCGTCCCCTTCCGCATGGTGTCTGTACCGACACCATGCAGGACAAAACACCGATAGGAAATCCCCGCTCACCGGATGACAGGACCCCCTCGCGGACGACGCCGGCCGGCCGTTCGGGCCGGCCGACGCGTGGGACGCCGGGAGCGCCCGCATGCCGCCTGCGCTGGGCGCGGCGGCCATCGCCACCTCAGCCCTCGACCCGGAGGAGCCCCCAGGCGCCCTGCTGGAGGGCCCACTGGCACGCCCCGGACCGGTAGACGTGATCACCGGCCGCCTCCGGTCGCAGCACCAGGTCGGCGACCCAGCCAGCGGCGATGCCACTGAGGGCGCCCACCTTCGGGGCGCCGTCCACCCACGGTGCGCTGTCGAGGTCCACCCCGTGCACGTTGAAGGTGTGCTGGCGGGGCTTGTCGGCCGCACCGACCACCCGCAGCCACGTCGGCCGGTACACGGTCGACGCGAAGCTCGGGGTGGACGGATCGGGATCGCTGAGTCCCTCGGCCGGGTGGACCGGGTTGCACCGGTAGTTGATGCCCTTGTGGCCGGCATCCTCCGGGTCGCCGTCGGGTTCGATGTCGCCCACTGGTTGGGCCGGATCACCGGCCACGAACAGGCGCACCCCGTCGTGGACGAACACCACGTGCTCGGTGGCGACCACCTCGGACGAACCGTTGCGCCACGACGCCGTGTCGACGATCCGGGCCGTGGGACCGGACCACGCCTCCAGCCCGGTGACGAGGTCGATCGGGGTGACGTCACCCGGCTCCACCACCAGGGCCCCGAACAGGCCGTGGTGACGGTGGTTGCGGAGGTCGGCCAGGTCCTGCAGGTAGCACACCTGTCCCGGATCACCACTGGCGTGGTGCTCCGGGGCCAACGCCTCATCGGCGTACCACCAGTACTCTCGCCAGTTGCCGTGACCGCCGGGCCGGTCGACGACCTGGCCGACGTCGGGTTCGTGCCCACCGTGGCCATCCGCGCCGGTGGCCGGCAGCGGGGGCACGGTGCCGTCGTCGTTGTCGCCCACATAGGCACCGTCGTCCGATCCCACCTCGTACCGCACCAGACTGGGATGGAGCGACACCCGGGGGGAGACGGTGCGCTGGTCCGGCCGGCCGAGCTCGTCGGTGTGTTCCAACGGCAGGCGGGGGGCACTGGGCTCGACCCCGAACGGGGGGAGATCCGGCTCGTCGTCGGGGTGGGGACGGACCAGTTCGTTGATGACCGTGACCTTCACCCACTCCCCCCGGCGGGCTCGCAGGACGAGGGGCTCGGTACCGTCGCCGACGCCGAGGCCGCGTCGGAACTCGGGCCCGAGGTCCCCGTGGTCGTCGGCCTGGTGCCCGTCGGGGTCGTGGGGATCGGGCACCGGTTCCCACCCGTCGGCCACCGCGAACGACAGGCCCCACGGGTCGGTCAGGTGGAACCCGTCGTAGCGATGCTCGACCCGACGGGCCACGACCACGAACTCCCGGTCGGGATGATCGGGACGGACGAGACGGTCCCGGACGGCGGCCGCCGCTCCGGCCTCGATCAGGGCGGGATCGGGCCGGTCGTCGCACGGTACGACGTAGTGGGCCAGCCCGGGCAGGTCGTCGTGGGCCTCGTCGTGGATGCGCCACCAGCCCCAGCACCCCAGCCAGGTGTCGTCGATCGAGGCGCACTGCCAGAGGTGGTCACCGGGCCCGTATCGGCCGCCGGTCGCGGGGTCGACGTTCAGGGTGAACGCCTCGGAGATGCCGACCGTCTGCTGGTTGGCCAGCGGCGCCACCGGGCTGTTCCAGTCGCGCCGCCACCGCATGCCGTTGACGGTGAAGGTGTGCTGCTCCTCGTGGGACCCCTGGATGAGCCGCACCATGGCCCGCTCACCTGGGTAGCCCCGCCACATCGGGGTGTCCGGTGGATCCGATTCGGCCGCGAACCACAGCGACGGGTCGGGGCCCCGCCTGGTCAGCGGTTCGCACCGGTAGTTGACGGCCATGGTCCCGGGGTCGTTGTCACCCGACAACACCCCGGGTGGGTTGAGCGGCCGGCCGTCCTCATCGAGCACGGCCACGAAGTCGCAGACGGACAGGGCGTGCTCCCGGAACCGGGCCCGGTACCGATCGCCGCCCGGGCCGTCGGGCTCCGTCGTGGGGATCACCACCGCCTCGGTCCCCGACCAGGCCACGTGGGCCCCGTCGGGGGTCAGCCAGGTCGACCCGGCCGGCTCGGCCACCAGGGCCCCGGCCAAGCCGTGCTTCTGCCGGTAGTTGGCCAGGAGGTGGTCGTGGAAGAAGCTGGGGCCGAACTCCTCGTCGACCACCCAGCGGTGGAGGCCGACGTTGGCCGCCACCCGGTCCGGCCCGTGATCGTCATCAGGAGCCGCGAGGAGGTCGCTCATCGCCTCCGTCGTGCTGGCCCCCGACAGGTAGTTGAAGCCGGTCGACGACCCGTCGGCCGATAGCACATCGAACTTGACCAGATGGACGTGCAACCCGCATTCCACCGCGGGCTGGGCCACGTCGAAACGATCGGCCGGCAGCGACGTGAACTCGTTGGCGAACCGGATCTCGACGATGTCGCCCTGGTTGGCCCGGGGGAAGAATGTCTCGGGTCGGCCCGGGTCCCACGCCAGATGGTCGACGGGATGGTCGACCTCCTCGCCTGTCGCCTCGCCGTGCTCGTCGAGCTGGCGGGTTCGCACCCCGGTCAGTCGGTAGGTGCAGGCCAGGGGGTCGTGCCAGCCGTGCCGGTTGTAGTCGGCCCGTTCGGCCCGGGCCGAGATGTCGTAGCTGATGATCCGGGGTGGTGGCAGCCCGGCCCGCTCGTTCCATTCGACGGCCAGCCCGTCGAGGTCGACGAACACCGCCCCCGGCTGGTGGCGATCCACCGCCCCGGGAGGACAGGCGTTGCGCTCCAGGTCGCTGATGGGATCCATCCCGAGCAGGCGCCGCCGTCCGCCCACATGGGCGTCGTCGAGCGCCGGGGGTGGGGGCGATTTGCGGGGGAAGGTGGCGTCGACGAACCACGGGAAGCCGGGGTGATCGTCGTCGGCCGGGGCCGGGTCCCGTCCCGGCAGGGGCCGCAGGGCCCGACACGGGGAGCCGTCGGGGTAGACGGTGTCGTGGTCGACGAGACGGTCGAACGACCGCCACAGACCCCACATGCCGTGGTGGAAATGGGGGTAGAGGTGGCAGTGCCAGATGATGTCGCCGAAGGCGTGCTGCCGGCTGCCCGCGCCGTAGAGGGGGTCGATGGTGATGGCGGCCTGGGGCCCGATGGTGATCGAGTCGAGGATCTGGGAGCCCGCCTTGCCGGCGCCGTGGGTCGACGGTGGGGCGGTGTCATTGGCCACGGCCCGCCATTGGTGGACGTGCAGGTGGAACACGTGGGTCTCCTTGACCCCGGCGTGGACCAGCCGGATCCGGGACGGGTCGCCCCGGTACCCCCGGAGCACCGGGGTCACCGGCTCCCCGAACAGCCAGGAGCTGTGGTGCTGCTCCTCCCCGCCGATCCGCTCCAGGTAGGTGCCGTCAGCTCCGCGGGCGGTGTCGAACCGCTCCTCGAAGGTGTCGGGGTCGAGCGAGCGGCGGACAGCCCGGAAGTCGATCCCGTCGGCCGGCGGGCCGCCGTCGGCCTCACGGTCCCGGGTCTGTTCGGCCAGGCGGCGCAGGGCGTGGGGGATGCGGTTGGGCATCGGTTCGGCCCGGTACGACAGGGGCATGACCGCATGCTCGCCGACCAGGTGCCGGAGGCTGTGGACGCTCGGTTCGTCGTGGATGAAGACGGTGTGCTCCCGGAAGCTGCGGGCGACGTCGTCGACGTGGAAGTCGGTGAACTCGAGGTGGTCCTCGGTGCCCGGCCGCTCGTCGGCCACGATCACGTCGCGGTACTGCTGGGGACCCTCGCCCCGGTGGGTCAGATCCTCGCCGGTTTCGGGGTCGAGCCAGGTCGAACCGGCCGGCTCCACGATGAGGGCGCCGAACAGCCCCCGGGCGTTGGTGCCGTGTTCCGAGCCGCGCACGTCGGCTAGGTCGTTGATGGCCCACACTCCCTCCTGATGGCAGTCCAGGCGGAACAGGTGGTGTTCACCCGGGCCGATCGTGGTGTCGGGGTTGTCCCCGACATGGCTGCCGTCGCCGTAGCGGACCCCGACCCCGGCCTGGTCGCCTTCGCCTCCCCCCAGGCCGCCGCCCTGCACGTGGAACCCGACCCGGCGCCGCCGGAGCTGGTTCTCGACCTTGACCGTGAGCTGTTCGCCGGCGTGGCCCCGCAGGACCAGGGGCTCGACCACCGGGATGGGGCGCATCGGGTTGAACCGGTCGTAGCCGACCGCCGGGGCGGGCCGTCCCGGTTCCGCCACGACCGGGGGCCCGGCCCGGTGGTCGTTGAGTAGGAGGCGACGGATCCGTCCGGCCGACAGGCCGGACTCGGCCTGCAACCGGACGAGATTGGCGTCGAGTCCCCGCACGGGATCCTCGTCGAGCTCGTCCAACCAATCCTTCACCGCCTGCCGGGCCTCGGACAACAGCTTGGTCTGGGCGTCGACCAGGGCGTGGTAGTGGTCGGACCCGAGCTCGGGCAGGACGGCGGCGTCGATTTCGGGGTGGGTGCGGAGCAGCATCCGCCACGCGGCCCGCAACTCGTCGAGCTGGTGGAGGACATGGTGGCGGATGGAGTCGTGGACGGGATCGTCGTGCCCGCCGCCGTCGTCACCCCGCTCGTCTCCGCCGCCGTGGGCGGCGTCGACCGGATCGATCATCGCAACCCGACGCCCCCACCGGTCGGCGACCGTGGCCAGGAGGTCGCGGGCCATCTGCCGGAGGGCGAGACGATCGTCGGCCGGGTCGTGGTCGGTGGGATCATAGCCGGCCAAGGCCTCGAGCCGTTCGAGCATGTCGGCGAAGTGCGGTAACCCGTCGACCATGGCTTCGAGGTGGGCGACCAGGGTCACCCGCCGGGCGAATTCCTCGTCTTCGTCCTCGAATCGGTCTCGGGCCCAGCGGAGGAGCGGTACGTGGCATGCCGGGGCGAACAACAATCCGTCCCGGTCGTGGTCGCCGTCGTTGGTGTAGACGATCGGCATCGAGAGCGCGACGACGACATGGTGCGCGTCGTGGTTGACGGCCATCGGTGATCCTTTCGGCGATCGCGCCTGGTGATCCCTCTTCACCAGGTGGGCCACGAATCGCTCACCGAACACGACGGTTGAATCTCCTCGCTGATACAGCCGAATTTGACCGTCGCCCGGTATCGCCCGGCGAGTTCAGCCGGGCGCCGCGGCTCACCGGCGCCCTCGTCGCCCCGACTCGTCGTCGTTGAACGGCCGATATGCGGTCGGCTCGTGTCGCGTGGGCACGTGTACTTATGAGCCGGAACCGACCGATGTCTCTACGGTGCATCCAGGAGCAGTTCCGAGCTGAAGGGGGGCGGGTTGGCCGGGTATCACTGGGCACTTGGTCGACAGGTCCTATTGACTCAACCGATCCCTGATTGGACGGGGCGAGAATGCTGAAATAGCGCGCCGACAGGGGCCCCGATTTCAGATGATGGACGATGGTGAATCGATGCCTGCCGGTTCGGGGGAACTTCGGCGCCGACCGGCCGTCGTCGACCTGGCCGTGCTTGCGGCGCTCGTGGGACTCGTCCTCATGGCCTTCTCCGGTTGGCCCGGACGGCTCGGGGGTGAGGTGCACCGACAGCTCCACGCCACCCTGGTCTACGTCATCTCAGCGCCGTTCCTGATCCTCACCTCGGCGATCCTCCTGCTCGAACGGCTCGTCCCCGCGAACCCCGACCAGAAGAGCTTCACCCCCTCGTCGCTCATGGACGGGTTCTTCACGTTCTTCCTCATTCCCGCCACCAGCGCGTTCGCGGTTGCCTTGACGGCACCGGTGGCGTCCTGGCTCGACGCCCACGCCGGCTTCCTGGTGGTGCACGCCACCTCGACCCTGCCAACCGGGGTCGCGGTTGGCCTCGGCGTACTCATCGGTGATTTCTGGGCGTGGTTCATGCACATGCTCAACCACAAGATCCCGCTCTTCTGGCGGTTCCATGTCGTCCATCACTCGCAGGAGCATCTGACCTTCTTCACGAGCAACAAGGTGCACCCGCTCGATCTGCTGATGGATCTCGTCGTGCTCTTCCTCCCGTTCTACTTTTTCTTCCCGGATCTGCTGGCCGATCGGACGACCATCACCGTGGTCTCGTTGGCCACCCTGTGGTGGACCCGGTTGCAGCACGCCAACCTACGACTCAACTTCGGCCCCCTCCGCTACCTGCTCGTGACCCCGCAGTCCCACCGCATCCATCACTCGGTCGACCCCGTTCACTACAACTCGAACTATGTGAGCGTGTTCGCGTGGGACCGCTTGTTCAGGACCCAACACCCGGACTCGGACTCCTACCCGCCGACGGGTATCGGCGACCCGAACTACCCTGAGGCGACGTCGTTCTCGCCGGGGGCGCTCCTGGCCAGCCTGACCGGCCAACTGGCCTATCCGTTCCAGCGGCACCGGATCGCCGTGGCCACCGGCCCGCGGGAGCGGCCGATCCGGGGCGTTCCGCATGGCTCCGATGGCGGAAAGCCCCTACGCTGACGGCGGCGTTCGATCCGGGGAAGGGACGACCAGATGGGCAACGGTGACGAGGGCCGGATCGTCGAGCGGCTGGGGTTCATCGGGCTTGGTGTGATGGGGGCGCCGATGGCGGCGAACCTGGCGGCGGCCGGACCGCCCGCCCTTACTGTTCACGATCTCCGATCGGAGCCGGTGGCGGCCCTGGTTGCCCGCGGCGCCACCGATGGGGGTTCGGTGGCCGGAACCGTGGATCGAGCCGATGTGGTGATGCTCAGCCTGCCGGACGGGCCCACCCTGGAGGCGGTGATGACCGGAGCAGACGGGGTGCTGGCCCACCTGCGGCCCGGCCAGCTCATCGTCGATCACACGACGGCGCCGGTCGGGCTCACCCGCCAACTCGGCGGTCAGGTGCGGGCCCGGGGCGCCGACTACTGTGACGCACCCATCGCCCGGACCCGGCAGGCGGCTCACGACGGAACGCTCAGCATCATGGTCGGTGGATCGGCCACCGCAATGGAACGGCTCCGGCCCGTTCTCGGGCCCGTGGCGTCGGACGTTACCCACTGCGGTGAGCTCGGCGCGGGGCAGATCACCAAGCTGCTCAACAACATGATCCTGTTCCAGAACGTGCAGGCCCTGGCCGAGGCGCACGCCATCGCCAGTGGCCTCGGGGTGGATCCCGACATCGTGTTCGAGGTCATCGGCGGTGCCTCCGGCGGCAGTTTCGCCCTGAGCAACCACGGCCGGAAGGCCATGTTCGTCGACACGTATCCCGACGACGCCTTCGGGGTCGACTACGCCCGCAAGGACCTGGCCTACGCGCTCGAGCTGGCCCGGGAGGTCGGGGTCGAGGCGGCCGGCGCCGAGGCCACCCGCGCCCTCCTCGACCGGGCCCACGACGCCGGCTACGGCCGCGACTACTTCCCGGTGGTCCGCCGTCTGCTGTGAGCGGGGCCCGGAACCGGGACCGGCGCCCCGGTGCGCCCCAGGATCAGGCGTCGAGGCGGACGATGCCGTCCACCCCGTCGACGGCGGCGGGGAATCGTTCCAGGACCTTCGGGTCGTGGCCGGGGACGACGAGTCGGGGTTCCGAGGCGAGGGCGACGCAGCGGCGGTGACCGTCGAGCATCGCCGTGACGTCGTCCACGATCACATAGGGGCGGCCCTGCTCGTAGTGCTCATAGAAGTGGGAGGCGTCGGACGCCAACACGATCCAGCCGAGCTCGGTCGCCACCCGCACCACCTGCATGCCCGCGGTGTGACCGCCCAGCCGGTGGAGGGTGATGCCGGGGAACAGTTCCTCATCCCCGTCGTGGAACACGACCCGGCCGGCGTACACGTTGCTGATCAGGTCGGCCAGTAGGGCCGGGGTGTAGGCATGGTTGATCGCCGGGTGGGTCATGGCCGGCCCGGTGGCGTAGGCCATCTCGGCGGCCTGGAGATGGATCCGGGCCGCCGGGAAGGCGGGCAGACCGCCCATGTGGTCGTAGTGGAGGTGGGTGATGACAACGTCGGTGACGGCCGCGGTGTCCACCCCCAGCACCGCCAGGCCGTCCGACACCGGCAGGGTGACGCGGCGCTGCCGTCGCCGGCCGTCCTCGGCATCGAAGCCCGTGTCGACGACCACCACCCGGTCGGCCCCGACGATGGCCCAGACGAAGTACGCCATGTCCATGGGGCCGTCGTGCTCGTCGCCCCCGAGGAAGTGTTCGGCCCGGCGGCCGGGGCGGTGAGCGTACCGCACGGCGTACGCCCGGTACCGGGGCATATCGGGCGGCGGCATCGTGGAGACGGGGGCCGGTTCCATGTCCGGACGTTACCCGAAACCCGTGTCTCCGAAATCGCCTCACGTGGTTGGGCGGGCGTACTCTGTCGGCATGCAGCCGACCTATCCTGCCGAGACCGAGCAGTACCGGGAGAAAATCAACGCCTTCCTCGACGAGCATCTGCCTTCTGACTGGCAGGGGATCGGGGCTCTCGAAGGAGAGGAGCGTTCCCAGTTCCTGGCCCAGTGGCGCCAGGTGCTCGCCGACAACAAGCTCCTGGCCCCGAACTGGCCGGCCGAGTACGGCGGGGGCGGTCTGAGCCATCTCGAGCAGGTCGTCCTCAACGAGGAGTTCGCCAAGCGTGGGGTGCCCACCAGCGGCGAGAACGACGGGTTCTCCATCTCCATGGTCGGCAACACCATCCTGGCGTGGGGGACCGAGGAGCAGAAGGCCTACTACATCCCCCGCATCATCGACGGCACCGATATCTGGTGCCAGGGCTACTCGGAGCCGAACGCCGGCTCCGACCTGGCCAACCTGGGCTGCCGGGCCGTGCTCGACGGTGACCAGTGGATCATCAACGGGCAGAAGATCTGGACCTCGAGCGGTCACACCGCCAACATGATCTTCGTCCTGGCCCGCACCGACCCGGACGTGACCAAGCACCAGGGCATCTCGTTCCTCCTGGTCTCCATGGATCAGCCCGGGGTCGAGATCCGGCCGATCACCAACATCGCCCGTCACGACCACTTCAACGAGGTGTTCTTCACCGACGCCACCTGCCCGGCCGATCATGTGCTGGGCGGCGTCAACAACGGATGGGCGGTCGGCAACACCCTCCTCGGGTTCGAGCGGGGGGCCGGGGCCACCATCACCTACCTGGGCTACCAGGCGGAGCTGGACCAGTTCATCGCCATGGCCCGGGAACGCGACGAGCTCGGCGATCCCGTGCTGCGCCAGGACATCGCCCGCTTCTACACCTCGGTGCAGATCATGCGGTACCGGGGGATGCAGGCCCTCACCCGATTCCTGGCCGGCCAGCAGCCAGGACCCGAGGCCTCCATCGGCAAGCTGTTCTGGAGTCACTACCACCAGGACATCACCGAGACCGCGATGGACATGATCGGTGCCGACGCCATGGTCGGCTTCGGCGAGGAGACCCGATCGGGTCTGGCCGCCCCTGACATCGGCACGGCCAACACCCCGGCCAACTGGATCAACAGTTTCCTGGTTGCCCGTCCCGGCACCATCTACGCCGGGACCTCACAGGTCCAGCGGAACATCATCGGTGAGCGGGTCCTGGGTCTTCCCAAGGAACCCCGGGCCGACACCGGCTCGTGGCGGGAGAGCCAGTCCGCCTACAAGGCCTAGGCTCAACCTCGGGCGTTGCCCGCCGTGCGCTGACGGGTCGGGCCCGTCCGACCGAGTTCGTATCGATGCCCGAGGCCCCGGCCTCGGGCATCGACGCGCCCGACCCGCTTCCGGCCCCACCCATTCCGGTACGGTGCGATGATGAGGTGTCCGGTCGCCGGTGTTCGCCGGGTCAGCGCCGTCGCCGTCGGCCTCGGCGCGGCGGTGGTCGCCGCGGAGTTCGCCCACCGGGCCGTGGCCGGTCACATCCCCGCCGGCGTCCCGTCCACCGTGGTGGTGCTCGGCTACCGGTCGGGTCGTGACGGGCGACCCAACCGGGTCCAGCGGTGGCGGATCGACCAGGCGGCCCGGGTCGTCCGCCATCATCGGGTCGACCGGATGATCATCACCGGGGGCCGGACCGGCGGTGGCGACCGGTCCGAAGCTGCGGTCATGGCGGAACTGGCCGAGACCCGCCACCCGGGCCTGCCCCCGATCGTCTGTGAGGAGGAGGCCACCAGCACCTGGGAGAACGTGCATCGCACCATCCCCCTGGTCGATCCGGAAGCACCGGTGATCCTGGTCTCCGATCCGCTCCACGCGGGTCGGGCCCGCCGCTACTGGCTTGACCAACGGCCTCAGGACCACAACCGGGTTCACGTGCTCGACACCGTCCCTCGGTGGCGTTCACCGGGGATGAAGCTGGCCACCGCCGTTGTCGAAGCCCAGCGCGCCGGCTGGTACCGGCTCGGCGGCCCGGACCTCCGGCGGTCCGAGGCCGCGTGTTCGGCCCGGGCACGACGTGGTGGGTCCGCCGCCCGGTCGGTGTCGACCCGCTCGGTCCCCTAGAGCGCCCGGCTCTTGGCGGCCGGGAAGGAGCGAGGTTCGACGGCGTCGAGGTCGATGGCGTCCAGGTCGATGTCAACCCCGTCCGGGAGCCGTTTCGCTGGGGCTGCCTCCAGCCGAGCCAGTGGACACGGCTGTTCGGGGCCCTGGAAGAGCTCGACCGGGCCGAGATCCAGGTTGGAGTTGTCACCGTCGATGACCCCACCAGCGGTCAGGATCTTGCGGAGCTCACTGGAGGTGAAGGCCACATACACCATGGTGCGGACGTCGCGGTCAGAGATCGGGCCGCTGGTGGACAGTCGACCCTGCCGGATCAGCGACGAGATCACCTCGAGTTCGCCGGCGGTGATAGCCGTCTCGATGTCGTCGGCGCCGACCGCGGCCCGCACGATCGGAAGGTCGTAGATCGGGGCCATCGGTCCGGCGTAGCTCGCGGCCGCGACCTGGTCGCGGGGTTCGTCGCTGGGACTGGTGGAGCCGAACGTGGCGGGAAGCGCCGTCGGTCGATCGGTCGACCCGGAGTCGGAGGTCGGCCCGGGCTTGACCGGATCGGTGCCGGTCCGATCGCCGTCCTCGATGACCGCGTCGGCCGGGGCCGCCGGTTCGGCGGCGGCCCCGCTCTCGACCCGGGGTTCCGTCGCATCGGCGTGACGACCCGGATCGGTGGTGGCGGATGACGCGGCGGCGGAGGTGGGCGGCGGCCACGTGGTCATGTCGACCACCTTGATGGCCGGGGGAGTAGGGGTTGCGGTCTGGTCCGAACGTTGATCAGCCCGGAGCGGCGCCGGGCGGGCCGCGGGTCGGTCGGCACCGGTCGGGCCGGCGGGATCGGCCGCACGGCGGTGATCGGGTGTTGACGGATCACCGCTGGTGGTGACCGGCGCCGACGGTTCGACCGTCCTGGACCGCAGCACGACGGTTTTCGGGTCGAGCTCGACCTCGACGGCCGGGAACAGCGCCGTCGGGTTCGGCTCGACCGAGGTTTCGTCCCGGTCGACCCCCTGCAAGGCGCCGGAACCGAACAACGGGGCCGGGTTCGACCGATGGGCAACCGCCCGGGTGCTCCGGTCCGACCAGAACTCGTCCTGGTCGTCGGCCTCGCTCCGGTCGGGCTCGGAGAACAATGAGGTGCGGTGCGTCGGTGGCACACGCCCACGATCGGCGCCGGTCGGCCGGGCCGGCCAGGCGGCCAACTCATCGTCGTCGGCCTGGTATGCGGGCGCGTCCTCGGCATCGTCTCCCGAGGGCCCGCCACCCGCAGTGCCGTTCGGGTCAGTGCCGTTCGGGGCGGTCCCGTTCAGGGCGGTGGCGTTCGGGGCGGTCCCGTTCAGGGCGGTGCCGTTCAGGGCGGTGCCGCCCGAGCCGGTGTGCGTCGGGTGAGGGTCGCTCGGGACAGGGTCCTCCCCGTCCGCCGCCGGCGCATCGGCCGGTGGCCGCTCGGCCTCGACGGTGTCGACACCGCCGACCGGGAGATCGAACACCGAGACGGGTTTGGGTTCACCGGCGGGCGCCGCCGTGGTCCGCTTTCCGGTCACGGTGGCCATGAATGCCGCCGTACTGTTCGCGGGTGGGCTATTGTCGGCACTCGACGCGGGGCGCCGGGTGTCCGGGGATCGTTCAGGTTCGTCGGTGGAGCGCATCCGCAGATCGCTGATCACATACAGACCCGCGCCGGCCACGATGATGGCTGCGAGGAACCTGATTGCCAGTTGGTCGCCGGTGGCAACCGCTCCGGCCAGTAGCCATCCGATGATGGCGACGGCAACGAGAACCAGAACGGCGGGAACGAAACGCTTGGTCATGTTGTGGCCTCCTGCCGACCACAATAGATGCTATGACGCGAGAACGCATCCCCTGATTTGTTGTTTATGGCAACAAGCTTGTTGAAGCTTACGCATCTAATGCGCCCCATTTGCCCTCAGGATCTGCGATCGGAGGCTCCGTTGACCAGGGGAAATTGATCCAGGAGTCCGTCCGTTTCCAGACGAAATCACATTTCACAAGTGAATGTGATTTCTCGTAGAGCACCGCTGTCATAGATTCAGCAACGACATCTTGGCAGTACTCATGTACCGCTTTCAGCGTGTGCCCCGTGTCGGCGACGTCGTCAACCACCAGTATTCGTGCGTCGGTTAGGTCAACCTTGTCGAGGTAGGGCGGGAGCATCACCGGTACATCCAGACGTTCGTCCACGCCGGTGTAGAACTCCAGGTTCATCACGTACAGGTTCTTCACCGAGAGCGCGTACCCCAGGGAGCCGGCGGCGAACAGGCCACCCCGGGCGATGGCCAGGATGATGTCGGGCCGGAACCCGTGGTCGGCCACCTGCTGGGCCAATTCACGGGCGGCCAGGCCGTAGCCGGCCCAGTCGAGGATCTCGCGCTCGGTACTCACCACCCAGACCCTACTGATGTGGAGCCGGTGGCACCCGGGCGGGGTCGTCGGGCGCTACCGTCCGACCATCCCGGAGGCCGCATCGGCGTGCCTCCCGGAGGGTCGGGACCCGGCCAAAGGTAGGGATCCCGGTCGACAGGCCATTACAATCCCGTGTCGGCAAAGATCGGTGGCCGTTGCCCAGAACCGGCAGGCACCGGATTGACCCGTTGCGGAGTGGGTCAAGGAGGGTCCGAACAACCGTGTCGAGAGGTGCAGACGGCAGGACGGCCGGGCGGTCCGGGAGTCGGGCGCGCGGCTCGCGTCCCGGGCGCCGGGGCTGGCGGTCCCTGGCCGCCGTGGTCGGATTGACGCTGGCAGTCACCTCCGCGCCTGCGCTCGGAGCCGAGGGAGACCAGTCGCAACGAGAACGGGCGGAGAGCGAACTCGACGCGGCGAAGGCCGAGGACTCGGAGATCGCGGCCGGCCTGGTCACCATCAACGAGTCCCTGCACGAGACCCAGACCAAGATCGACGCCGCCGAACAGCAGCTGGCGGATGCCCAGGCCGCCCAGGCCGCGGCCGCCGAGGACCTGGCCGTCTCCACGGCCGCCCAGGCAGAAATCGAGACCCAGCTCGAGGACAAGGCGGTGGAGGGGTTCGTCTCGGGCCAGACCGAGACCAGCCTGTTCTTCGTCGACGAGAACATGAACACCGCGGTCCGCAAGGCCCAGCTGTTCCAGCAGGCCAACACCAGTACCGCGGAGCTGGTCGAGGAATACCGGGGCTACAAGGACGACGCAGAGGTCGCCGAGGCCCAGGCGGCACAGGCCACCGCCGACGCCGAGGCCCTCCAGACCGAACTGGCCGCGGAGAAGGCCACACTGGAGCAACAGCAGGCCACCCAGCTCGAGCTCAAGGCTGAGGCCGAGGCCCGGATCGCCCGGTGGGAGACGGAACTCAGTGCCTACGCAGCCGAGGACGGTGGCATCCAGGAGCTCATCTCCACCTCCGGTGGCGCCTCGGTCGGTCCCGCCTCGAGCCGAGGCTTCCAACGGCCCCTGAGCGCTCCCATCACCAGCAACTTCGGCTATCGGGTCCATCCGGTGTACGGGACCCGGAAACTGCACTCGGGCACCGACTTCGGCGCTCCCGGGGGCACGCCGATCGCTGCCATCGGCGACGGTGTGGTCATCTCCGCCGCCCGGCGGGGCGGGTACGGGAACACCGTGATCATCGACCACGGTGGCGGTATCACGAGCCTGTACGCCCACATGCGGGGCTACGCCACGAGCACTGGGGCCAATGTGAGCCGGGGCGACATCATCGGCTACGTGGGCACCACGGGCACCTCGACCGGAAACCATCTCCACCTGGAGATCCGGGTGAACGGGACGGCCACCAACCCCCTGCCCTACCTACCGTAGGAGCCGGCACGGTGATCCGTCAGCCGACGGTGACCTCGATCGTATGCCAGCCGGTTGCGCCCGAAGGGGCCGGTGGGGCCGGCTGGTCGGTCTGGGTCTCGCCGTCGCCGTCGGTGGCCCGACAGCGGATCTGATGCTGGCCGGCGGTCGGCGCCTCCCAGGTCCAGCGCCATTGGAGCCAGGCGTCCGGCCCCAGTGATGGGCCCAGCGCCGCGGTTTCCCAGGGGCCGTCGTCGATCTGGACCTCGACCTGGCGAATGCCGATGTCGGGACTCCAGGCCACCCCGGCGATGGCCACCGGCTCACCCTCGGCCACCGACGACCCGGCGATGGGGCGGTCGATCCGCGACTGGGTCCGGACCGGCCCGAGCTTCGACCAGCCCCGAGGCACCCAGTAACCGTCGAATCCGTCG
>JBKDZN010000184.1:0-2644 GCA_047971245.1 Acidimicrobiales bacterium
GAACACCGCCGAGCGGATCGTCTACAACGCGCTCGACATCGTCGGGGAGAAGACCGGTGGTGAGCCGGTCGCCGCGCTGAAGCGAGCGGTCGACAACGTCCGGCCCCAGCTCGAGGTCCGGAGCCGCCGGGTCGGCGGTGCCACCTACCAGGTGCCGGTCGAGGTCCGGCCCCGGAAGGCCACCACCCTGGCCGTGCGCTGGCTGGTCGGGTTCTCCCGTGACCGTCGCGAACGGTCCATGGCCGAACGGCTGGCCAACGAGGTCCTGGATGCGTCCAACGGCATCGGGGCTTCGGTCAAGCGCCGCGAAGATCTCCACAAGATGGCCGAGTCGAACAAGGCCTTCGCCCACTACCGCTGGTGACCGGCGTCCCCGTCGGTCTCCGTATCGCATCCTTCACCCATTCACGCCACCTGCCGTCGCCCGCGTCTGCGGCGGCAACGCCTGAGCTTCGAGCCTGAGGAATCGACATGACGGCACGCCCGACCCCCCTCGACCGGTACCGCAACATCGGCATCATGGCCCACATCGATGCCGGGAAGACCACCACCACCGAACGCATCCTGTACTACACCGGCAAGAACTACAAGATCGGTGAGGTCCACGACGGCGGTGCCACGATGGACTGGATGGAGCAGGAACAGGAGCGGGGGATCACCATCACCTCTGCGGCCACCACCTGCTTCTGGAACGATCACCGCATCAACATCATCGACACCCCGGGCCACGTCGACTTCACCGTCGAGGTGGAACGGTCGTTGCGGGTGCTCGACGGAGCGGTCGCCGTGTTCGACGGTGTGGCCGGGGTGGAACCCCAGTCCGAGACGGTGTGGCGCCAGGCCGACCGGTACGGCGTTCCCCGGATGTGCTTCGTCAACAAGCTGGACCGCACCGGGGCCGACTTCTACTTCGTGGTCGACACCATCAAGGAGCGGTTGACCACCGATATCGCCATCACCCAGCTTCCGGTGGGGGCCGAGGCCGACTTCGCCGGCGTCATCGATCTCGTGATCATGAAGGCGCTGATCTGGAACAGCGAAGACCTCGGCGCCTCGTGGGAGGTCGTCGACATCCCCGCCGAGCTGGCCGATCGGGCCGCCGAGTACCGGGCCGAGCTGGTGGAGGCCGTGGCCGGCCTCGACGAGGATCTGATGGAGAGCTACCTCGAGAACGAGGACCTCACGGTCGAGGAGCTGAAGCGGGGCCTCCGGGCCGCCACCATCAGTGGCGACCTGGTGCCGATCCTGTGTGGTTCCGCCTTCAAGAACAAGGGGGTCCAGCCCCTGCTCGACGCCGTGGTCGACTACCTCCCGTCGCCGACGGACCTGCCGCCGGTGGAGGGCACCATGCTCAAGACCGGCGAGCCCGCCGTGCGCAAGCCGAGTGATGACGAGCCCTTCTCGGCCCTCGCGTTCAAGATCATGACCGCCCCCAACGTCGGCAAGCTCACCTACTTCCGGGTCTACTCCGGCACCCTCGAAAAGGGTGGCCAGGTGCTCAACACGCGGACCGGTTCGAGGGAACGTCTCGGGCGGCTGCTCGAGATGCACGCCAACAAGCAGGAGGACCGCGAGGTCGCGGCCACCGGCGACATCATGGCCGCCATCGGCGTCAAGAACGTCAAGACCGGTGACACCCTCACCGACATGAGCAACGCGATCGTGCTGGAGTCGCTCGACTTCCCCGATCCGGTGATCGACGTGGCCGTCGAACCGAAGACCAAGGCCGATCAGGACAAGATGGCCAAGGCCCTGATGGCCCTCTCCGACGAGGACCCGACGTTCACCGTCAGCACCAACGAGGAGACCGGCCAGACCATCATCGCCGGTATGGGCGAGCTCCATCTCGAGGTCCTGATCGACCGGATGTTGCGTGAGTTCCGGGTGGACGCCACCGTCGGTAAGCCACAGGTGGCCTACCGCGAGACCATCACCTCGGTGGTGGAGAAGGACACCTACACCCACAAGAAGCAGACCGGTGGTTCGGGTCAGTACGCCGAGGTCACCATCAAGATGGAGCCGTCGGGCCCCGGTGGTGGCTACGAGTTCGTCGACCAGATCACCGGCGGCCGGATCCCGAAGGAGTACATCCCTTCGGTGAACCAGGGCATCCAGGAGGCGATGACCACCGGTGTCCTGGCCGGCTATCCCACCGTCGATGTGCGGGTGACCCTGCTCGACGGCAAGTACCACGACGTCGACTCCTCGGAGATGGCGTTCAAGATCGCCGGCACGATGGCGTTCAAGCAGGCGGCCCGGCAGGCCAAGCCGGTCCTGCTGGAGCCGATCATGGCCGTCGAGGTGGTGACGCCCGAGGACTACATGGGCGACGTCATCGGTGACCTCAACTCCCGGCGTGGCCGGGTGGGGCAGATGGAAGCCCGGGGGATGAATCAGGTGGTGACCGCCGAGGTGCCCCTTTCGGAGATGTTCGCCTACTCGAACGATCTGCGATCGAAGACCCAGGGCCGGGCCACTTATTCGATGCAGTTCCACAGCTATCAGCAAACTCCCGGCAACGTGCAGGACGAGATCGTCCAGCGCATCCGGGGCGAGTGACAACCCACAACCGAACTACCGAGAACTAACTCGTTCCGGAATACGAAAGGACGCAGTAATGGCCAAGGAGAAGTTTCAGCGTACG
>JBKDZN010000185.1:0-2471 GCA_047971245.1 Acidimicrobiales bacterium
TCGATCGATGACCCCCGACGACCCACGTCCCGCGAGTCCGGCGCCGCCGCCGAGCGGCTGGCCGGCCGCGCCTCCGGGGGGCCCGGGTGGTCGCGACACCGCCCGGCCCCTCCCCCCACCGTCGGGACCACCCGTCGCCGGTCCCCCAATCGGGGTAGGACGGCCCCTGCCCTGGTTGCCGCCCGATCCGCTCGGGCCGGGAACGGGAGGGCCAGACGCCCGGGGCCGGGTCCGGCCGTGGTGGGGGATGGGCGACATCCTCCTCAGCCTGCCGGTCATCGTCGTGGCGGCCATGGTCGGCTTCGTGGTGGCCCTCCCGTTCTCCGATCTCGGTGGGACCACCGAGATCGTCGTCCCGACCGCGGCCGTGGTCCTGTCGCTGTTCGGTCAGCAGCTCGCCCAGGGGGGCTGGCCGTTGCTGGTCTCCCGGTGGAAGGGCCTCGGCGCCGCCGCCGACTGGCGGCTGCGGGCGTTCCGGCCGCTCGACCTGGCCATCGGGCTGGGAACCGCGGTCATCGCCCTGGGCGGTGCCGGCCTGGCCGGGGCCATCGTGTCCCAACTGGTCGGTCTCACCGACCCGGCCGCGGCCGACAACACCCAGATCCTCACCGATGCCGACGGGACCGCCTGGCAGGCCCTCATCGTGTTCGCGGTGGTGGTCGGTGCCCCGGTCTCCGAGGAACTGTTCTTCCGGGGCCTGTGCCTGCGCGCCATCGAGAACCGGGCCGGGGTGGTCACCGCGGTCATCGGTTCCACCATCCTGTTCACCCTTCCCCACTTCGTGGGAGCCGGCTGGGCGGGCACCGCGGTCCTGCTCTCGTCGATCGGGGTCGTCGGCCTGGTCTTGGCGGTCGTCACGGTCATGGTCGACCGGCTCCTGCCGGCGATCATCGCCCACATGTTGTTCAACTTGGTGGGTGCCCTCGGTGCCCTCGGTGCGTTCGACCAGGTCGCTCCCTGACGGTAGGTTGCCGGTGATGAACAGCTCCCTCGACCGGTACGCCCCCTATCGCGGCCTGGAGATCGACCGTCCCGAACCCGGCATCCTGCGGATCGTGTTGGACACGCCCGGCAAGCTCAACTCGGTCGATGCGGTCAAGCACGCCAGCCTGGCCGACGTGTGGGTGGAGATCGACCGGGATCCCGAGACCCGGGTGGTGGTGATCCACGGGGCCGGCGGCGCCTATTCGGCCGGCGGCGATCTGGACATGATCCGGGACATCGTCGCCGATCCGGCCGCCCGGGCGGCCACCTTCCGTGAGGCCCGGGATCTGGTCTACAACATGATCAACTGTTCGAAGCCGATCGTTTCGGGCATCGAGAAGGTGGCGGTCGGCGCCGGCCTCGCCTCGGCCCTGCTGGCCGACGTGTCGGTGTGCGCCCGCTCGGCCCGGATCGTGGACGGCCACACCAAGCTCGGCGTGGCCGCCGGTGATCACGCGGTGATCATCTGGCCCCTGCTGTGCGGCATGGCCAAGGCCAAGTACTACCTGATGACCTGCGAGTCCCTCACCGGCGAGGAGGCGGAACGGATCGGTCTGGTGTCGATGGTCGTCGACGACGACGAGGTCATCGACCGGGCCTTCGATGTGGCGCGCACCCTGGCCGCGGGGTCCCAGCAGGCGATCCGGTGGACCAAGCTGGCCCTCAACAACTGGCTGCGGTCGGCGGGTCCCGCCTTTGACGCCTCGGTGGCCCTGGAGATCCTCGGATTCACTGGACCCGACGTCGACGAGGGGATCGCGGCCATCACCGAAAAGCGATCCCCCGATTTCGGCTGATCGGGCCCGGGCGGGGGTGCCCCGGCCAGTTGGTTTCCCCCAGAGGCGGGCTTAGGCTTGATATCTGGCGTCTCGCCCCCGTTCGGGCTGGCCTGTCGGTCGGCCGATCCCGATCCAGCAGGTCGCAGGACGAACCGAGTCGCCCGTCTCTCGACGGCGGTTCCGCCGGAACCGCCATGTCGTGTGGATGCCCGGTTCCCCAGATACATCGTCGAGCAAGGCCCGAGAGGTGCTTGGTGCCCACCATACAACAGCTGGTCCGCAAGGGCCGGGAAACGAAGACCAAGAAGACCAAGACCCCGGCCCTCATGGGTTCGCCCCAACGCCGCGGGGTCTGCACCCGGGTCTACACGGCGACGCCCAAGAAGCCGAACTCGGCGCTGCGCAAGGTGGCCCGTGTCCGGCTCACCACCGGGATCGAGGTCACGGCCTACATCCCCGGTGAGGGCCACAACCTGCAGGAGCACTCGATCGTGCTCGTGCGCGGGGGCCGGGTGAAGGACCTCCCCGGGGTCCGTTACAAGATCGTCCGAGGCACGCTCGATACCGCGGGCGTCCGCGATCGCAAGCAGGCCCGCAGCCGTTACGGCGTGAAGAAGGAAGGCTGAGGATGCCGCGCAAAGGCCCCGCCCCCCGTCGAGATCTCGAACCCGATCCGGTCCACCGGTCGGTCCTGGTCACCCAGCTCAT
>JBKDZN010000186.1:0-6836 GCA_047971245.1 Acidimicrobiales bacterium
GTGAGGGGCGGCCCGGCCCGAGGCAGCACCCTGGGGTCGGGGCCGTCGGCCGCGCCGCTCAACCGGTGCCAGTGGGCGCGGGCGTGAGGTCACGGGAGTCACCGGTAATGGCCTGGCCTGGAAAAACTTGGTCACGGTAACGAGATCGGTACCGCGGCCGGGACCATTGGCGGGAGGGGTCCGAGGTGCAGTTGTCGCATCGACAGAACCGGCGAGGAGGTCGGAGCGATGCGGGTTTCGGTACCACAGAGGGTGTTCGAGCGGACGGCTGCGGATTGGATGCGGTGGGCCAGGTCGGCCGAGGGTCGGCGGCGGCGGGAGGTATGGGCCGACCGTCATCCGGCCCTGGCGGGGTGGACGCTCGAGGAGCTCACTCGGCCCGACGGTTCGGAGCGCACCGACGCCATGCAGGCGGCACTGGTCGAACTGGCGCAGCACGGGGAGGACGGGGCGGCCGCCACCCTGGTGGTCCAGCTCCGACCGGGGCTGCAGCGCCTCGCCGGGAGGGTGGCCGCCACCGACCCGCGGTACGGGTCGGTGGACGACGCGGCGGCCGAGGTGCTGAGCGTGGTGTCGGAGCGGATCCTGGCCCACCGGCTCGACCGTCGCCCGGCCCGGATCGCCGCCAACCTGATCCTCGACACGCGCCAGCAGATCTGGCGGGCCGGGGTCCGTCACGGCCGGGTGGTCGATGCCGCCCGGGCTGCGGCCGAGGTCGCCCCGACCCCGGCCGGCCCCGGGCCGGACGCCCCGACCGCACCCGAGGCGGCCGTGGGACGGATGGTGGTGGTGGCCGCGGTGCGGGACGCCCTCGACGACCTGCCTGGTACCGATCGGTCCCGCCGGATGACGGCCGAGTTGGCGTGGCGGGCCTGGTTCCTCGACCAGCCCTCGACCGAGATCGCCGCCGAGCTCGGTCTGTCGAGAACCATGATCAGCGCCCGCCTGTACCGCCTCCGGTCACGGGTCCGGAGCCGACTGTCGGCCGCAGCCTGACCCGCCCCGTTCTGGCCGTGGATCCTCCAGGTTTTCGGAGCATCCACGGTCGGAACGGGATCACCGGGGGTAGACGGCCGTCACCCGTGAACCTGGGGAGCCGCGGCGGCCCAGGTCCGGAGATCGGTGGTGGTGAGCAGGACGGCGTCCTCACCGTCGGGGTAGTACCGGGGGCGTCGTCCCACGACGGTCATGCCGAGCCCGGTGTAGAGCGCGATGGCCCCGAGGTTGGCGGCCCGCACCTCGAGGGTGAGGGCGTCGAGCCCGCGGTGGTGGGCGGCCGCGCCCAGGGCCAGGCACAGGGCCCGCCCGATCCCCCGCCGCTGGTGGCTCGGGGCCACCGCGACGTCGAGCACGTGGGCGATATCGGCCAGGTAGGTGACGCCACCGAACCCGACGACACCCCCCGGTTCGCACCGGCCGCCTCCCGACGCCTCGACGCCGACGGTACCGCTCCGTGGTTCAAGGTCGACGGCGACCAACCAGTCCCGGGTCTCGGGGTCGAGGTCGAACTCACCGGCGAACAGCGACGCCGGCCAGGGCGACGGGTTGACCTCGGCCTCGATGGCGGCCACCGCGGCCACGTCGGTGCCGGTGAAGGCACGGAGGGCGATCCCGGCGGTCACGCGCCGCCGTTTCGTTCCTCGTCCGGGGCCACCTCGGCGGGCCGGGCGACCGGGGACGAGGCCACGGGCGGGGACCCGGAGCCCAGATCGGCGGGCCGGGTGCGAATGTTGATCGTCACGTCCGGTTGGCGGAGGTACTGGGGCAGCACCTCCGCTCCGGCCCGGGCCACCCGTCCGGCGGCCAGGCGGAGCATCACCGCCGGTGACGGTGAACGCCCGGTCCGGACCGTGGCCCCGTTGCTGCCGCCATACAGATCGGCGTACCGGTCGGCACCGTCGCCGACGACGGGTACGCCCCGGGCGGCCGGTGCCCGGTCGGCGGGCAAGCCGACCCGGGCACCCGCCGCCACCCGGTCGTCAGCGTCGACCCCCGATCCGTCGTCGAAACGCGGCTGGTACCCCACCCGCCGACGGGCGTCCACCACGGCCACCACGGGTCGGTCGGGCTCGCCGCCGGCCAGGATCTCCAAACTGGTGAGCACCACGACGGGCACCCGGAGGGCCACGGCCAGTCCCTTGGCGGTGGCCAAACCGACCCGGAGCCCCGTGAACCGGCCCGGGCCGGAGTCGACCACGAGAACCTCGATCTGGTCCGGGGTCACGCCGGCCTCGGCCAACACCGTGGCCACGATCGGGGTCAGCTCCTCGGCGTGGCGACGGTCGGTGGCGATCTCGCGGCTGACCACCCCCGCCGGACCCCCGGCACCGGGGCCCGGACCGACCGGTCCTACCCCGACACCGACCACGGCGGTGGAGGTGGTCATGGCCAACCCGACCACGCCGGCATCGACCGGTTGCCCGATCGCGGCGGTCATCGGTCCCCCCACCGACGCACGGAACCGGGAGCACGACGACGCCGACCGGCGCACGGCATCGACGCTGTCGTCAGGCGGAGGGAACCGGTGGTCGTCATGTCCTCGACAGGCTACGGGCCGCCGACCCCGGGTTCGACGGCCACCGCCCGCGCCGGCCAGTGGCACCCGATCGTCGATCGGTCACGACCCGGGTGGATCCGGTTCCACCCTCCACGGCCCCAGCGCGACGGCCAGCGCCTCCACCCGGTGGGCAGACCGATGACCGGAACTATCGCCCCGCCAGACCACCTCGATGGTCCGCACGTTGTCATTGTCATCGCCGTGCGGCTCCTCGCCGTGTGGCTCCCCGCCATCGGGGTGTTCGCGGGCCCCAGCGGCGACACCGGGCTCCACGTACCGCAGGGTCAGTTCGAGCCGCTCGGCGGGCAGGGCCGCCGCGATGCGCTCCCCCCATTCGATAACGGTGATACCGGTCTCGACCAGTTCGTCGAGGTCGAGATCGGCAGCCTCGTCGACGCCGCCCAAGCGGTACACGTCGAGGTGGTGGAGTTGGGCACCGCCGGCGGCGTCGTGGACGGCGTGCAAGGTGAAGGTGGGGCTGGTCACCCGGGTCTCGACCCCGAGGGCGGCGGCCAGGCCCTGGGCGAGGCAGGTCTTGCCGGCGCCCAGGTCGCCGGTCAACACCACGACGTCGCCCGGACCGAGCACCCCGGCCAGGGCGGCGCCGACGGCCCGGGTGGCGTCGGCGCCCGTCGTACGGAGCAGGGTCACGTCGGCCATCAGCCGGTCAGGCTAATCGGAGGAGCACCGTCAGCCCCCGGTGGCGGCGCCGTGCGCCTGCCGCCCGGGCCGCCTGGCTCTCGGGCCCGGCTCACCCGGCGGGCTCAGTCGGATGCCCGAGAGGTCCTGTACTCCCTCGCCACCAGCGACCACATCGCGGTCGACATGATCCCGAGGATCAGGGCAACCGGTTCCTTCCCGCTCCACATCCAGGCCATGCCATCAGCACTCAAGTCACGGAAAAAATGGCCAGCAGCGTGACGACAGCGGGAACGAAAAATCGAGTTTGCCAAACGTTCATGGTGCACCCCGGATCGACTCAGAACGGAAACTCAGGCCTACTCAGACTCACACGTCGGCGACTACCTGGGCAACCTGGTTCAACGGGGTTCGCGCGACGCCCAGCCCTGTTGTGGCCGTGGATCTTCCACGTTTTCGGAGCGGCCACGGTCAGAACGGGATCGAGGGGTGGGGACGAGGCCGCCGTGCGATCGGTTGGGCGGCCGTAGAGTCGACGGGATGCTCGTCGGTCCCGATGATGTCAACGCCGCGGCCGGGCGGATCGGGGGCGTGGTGCGTTCCACCCCGGTCCTCATGGTGCCGGCCACGGATCTCCTCGACGATGTGGATCCCGACGTCACCGTGGTCCTGAAGCTGGAGCTGGTCCAGCATTCCGGTTCGTTCAAGGCGCGGGGCGCCGGCCACGCCATGATCACGGCCGACATCGGTCCGAGCGGGGTGGTGGCCGCCTCGGGCGGTAACCATGGGGCCGCGGTGGCGTGGGCGGCCCGCCGGTTGGGCCATCCGGCCACCATCTTCGTCCCGACGATCACCGCCCCGGCGAAACGCGCCCGGCTCGACGCCTACGGCGCCACCGTGGTGGAGGCCGGGGCCAACTACGCCGAGGCCCACGCCGCCTGCCTCGACCATCTGGCCGGATGGTCGGACGGCCCGCCGCCGGTGGAGATCGCCGCCTACGACGATCCGGTGGTGGTGGCCGGTGCCGGCACGCTCGCCCGCGAGCTCGGCCGGCAGCACCCGGGACTGGACGCGGTGCTGGTGGCCTGCGGGGGTGGCGGCCTGGCCGCCGGTACGGCCGCCTGGGTCGGCACCACGGCCGAACTGGTGGCGGGCGAGACCACGGGCACCGCGGCCTACGCCGCCGCCCGCACCGCGGGGCGCCCGGTGGAGGTGCCGGTGTCGGGGATCGCCGCTGACGCCCTGGGCGCGTCGATGCTCGGAGCGGTGCCGTTCGCCCAGCTCCGGGAGGTGGACGCCCGCAGCGCCGTGGTCACCGACGAGGAGATCCGCACCGCCATGGCCACCCTTTGGGACCGGTTCCGCCTCGTGGTGGAGCCGGCCGCGGCCGCGCCCCTGGCCGCCCTGCTCGGCGGGCACTATGTGCCGCGCCCCGGTTCGACCGTGGCGGTGGTGCTGTGCGGGGCGAACACCGCCCGGCTGCCGGTGCCCCCACCGCTGGCGGCGATCAACCGGTCGCGCCCGGACCGAGCGACCGGACCGCCCGGGTGACCACCTGCTGGGCCAGGAGGCGGAGGTGCATCGGATCCGCGACGACCCCCGGCGGGCCGGACGGGTCGTTCGCCGCCGGCGCGGCCGGGGCGCCGCCGGTGGCCAGGGCCACGAAGGCGTCCCCGTCGGCCGAGGTGTGAGCCGGGAGGAGGGCCCGGGCGAGGCCGTCGTGGGCGCTGCGGGCCAGGTGGTGGCAGACCATCTTGTCGGCCACGGCATTGGTGGCCACCACCCCGATCGTCGTGTTGGTCCGTCCGTCGGCTCCGGCCGGGTCGACATCGGGCCGGACGATGGGACCGATGTCGGCGACGGTGGCGCCGTCGTCGACGAACCCGACCGCGTTGACCGCCACCAGGCAGGCCACGACGAGGCGGTCGACCCGGATCGATGCGGTCACGATCCCGCCCGGCCTGACCCGATCCGACCCGCCCCACTTGTCGACCGTGGCCCCGGTCCCGGCCCCGACCGCGCCGGTGACGAACGACCCGCCGGTGGCCGCCTCCGCTGCGGCCCGGCCCTGGTCGGCTCCGGGACGGACCGAGCCGTCCCCCACCATGAGGTCGAACAGGCTCATGCCGACCACGATCGGGACCGGTCCGGCGGCAGTGGCGAAGCCCCGACCGTGCCCCTCCAGCCATTCGACGACCCCGTGCCCCGCGGCGAGGCCGAACGCGGAACCGCCCGACAACACCACGGCATCGACCTCGGCCACGGTGGCCGCCGGGTCGAGCAGGGCGAACTCCCGGGTGGCCGGGGCCCCGCCCCGCACCTCACCCGACGCCACCGTCCCCGGTGGGCAGACCACCACGGTGCAACCGGTCCGGGCGTCGGCGTCGGTCCAGTGCCCGACTCGGATACCGGTGACGTCAGTCAGCATCCGGTCACCGTACGGGCCCGACCGTCCCCGCCGCCACCGGGTCGAGACAGGTTGGGCGGATCGGGTCGAGGCGGGGCGGTACGGGCGGTGGACCTACCGGTCGTGCCCGACGGTGCGATCCGCAGCCCGACGCTGCATCGGCGCCACCACCGCCTCGTCGGGCGCCGACCCGCCGGGCGCGGACCGCGCCAGCTCCAACTCGGCTCTCAGCCGGTTGATGGTGGCCATCTGAAGCTGGGACTGATCGGCGATGACCTGGGCCACCGTCTGGTCATGCTCATCGATTCGCTGCTCGAGCTCCTCGATCCGCTCCACCAGATCGTTCTTGACCGAATGGATGAGATGCTCCAGGAATCGCGTCTGGGGACTTATCCGGACCAGGACGGTACGCGCCGCTCGTTTCGTACGCGGGAACATGACGTCAAGTATCACCGAACACCACCCATACGCCCACGATCATTGCGAGATTCACTGTTCGAAACCAACCGACCCATAGGTGACAATGGCTACAGTCCCATTACCTCGATTGTCGAACCACCATTTGGGACCGGGCGTTGCGGACCAGGGCGTCGATCCGGGCGTCATAGCCGGCAGCCACGACCGGCCACCGATACCGGTCCGCCACGGCCCCGGCCAGACCGGCCACCGCGGTTCGGCGGGACGCCAGGTCGGCCAGGGTTCCGGCCAGGGCGGACCCGAACCGGCCGGGCCGGTAGAGGGCCGCGTTGTGCCACCGGTCGGGGATGACCTCGGGGTAGGCGTGGGCGTCGGGCAGGACGGGGACGCACCCGGCCGCGACCGCCTCGACCACCGCCACCCCGAACCACTCGTGGCGGGTACAGCTCACCACCACGTCGGCCCGGGCCAGCCACCGCCGGTAGTCGGCCACATCAAACGGCCCGACGGCGACCACCCGCGCCGCGTGCCGATCGGCCACCGCCCACCGGATCGACATGGCCGCCTCGGATCCAGCGTCGGGGTCCTCACCGGCCAGCACCAGGCGGAACGGGATCCCGGCCGCGGCGACCCGGTCGACGGCCCGGGCGAACGCCCCCGGGTCCTTGTCGTGCTCCCAGCGGTGGGGCCACAACACCACCGGGGCGCCCCCGTCCCACCGGGCGGCCGCCGGGCCGGCCCGGTCGGCGCCCCCCATCCCGCCGGGTCGGTTCGGCAACCAGTCGAGGTCGACGCCCACCGGGGCCACCTCGAAAC
>JBKDZN010000187.1:0-6716 GCA_047971245.1 Acidimicrobiales bacterium
TCGACATCCTGACCAACGACGACTTCCTCCCCGGCCCCAACACCACCATCACCCGGACCGGAGGAACCGCCACCGGCACCACAACCCTCGACCCCCTCACCGGTGAACTCACCTACACCCCTGCCCCCGACGAGACCGGCGAGGTGAGCATCGTGTACCGGGTCTGCGACGCGACCACGGGGGTGTGCAGTGAGGCCACGATCATGGTGACCGTGGAGACCGCCGACGGTGGCTCGACCCCGGGGCCGGCACCCGGCACGGGAACGCCGTCAGGCACGGGATCGCTCGCCCGCACCGGCGGGGCGTCCGACACCGCCGGGCTCCAGGGCCTGGCCCTGCTCCTGGCCGGCACCGGCCTGTTGAGCGGCCGCCGGGCCCTGGGACAGGGCACCACTCGGCACCGCACCTGAGCGGAGCTCAGGGTTCGATGACGATCTTGCCCACGGCCTTACGGTCCATCAATGCCCGAAGGGCCTTGCCGGCGTCGTCGAGCGAGTACCGACCCGAGACGTGGGGGACGAGCTTGCCCGATGCGGTCAGGTCGATCAGCTCCTCGGAGACCTTGTCGCGCAGTTCCGGGTCACGGGCGGTCATGGCCCCGTAGAACACCCCGACGATCTGGCAGCTCTTCAACAGGGTCAGGTTGAGGGGGATCGACGGGATACCGGCGGTGAACCCGATGACCAGGAACCGGCCTTCCCAGGCGATGGCCCGCAGGGCCTGTTCGGCGTAGGCGCCGCCGACACAGTCGTAGACCATGTCGACGCCCTTGCCGTCGGTGAGCTCCTTGGCCCGCTCCTTCAGGTTCTCGGTGGCATAGTTGATGGTCTCGTCCGCCCCCCGCTCGCGGCACCGGTCGAGCTTCTCCTCGGTGGAGGCGGCGGCGATGACCCGGGCCCCCATCAGCTTCCCCAGTTCCACGGCCGACATGCCCACATTGCCGCCCGCCCCGAGGATGAGCAGGGACTCACCGACCCGGAGCTCGCCCCGGTACTTGAGGCCGTACAGGGTGGTGCCGTAGGCGTAGTTCAGACCGGTGGATTCGGCGAAACCGACCTTGTCGGGCAGGATCCGGGATCCGGACGCCGGCACGACGGCCAGTTCGGCGAACCCGCCGGTGACCCCGAGCCCACCGACCACCCGGTCACCGACGGAGAACCCGTCGACGTCGGGCCCGACGGCGATCACCTCCCCGGCGACCTCGCCGCCGGGGATGTAGGGCGGCGGGGCCTTGAACTGGTACTTGTCCTCCAACATCAGGGTGTCGGGGAAGGTGACGGCGGCGGCACGGACCTGGACCAGCAGCTCACCCTTGTCGGGAGCCGGGTCGGGGCGTTCCTCCACCACGAGATCCTCGGGCGGGCCGAACTGTTTGCAGACGACGACTCTCACGGTGTGCTTCCTTCTCGTTGATCCTGACCCGGGGTCGGGGCGCGATCCCTGGTCACCACGGGATCCGGAATCTCCGGAGATCTTGATCGAGCAGCCAGTATCAATCGGGACACCTGGTCGCCACAAGGCGAGCCTTCACGTCTGGGGTCACCGTCGGCGGGCCCGGTATCACCACGCCAGCGTGGCCGCCAGGGCGAAATGGTCGCTCAGGTGGAACCGGTGCCCGTCGATGTCCAACGGCGCCGACCGGACCTCGAGGTCGGTGGCCATCACACCGTCACCGACCAGGATCCGGGTGAAGGAGGCGACGAACGACAGGCCGTCGGCGTGGAACCGGTTCCGGCGGCTGTCCCAGGTCGGGGTCGGTAGCTCCGGGGCGGCCAGGCCGAGTTCCGCGGCCAGGACGGGCAGTTCGGCGGCCCGGGTGTTGGTGTCGCCCACCACGGCCAGGCGTTCGGTGGGGCTGGCCTCGACCACGGCGGCCAGCTGATCGAACCGGGTGGCGTCGTTGCCCGGCCCCGGGGCCAGGTGGACGTTGGCCACGGTGATCGGCGTCGCGTCGGCCGACCCGGGTGGCGCCAGGGTGGCGAGCACCGCGGTGTGGGGTACCACCCGGACCAGCGGCTCGGTGCCCATCAACCCGTGGGTGACCAGGGTGGCCAGGTTGCCGCTGTGGCTGGCCGGATTGGCCCGGATCATGTCGTGACTGTCGACGTAGGGCACCAGGCCCGGCAGTTCCTGGTAGGCGATCAGGTCGGGGCGGAGGGCCACCACCTCCTCCCGGACCAATTCCTCGGTCTGATCCTGACGCCATCCGGGTGGGGCCGACGCGGAGCGGGCCAGCAGCGCCAGGTTCCAGGTCAGGACCCGGAGCGAGGCCGTCACCGGGCCGAGCGCAGGGTGCGGAGTTGGCGACGGTCGGGGACGGCTTCGAACCGACCGGTGTGGGTGGCCACCGTTGTCTCCAGGGCGGCGAGGAGCCGGTCGGGGGCCATGGGGTTGAGCCCCATGGCCTGGGCGATGGTGCCGTCGGGCTGGAGTAGCAGGGTGTCGACGCCGCGGCGTCGTAGGCGACCCATCTCCGTACGGGCCTGCAGGGCGGGAAAGGCCCGGACCAGGGTGGTCGACGGGGACGGCTGGGCCCGATTGACCGACAGGGGCGACAGCACCACGGCCAGGTCGAGGGGGACCCGGGCCAGAACATCACTGTTGAGCGCCGATCGGACCCCACCGTCGACATACCGGCGACCGTTGATCTCCACCGGCTCGAACAGACCGGGCACCGCACAGCTGGCCTGGACCGCGGTGGCCACCGGCACCTCGATCGGGTCGCGACCGAACACGGCCCTGCGGCCGGTCCGGGCGTCCACCGCGGCGATCCACAGCGTGGCCTCGGGCCAGGTGTCACCGTGGAGCAGGCCGGCGGCCTCGCTCAACGCGCCGGGCGGGATCCGGTCCACGTCGGGCCGGGCGGCGGCCACGGGCCGGCCGGGTCCGGGCCTCGTCCTGCCCGTTCCCGCCGCCCGCCGGATCCGCTCCTGTGACCGGCGCCTCAGCTCGGCCAGGACCCGGCCGATCGGGGCCGGGGTGGACCCCGGCGGCGCCATGGCGACCCGGTTGCCCCGTACCACCTGCCGGAGCCGGGCCATGGCCTCCGGGTCGCCGGGTAGGGCCATGATCCGCTCCACCAGGGCGGTGACCGTCACCCCGCCCCGCAGGAGGGCGGCCACCGACGATCCGGCCGAGGTGCCGACGATCACCTCGGCATCGCGCGGGTCCCACCCGGTGGCGGCCTCCAGCGCGGCCAGGGCCCCGGCGTGGAAGCCGTAGCCGGTGACGCCGCCCCCGCCGAGCACCAGGCCGATGCGGGGCGGGCGGGCCTCAGGGTCGGTCCCGGTCTCGGCCATGTTTCCTCCGCGCTCAGCCCCAGAAGATCCCGGTCGGATCCACCCGGACCTCTTCGATCAGCGCCTCGATGTGGGGGGTGGGGTCCACCTGATCGTAGAGGTGGAACCGATTCCTGCCGTCCTGCCAGTACAGGGCCCACTCCCGCTTCGTCATGGTGTACCGGAAGCGGCACACGGCGACCTTGTCCCACTGGTCGTCGGCCGGGTTGCTCAGCCGTGACTCGTACACGGTGATGGCGCGGTCGGTGAGATCGATCTCGAAGCGGAGCTTCTCCCGCAGATGGGTGGGCAGCTCGCCGTTCCGGCCGTCGACCCACCGTCGAACCCGAGCGAGATCGAGATCGGGAATCACGGGCTGCCCCCTTTCACGCATCGTCTGCTTCAGCCTCGTAGCAACGGGACCCGAGGCCTGGACCTTACGGACGACACCCAGAATGGCGTCGATCCGCCATTGGTGACACCTTAACGGGCCAGCCACCTGGTCGAACCTCCCGGGCCCTCAGCCCCACCGGTCCGGTACGCCCACCGGGATCTCACCACCGACTCGGAGGTTGTTCTCAGGAACCTCTCAGCCACGGCGTCGACACTATGGCCGGGTCGACGTCCGAGCTCGCTCCCCGAGCCTCGAATCCGGCCCCAGTAGTCCCGTACCCCACCGAACCGAACGGCAGGACCCGATGGCCCGCATCCCCACCACCCCACCCGGCGACACCCCGACCACCCCGGCCGGGGACGCCGGTCCGGACGACCACGACGACTTCGGCGGCCTCCAGCGGGACACCGCCGCCCTGCTCACCAGGCGGCGGGCCCTCCGCTGGGTGGCCGGGATCGGGCTGGCCGGCGTGGCCGTGGCCTGCGGGGCCGACGTGAGCACCGACTCCGGCGCCGAGTCCTCCACCTCGGGGGGCTCCGGGAGCAGCAGTACCGGCAGTACCAGTACCAGCACCGGCAGTACGACGGCCGGCGCCGGTGAGGAGATCCCGGAGGAGACCGCGGGGCCGTACCCGGCGGACGGGACGAACGGCCCGAACGTGCTCGGCACCGAGGGGTTGGAGCGATCCGACATGACGACCAGCTTCGGTGACTATTCGGGGACGGCCGACGGGGTCCGGACCACGATGCAGTACACCGTGGTCGACGCGTCCACCGGTGACCCGATCGCCGGCGCCGCCTTCTACCTGTGGCATTGCACGGCGGGCGGGCAGTACTCGCTGTACGAGGTCGAGGATCAGAACTACCTGCGGGCCCTCCAGATCACCGACGACGCGGGCAAGGTGTCGTTCAGCTCCGTCTTCCCCGGCTGCTACTCGGGGCGCTGGCCCCACACCCACTTCGAGATCTACAGCTCCGTGGACGAGGCCACCACCGGCCGGGCGGCCCTGCGGACCTCCCAGCTCGCCCTCCCCCAGGCCGACTGCGAGGTCGTTTACGAGGACGACCGGTATGGCAACAGCCTGTCCAACCTGGGTCGCCTGTCCCTCGCCACCGACAACATCTTCCGTGACGGCTGGGAGAGCCAGCTGGGCACGGTCTCGGGTTCGAACGACGAGGGCTACACCGTCTCCCTGCTCGTCCGGGTGTGAACCGGGGCCGCCGTACCGGGCTCACCGACGTCACCGGCACCGGTGAGCCCAGGCCGGTCGGTTGGCTCAGGCCGGTCGGTGGACACCGCCCGGTCGGTGAGGTCCAGGTCCTCCGCCTTGTCCGCCCGGCCGGTCGTGGCGATCCGGCGGCGGACCGTGGTGTCGGCGGCAAGGGCGACGGCGAGCAGGACGAGGGCGACGACGGAGTCGAGCCACCAGTGGTGGGCGGTCGCCGAGACGATCGCGGCAGTGATCGCCACATGCCCCAACGCGAGCCAGCGTCGACGCCCGGTCGACACGGCGAACAGCCCGAAGGAGACCACGGCCGCCCAGGCAACATGGATCGAGGGCATCGCCGCGAACTGATCGGACACCCCGGTGCCGACCGGACCGTACACCGATGTCCCGTACCGATCGGCGAGGTCGACGAATCCCAGTTCGGGAAAGAAGCGGGGCGGCGCGACCCGAACGAAGCGGATGATCAGGCATCCGAGCGTCACCAGGGCCAGCCCGTTGCGCCAGTGGGGATAGTGGTCGCGGTGACGGGCGAACAACCACACCATGCCCGCCACCGTGGCCGGGATGTGGACGTACGCGTAGTAATCGGCGATCGGTGGGCCGAGCCAGTCGTGCCGCTCGACGAAATGCTGGAGAGCGAGTTCGGACGGCAACCCGAGCCACGCCTCGAAGCGATGGATGTCCAGGCCCCGTTCCAGCGCCCCGTCGACGCGCGTGAAGGGAAGCTGACGGGCGAGTCGCCAGACGGCGTACAAGGTGGCGACGATGGTCAGCTCGGCCGCGGTCGGTTCGGCCCACCGCCAACGCCGCGACTCGCGCCACCCCCTGAAACGATCCGTGCGGACGATCAGGCAGGCGACACCGCTGACCACGGCCACGGCGGCCGCCTGATCCCAGGTGATCCACCTCATGCGCTGCTCGAGCCGATCATTCTCCCCGATTGTGACACGGGCGTCGTCGACATCGCGGCCGGCGAGTGCCCCGCCCCCGGCGATCCCGGGGCGGGGCAACCGGCCCGGCTCAGCTACCCGTCCACTCCGGGGGCCGCTTCTCGGCGAAGGCCTTGGGCCCCTCGGCGGCGTCGTTCGAGGAGAACACCGTCTTCTGCATCGGGTCCTGGATCTTCCAGAAGTCGTCCTCGGTGATGCCCTGGGTGGCCTTGATCAGCTGCTTCGAGGCGGTCACCGCCAGCGGGGCGTTCCTGGCCACCCGCTCGGCCAGTTCGAGGGCCACCTCGACCGCCGCGCCCTTGTCGGCCACCCGGGCCACCAGCCCGTACTCGGCCGCCTCCTCGGCGGTGATCGGATCGGCGGTGATGGCCATCTCCATCGCCTTGCCGTAGCCGACCCGGCTGGGCAGCCGCAGCAGGCCGCCGCCGGCGGCGAACAGGCCGACCCCGGCCTCCGGGATCCCGAGCTTGACCCCCTTGGCCGCCACCAGCAGGTCACACGAGAGGGCCAGCTCCAGGCCACCGGCCAGGGCGAACCCCTCGATCGCCCCGATCAGGGGCTTCTGGGCCCCCTGCCGGATGAAGGTCATCATCGGGCCGATGTCCTCGCCGCGGGCGAACGCCTTCAGGTCCATCCCGGCGCAGAACCCCCGCCCGGCCCCGGTCAACACCCCGGCGGTGAGGCCGGGGTCGTTGTCGAGCTGTTCCTCCGCCGCCACCAGCCCGGAGGACTGGGCCCCGTTGATGGCGTTCATGGCCTCGGGTCGGTTGAGGGTGATGAGCAGCACGCGGCCGCGCTGTTCGGTCAGTACCGCGTCCTCGGAGGAACCGGTGTCTTGTGAACCTGTGTCTTGGTCGCTCATGGTT
>JBKDZN010000188.1:0-5437 GCA_047971245.1 Acidimicrobiales bacterium
TCGACCCACGGGCCGAGTGTCATGTCGGCGTCACCCTCGGGCACCACCGGGACCACCATCTCGGCCCCCTTCTCCTCCATGTGGCCGAGCAGGCGGCACACGAAGTCGGCGATGAGGTCGGCCCGGAGGGTCCAGCTGGCCCGGAAGTACCCGAACACCCAGGCCATGTTGGGCACGCCGGTGAACATCGTCCCGTGGTAAGTGATGGTCTGGGCGAAGTCGAGGGGCTCACCGTCGATCGAGAACGCGATGTCGCCGAGGACGTTGAGATTGAACCCGGTGGCGGTGACGATGATGTCCGCCTCGAGGGTGTCACCCGAGGCGAGATGGATGCCCTTGGCGGTGAACCGATCGATGGTGTCGGTCACCACCGACGCCTTGCCCTCGGCGATGGCGTGGAACAGGTCGCCATCGGGCACGAAGGCCAGGCGCTGCTGCCACGGCCGGTACCGCGGGGTGAAATGGGGCTCGAGTTGGAAGTCCTCCCCGAGGATGCCCTTGATAGCGGTGAACAGTTCGGCCTTGACCGCTTCGGGTTCCTCCACCGACATGTGGGCCACGATCGCCTGGTCGTGCAGGATCTTGCGGCGCACGATCTCGTGGGTCCACTCGTCGGGCACATCGAGTTCGCGCAGGGTGTCGGCCAGCTCGTTGACGTTGCGTCCGGTGGCGAAGTAGGTGGGTGAGCGTTGGAGCATCGTGATGTGCTCCACGTCGGGCGCCATGGCCGGGATGAGGGTGGCCGCGGTGGCCCCCGAGCCGATGACCACGACCTTGGCGCCGGAGTAATCGAGGTCTTCCGGCCAGGTCTGGGGGTGGACGATGGTGCCCTCGTAGTCTTCCATGCCGGGCCAGGTCGGGGTGTAGCCCTGCTGATGCCGGTAATAGCCCTGGCACATCCACAGGAACCGGGCCTTCACCTCCACCTGCTCACCGGTGGCGGTACGGGTGGCCTCGATCGTCCAGCGGTGGTCATCGGTCGACCAGCGGGCGGCGTCGATCCGGTGCCCGTAGTGGATGTACTGATCGAGGTCGTTGTCCTCGATCACCTCGTGCATGTAGTTCAGGATCCGGTCGGCGGTGGCGATCGGATCACCCGTCCACGGCTTGAAGCGGTAGCCGAAGGTGAACAGGTCGGAATCGGACCGGATCCCCGGGTAGGTGTGAGTGCGCCAGGTGCCGCCGAAACCGTCCTGGGACTCGAGCACCGCGAACGACGTGCCGGGACGCTGGGTCTGCAGGTGATAGGCCGCACCCACCCCGGAGATGCCCGCCCCCACGACGAGGACGTCCACCTCGGCCGGAGTCGAGCGAGCGGAGGACTCGGCGGCGGTCTCCGGGTGGGAACGGTTGGTGTCATCGAGTGCGGTCGTGGTCATCGAACCTCCAGTCACCCCCAGAATCCCAGATTGCTGACAGAAGCACGAATGCGTGTGACAGAAAGGTGCCCGCGTTCAGCCCAAGGGATCGGCGAACGGATCGGCGAAGGGGTCGGCAGCGCCGGACGAGGCCCCGTTGGCCCCGGCCGCCACCGGATCGATGTAACCGGCGTAGCCCGTCCGTTCGAGCTCGTCGGCCAGGTCGGGGCCGCCCGAGGCGGCGATCCGGCCCTGGGCCAGCACGTGAACCCGATCCGGCCGGAGCTCGGTGAGCAGGCGGTTGTAGTGGGTGATGGCCAGCACCCCCAGGCCGTCGACCTCGGTGGCTTCCTCGATCCGGCGCGACACGGCCCGGAGGGCGTCGACGTCCAGGCCCGAGTCGAGCTCGTCGAGGATGGCGAACCGGGGCCGGAGCACCGAGAGCTGCACCGTCTCGTTGCGCTTCTTCTCGCCCCCGGAGAGATCCACGTTGATCGGGCGGTCGAGCAGGCTCCGATCGAGGCCGATGCGGCCGGCCTCGGCCTCCACCTCGGCAGTGATCGTCCCAATCGGACGTCCCCCGGCGGCCGACGAGGCGGTCAGCATCTCGGCCAGCCGGACCCCGGGCACCTCGGTCGGGTACTGCATGGCCAGGAACAGGCCGGCTCGGGCCCGTTCCCATGTGGGCAGGCTGAGGAGGTCGACCCCGTCCATGGTCACCGAACCGCCCAGGACCTCGTAGCCCGGCTTGCCCATCAGCACGTGCGACAGGGTCGACTTGCCGGCCCCGTTCGGGCCCATCACCGCGTGCACCTCGCCGGAACGGATCGTCAGATCGACCCCGTTCAGGATCTCCTTACCGGCCACGGTGGCCCGCAGACCGGCGATCACCAGCTCACTCACGGCAGCACCACCCGAACCTCGCCGTCCACGACCTCGACCTCGTACACCGGGACCGGCCGTGTGGCCGGCAACGACTCGGGAACCCCGGTGGTCACCGAGAACACCGAGCCGTGCTTCCAACATTCGATCGTGCCGGCATCGGCATCGATCTCGCCCTCCGACAGGGAGTAGTCGGCGTGGGAGCACCGATCACCGATGACGTACATCTCGTCGCCGAGCCTGATGACGGCGAGGCGGTGCCCCTCGACGTCGAATCGGCGGGCCGAATCGGGTTCCAGCTCGTCGAGCCGGCAGACCCCCACCGTGGTGGTCATACGTGTGCCTCCCGGGAAGCCGGCTCGGTGACGGGCCGGCGGTTCAGTTCGTCGGCCACCAGACCCTCGATCCGGGCTCGGACCGCGGCCGTTGGGAACCGGTCGATCACCTGATCGAAGAAGCCCTCGACGATCAACCGGTCGGCCTCGACCGGCGGCACACCCCGGCTGTGCAGGTAGAACTGCTGGTCGGGGTCGACCGGGCTGACGGTCGAGGCGTGGCTGCAGCGCACATCGTTGTTCTCGATCTCCAGATTGGGAACCGACCACGCCCACGCGTCCGGGCTGAGCTTCACGTTGCGGTTCGTCTGGAAGGCGTCGGTGCCCGACCCCTCGGGATGGATGTGGATCATGCCGCTGTAGATCGAGCCCGAGGCGTCGTCCTGGGCGCCTTTGAACAGCAGATCGCTACGGGTGTCGGCCGCCTCGTGATGCTGGAAGACCCGGAAGTCGTGGATCTGTTCACCGTCGCCGTAGTAGGCCGCCGTCATCTCGGATCGGGAGCGCCGACCCAACAGGCGGGAATCGGTCCGGGTCCGGGCGTAGCGGGCGCCGAAGGCGGCCACCGCCGACACCAGCCGGCCTCGGTCCGCCGCGCTCGACCGCTGACGACCCACCGTCCAGTGGGTGCGGTCGTGCTCCTGGAGCAACTCGTAGGTGAGCACGGCGCCGTCGTCGGCCCGGAGTTCCACCACCGGAACCGACAGGCCGCCCGGGGCCGCGGTACCGGCGTGCTCGACGACGGAGACCTCGGCTCCGTTCCCGGCCTCCACCACCAGGTGGGAGAACGACGCCACCTCGCCCCCCGACGAGCGGTTCACGATCACCACCGGTGCGTCCACGATCACCCCGTCGGGCACTCGGACGACCACGGCGCCGGGGCTGAAGGCCTGATGCCAGAGGTCGAACAGGGTCTCCTCCGCTTCCGGGTCCTCACGGTCGGCCGGGCCACGGGGACGGGCCGGGTCGGACCCTGTCGGGGCCCACCGCCGGGCGGGGTCGAGCTCGACAGTCAGACCGCGGGCGCTCCACCCGGAAGCGACGTCGATCGCCGACGGGGTTCCGTTGACCAGGGTCACGGTGGCGGCCCGGTCGGTGATGGTGGCGGCCAACGGGTCGGCATCGGCGGCGGGGACATCCGCCGGGGTGGCCGGCCGGAGTCCGGCCGGGTCGAGGTCGCCGATGGGGCTGTACCGCCACTCCTCGGTCTCGATACTGGGCAGGCCACGGTCGACGGCACGCTCGGCCGCGGCACGCCGGGCGGTCTGGTCGGGGTGCTCACCCACCGCTGCGGGGCTGAACCGGTCGTTCACGACCTCACCGTAGCGGGCTATTCCCCCTATCCCGATAGGAGAAATCTCGGACCGGCCTCAACCCCGCCCGAACGGCCACCAGCGCCGCGATCGGCGGGAACGTTGCGCGTGTTCGGCGTCGACCTCGGCCCGGATCCGGGGTCCGGCGGTGTTGATGATGTCCTCGGCCTCGTCGAGCAGATTGCCGATCGTCCCGTCGTCACCGACACTGTCGGGGGCGTCGGGGGTGGGGGGTGTCACCAGGGATCCGTGCTTCCAGTTCACATCGGCCAGGCGCCGTTCGTACGACGGGCAGTCGGCGGGGCACCGCCACGGGGCCTCGGGCGCGAGATCGAGCGCGCACTTCCGCATCGTGTCCCCACTGGGGTAGCTGCGGCTCTGGTAGTGCTTGCAGTCCTCTCGCATGCTCATCGCCCCAGTATCGCTGCCACCCCCGACCCCACGGCGGACCGGCACGCCGGGGACCGGACCAGACGAAGCGCTATGCTCGACCACGCGTCAAGCAGATGAACATTCAGCAACGCGAAAGAAGGGCACCATGGGCATGATGGACAAGGCCAAGGAGATGGCCGGCAAGGCCGACGAACTGGCTGACATGGCGCGTGACAACGCCGACAAGATCCCGGGCGACCAGGGCGACAAGATCAAGGATCTCGCTGGCAAGGTCGGCGATCTCGCCGACAAGGTCGACGGCGACTGAGCTACCTCAGTCGTCATTCCGGCGGCGGTCCGCCCCAGCCCTCGGGCTGAATGGGATCGTCGTCGGCGGGAAACGGATGTGGCCACCCGTTCTGGGGTGGCCACATCAGCGTCCGGGCCCGGGTCAGCCGACCGACCCCTCCATCTGGAGTTCGATCAGGCGGCTCCACTCCACCGCGTACTCCATCGGCAGGGTCCGGGTGACCGGCTCGATGAATCCGTTGACGACCATGCCGATCGCCTGCTCCTCCGACAGCCCCCGGCTCATGAGATAGAACAGCTGCTCGTCGGCCACCTTGGACACCGTGGCCTCATGACCGATCTGGGCGTCACGAGCACCGATCTCCATGTAGGGGTAGGTGTCGCTGATGGAGTTCTCGTCGAGGATGAGGGCATCGCACTGGACATGGCTCTTGCAGCCGAAGGCGTCGTCCTCCACCCGGACCAGGCCCCGGTAGCTGGACCGGCCCCCGTCCTTGGAGATCGACTTCGACACGATCTTGGAGGTCGTCTCGGGGGCGGCGTGGACCATCTTGGCCCCGGTGTCCTGGTGCTGACCGGCCCCGGCGTAGGCCACCGAGAGGACCTCGCCCGTGGCCTTGGGCCCGACCAGCCACACCGCCGGGTACTTCATGGTCAGCCGGCTGCCGATGTTGCCGTCGATCCACTCCATGTGGCCCTCGGCCTCCACCATCGCCCGCTTGGTGACGAGGTTGAACACGTTCGACGACCAGTTCTGGATCGTGGTGTAGGTGACGTGGGCGCTCGGCTTGACCACGATCTCGACCACGGCCGAGTGCAGCGAGTCCGAGGTGTACACCGGGGCCGAGCACCCTTCGATGTAGTGCAC
>JBKDZN010000189.1:0-7336 GCA_047971245.1 Acidimicrobiales bacterium
GGCCAAACGACCACGCGACGTCGGCCTGTTGCGCGACGCGGCGGCAATCGCCAACGCGACGGGCGACAGCACCACCGCCCACCGTCACCTGCAACAGGCGCTCCGCCTCGATCCGGACGACCCACACGCCCACCTGGTCCAAGGCCTGGTGCTCTGGTCGGACAACGATCGCCCGGCGGCGGTCCGGGCGTTCACCGCCGCCGTCGCCAACGGTCCCGACGAGCCCAGCCACCACCGGGCCCTGATCGTCGGCCTGATCGAGACCGGCCGCCCCCATGACGCCCTGACCGCCTGCGATCAGGCGCTCACCGTGGCCGTCTCGCCCCGCGCGGCCGGGCGGGGAACGGCAGGTCCGGATCCTGACGGGATCCGCATCGTCGCCGAACTGGAGGCGCTGCGGGCCCGGATCTCCGCCACCATCGCGGACCGCGAGGACCGTCAGGCCGGCAAGGTCATCCTCGAGGACGCCGCCGAACGCCTGCAGGCCACCCTCCGCCGCCACCGGGATCTTCCCCCCGAGGCCCGGGCCGAGCTGCTGACCCGCGAGGCCTACCTCTGGGTCCGGCTCGGCGACCGGCGGACGGCCCGGAAACGTCTCAACGACGCGGCCCGGCTCATCGACGACAAGCGGCCCGCCCCGGCCGAATACGACCGGCTCAGGAGCCTGCTCAGCCAGCGATCACCGTCGTGGACGGAGCGGGCCGCGGTGGTCGCCCTGGCCATGGTCCTCATCGGGGTCGCGGTGGTCGAGGTGACCCGCTACATCTTCTGGCTCGGCAACCACACGAACCAGGGGTTGAGCTCGAACGGGGTCGTCCTGCTGGTCCTCAGCCTGGCCCTCGTGGTGGTGGCGCCCCAGGTCCTGCCCCGCATCCGGGCCGTCAACGTGCGCGACATCGGGGTGGAACTGGCCGAGCTCCGCCCCGGCGACGACCTGGTCCGCATCGACCTCGACAGCAGCACGGGACGGATCACCCAGATCAGCGGCTTCACCAACTTCCGGCCCAGCGTCCCCCTGGAGGACACCGAGTCCCGGATCAAGGACCCCAGCCTCTGACCCGGTCCGACCAGGCCGGTGACCGGGAACCGGCGGGCCGGGATCCGGTCGGCGTGACAGACTGGGTCGGCATCTTGCGACGACAACCTGTGACGACCTCCCTAGGAGCCGCCCCGTGGACACTTCCGCTCATCGAACCCGGGCCGAGCTCGACGCCGAGCTCGACCGACTGCACGCCAGCCCCCGCCGGCGCGGCACCGTGGAACTCATCGTGCGTCGCCCCTCCGTCGACGAACGCGAGACGCTCGACCAGGGCGAGCTGGTGGTCGGCCAGGGCTTGAAGGGCGACTCGTACCCCCAGCGGGGCAGCTCCTCGACCGACGACGGGGGTCCCCACCCGGAGGCCCAGCTCAACATCATGAACGCCCGCGCCATCGACATCATCTGCAACGGCGACAAGCAACGCTGGCCGATCGCCGGTGACCAGTTCTTCGTCGATCTGGACCTCTCGGTCGATCATCTGCCCACCGGCACCCGGCTGGCCATCGGCGACGCCGAGATCGAGATCTCGGCCAAGCCCCACACCGGATGCGCCAAGTTCCGGGCCCGGTTCGGGCTCGACGCCTGGCGCTGGGCCAACACGACGCGTGAGGAACGCCGCCGGGGCCTCAACGCCATGGTGGTGAAACCCGGGGTGGTCCGCACCGGCGACGCCATCGTGGTCCTGGACTGACGGGGTGACCGGCACCGGACGCCGGCCCAGGCCCCACCGCCGGCCGGGCACCGCCGCGGTGTCGCACCGGTGAGCCCGTCCCGGGTCACCGCGGCCCACAACCCCCTCCGCGATCCGAGCGACAAGCGGCTCCCGCGGATCGCCGGGCCGTCCTGCCTGGTCCTGTTCGGAGTCACCGGTGATCTGGCCCGCAAGAAGCTGATGCCGGCGGTGTACGACCTCGCCAACCGGGGCCTGCTTCCCCCCGGCTTCGCCCTCGTCGGGTTCGCCCGCCGGGACTGGGCCGACGAGGACTTCGCCCAGGTCGTGCACGACGCCGTGCGCGACCACGCCCGGACCCCGTTCCGGGAGAGCACCTGGCGGGCCCTGGCCACCGGTTTCCGCTTCGTCCCCGGCGAGTTCGGCGACGACGACGCCTTCGACACCCTGGCCGCCACCGTCCGCGCCCTCGATCACGAACGCGGCGCCGGTGGCAACGCGGCCTTCTACCTGTCGATCCCACCCGACTGGTTCGAGGAGGTCTGCCGCCAGCTCGGCCGGTCCGGCCTCGCCTCCCCCGGACCGGGCTGGCGGCGGGTCGTGGTCGAGAAGCCGTTCGGTCATGGCCTGGCCAGCGCCCGCCGGCTCAACGAGGTGATCTCCCGGGTGTTCGAGCCCGACGCTGTTTTCCGGATCGACCATTACCTCGGCAAGGAGACGGTCCAGAACATTCTCGCCCTCCGGTTCGCCAACCAGCTCTGGGAGCCGGTGTGGAATCGGAACTACATCGACCACGTCCAGATCACCATGGCCGAGGACTTCGGCATCGGCGGGCGGGCCGGCTACTACGACGGGGTCGGCGCGGCCCGGGACGTCATGCAAAACCACCTGCTGCAACTCCTCGCCCTCACCGCGATGGAGGAACCGGTGTCGTTCGAGGCCGCCGAGCTCCGGGCCGAGAAGGAGAAGGTCCTGTCTGCGGTCCGGCTCCACCGTGACCTGGCCGGCTCCACCGCCCGCGGCCAGTACACGGCCGGCTGGCAGGGCGCCGAGGAGGTGGTCGGCTACCTCGACGAGCAGGGGGTCGCCCCCGACTCGATCACGGAGACCTTCGCCGCGGTGGCCCTGCGGATCGATACCCGCCGGTGGGCCGGCGTCCCGTTCTATCTCCGCACCGGGAAGCGGCTCGGGCGCAAGGTCACCGAGGTCGCGGTGGTGTTCCAGCGCGCCCCTCACCTCCCGTTCCAGGCCACCTCGACCGAGGAGCTCGGCCACAATGCGCTGGTGATGCGGATCCAGCCCGACGAGGGGATGACCCTCCGGTTCGGCTCCAAGGTGCCCGGTGCCGTCATGGAGGTGCGCGACGTCACCATGGACTTCGGCTATTCCCACGCCTTCACCGAATCGTCGCCCGAGGCCTACGAGCGGCTCATCCTCGACGTCCTGCTCGGCGACCCGCCCCTGTTCCCCCGCCACCAGGAAGTGGAACTGGCGTGGGAGATCCTCGACCCGGTACTCCGCCACTGGGCCCAGCGGGGGCGACCCGAGCCGTACCCGGCCGGATCGTGGGGGCCTCCGTCGGCGGACGCCATCATGACCGGTGGCCGCCACTGGAGACGCCCGTGATCGTTGATCTGCCCGACACCTCCACCGCCGAGCTGAACCACCGGCTGGTCCGGATCCGCGACGACGGTGGCGCGGTTGCCCTCGGCCGGGTCCTGACCCTGGTCGTCGTCACTGATGACCCGGCGACGGAACCGGCCATCGAGGCGGCCAACCAGGCCAGCCAGGAGCACCCCTGCCGGATCCTGGTCGTCGTCCGGGCCGGGGACCGCGGCCCCACCCGGCTCGACGGGCAGATCCGCGTCGGCGGTGACGCCGGGGCCAGCGACGTGATCGTCCTCCGCCCGTCCGGTCCCCTCACCGCCCACCCCGAGGCCCTGATCATGCCCCTCCTGCTGCCGGACGTCCCCGTCGTGGCCTGGTGGGCGGGGCCACCCCCGGACGCCCCGGCCCACGAACCGATCGGCTTGCTCGCCCAGCGCCGCATCACCGACGTGGCCACCACCCCCGCGCCCGTCCGGGCCCTGACCGGCCTGATCACCAGCCACACCCCAGGCGACACCGATCTGGCCTGGGCACGGATCACCGGTTGGCGCGCCGTGCTGGCCGCCGCCCTCGACCAGCCCCCGTTCGAGCCCGTCACCTCGGCCACGGTGACCGGTTCCCGGTCATCGGCCGGGGCCGCCCTCCTGGCCGGCTGGCTGGCGTCCCGGCTCGCCTGCCCGGTCGAGCAGGTCGTGGGCTCCGGGGCCACCGATCCCGACGCCGGTGACAACCCCGGACCCACGTCGGTCCGCCTCGATCGGCGATCCGGCCCGGTCGAACTGGTACGGGCCGATGCCTCGACCGGCCACCTCGACCAGCCCGGCCAACCCCGTCGGCGGGTGGCCCTCCCACCCCGTGACCTGGCCGACTGCCTGGCCGAGGAGCTTCGCCGGCTCGACGACGACGAGGTCTACGACGAGACCCTCACCCGGGGTCTCGGCCTCCTGGGCTGACGCCCACCGGGGCCCGGCCGGTATCGCCGAGCGTCGGGTGGCTTGGGACGGCGGACGCTCGGTAGCGTCGCCTGCAGGACCGACCCCGGGAGCACACATGGACGTCTACCGCACCATCACCGTCGACACCGAGGGCGAGGTGGAGGTCCTGAGCCTCAACCGGCCCGAGCGGATGAACGGGATCACCGGCACCATGATCTCCGAGCTGGCCGACTACTTCACCACCAAGCTCACCGACACCCATACCCGCCTGATCGTCATGCGGGGCAACGGGCGGGCCTTCTGCGCCGGCCTCGACCTCAAGGAACGGGCGGGCGGTGACGACCACCCCGAGTTCGTGCCCGGCCGCCCCAGCCTGAGTGACCTGCCCGTCCTGATGCGCCGCATCCCCCAACCGATCGTGGCCCTGCTCCACGGCGGGGTGTCCGGCGGCGGGTTCGCCATGGCCCTGGCGGCCGACTTCCGGTTCGCCGGCGAGAGCCTCAAGATGAACGACGCCTTCGCCCGGATCGGGATGTCGGGCTGTGAGATGGGGGTCAGCTACTTCCTGCCCCGCCTCGTCGGCCTGCCGGTGGCCCGGGAGCTCATCTACACCGGCCGCTATGTCGATGCCGGCCGGGCCCTCGAGATCGGCCTCGTGTCCGGCGTCGCCCCCGACCAGGGCCTGCGGGCCCTGGCCCAGCCCCTCATCGACGACCTCTTGGCCGTATCGCCCACGGGGTTGTGGCAGAGCAAGCAGACCCTGGACGCGGCCCTCGCCGTCGACGACCTGTCCACGGTCATCCAGCTCGAGATCAGCGCCCAGCGGACGTGCCAGGAGACGGGCGACTTCCGGGAGGCGGTCGCCGCCTTCGTCGAGAAACGGGAACCGAAGTTCCGCCCGCTGGGCGGCTGAGCTCACCACCGGCTCGATCGACACGGCAACCACGCCGGCGGGATAATCCGGGGGCCGGTGCCATCCGGCCCATCCCGCTCACCCACACCACCGACACCGGCGACCACCGTCGCCCGGCCGAACCAGGGAGCCAGGCCGTGACCAACCGCAACATCTACATGACCGACGAGCTCCAGGCGATCTACGACCAGACCGTCGCCTTCGTGGGCGCCGAGGTGACCCCGAAGGGCGACCGGTGGGAGGAGGATGGCAAGGTGCCCCGCTCGGTGCTGCGGACCATGGGCGGGCTCGGCATGCTGTCGCTGCGCATCCCCGAGCAGTACGGAGGCCTCGGCCTCGGCCCGTTAGCGTCGGCCACCTTCTCCGAGGCCCTGGGGGCGTCCAGCTACGCCGGGTTCGACGTCACCGTGCTGGTCCACACCGACATGGCCGGTCCCCACCTGATCAACTCGGGGCGCCCCGACCAGCTGGAACGCTGGCTGCCCGGCGTGATGGCCGGTGAGACGATCCTGTCGATCGGGGTGACCGAACCGGACGCCGGGTCCGATGTGGCCGGGCTGCGCACCTCTGCGGTCCGTGACGGGGACGGTTGGCGGATCAACGGCACCAAGACGTTCATCACCAACGCCGTGTACGGCGACATGACCATCGTGGCCGCCCGCACCGACCCCGACGACCGGTACGGCATCACCATGTTCCTGGTCCCGGCGGGCACCGAGGGATTCTCGGTGGCCAAGAAGCTCGACAAGCACGGTTGGCGTTGCTCCGACACGGCCGAACTGGTGCTCGACAACGCCTGGGTCCCCGACGACCAGGTGCTCGGCACCGTGCACCGGGGGTTCTACGAGACGATGAAGAACTTCCAGAACGAGCGGATGGTGTTGGTCGGGATGGGGGTGGGTGCCGCCCAGGTGGCCATCGACCAGACCCTGGCCTACACCCAGGAGCGGGTGGCGTTCGGCGGTCACCTCTACGATCTGGGCGCCATCCGCCAGCGGATGGCCATGAACCAGGCCCAGCTCGACGCCGTCCGGGCCTCGATGTATCACGCGGCGTGGATGGGCGAGCAGGGGCAGGACAATGTCAAGGCCATGTCGGGGGTCAAGGCCCTCGGTGCCGAGGTGGTGAACCGGATCATGTACGACTGTGTCCAGTTCCACGGCGGTATGGGTTACATGCGGGAAACCCCGGTGGAGCGCATGTACCGCGACGCCCGGATCCTGCCCATCGGCGGCGGCGCCACCGAGGTCATGCTGGAGGAGGTGGCCAAGCGGTCGTTCGTGGGCTGAGCGGTACTCAGGGCCCGTCGTGTCGGGGCCCTGAGGCTCAGTGCACGTCGTCCTCGCTCAGTCCGGCCACGGCCAGGGCGCTCCGCTTGGCCGCGTCGAGGTCGTAGTGGCGACGGGTGACGATCCGCTGGGCGTAGAGCCCCCCACCGGCCTGCAGGTTGGTGACGAACTTCCAACCGCCGTAGGCATCCGCGGTCAGGTCGCGGATGGCGTGCATCAGCCGGGCCCGGTACTCCCCGTCGACGTCGTTGCCGGTGGCCATGTACTTGCGGGCCAGGTCACCCACCTCGGCGTTCTCGAAATCGGCGGGAACGGGGGCGGTGAGCACCGCCCCACCGGCGATGTCGTGCAGGTGGCGGACCATCAGGTTGTAGTTGGCGGCGGCGTGGAACTTGCCGGCGTTGACGAACAGCTCGCTGGGGAAGGCGGCTCCCTCGGGACCGACCTGGCAGTTGGTGATCGCCGCCTCCATGGCCGAGCGGATCAGCGTGGCGTGGATCATCATCTCGGAGATCTTCTCGCGGACGTGCGAGATCCCGGCGGTTCCGTTGGCCTCGGCGACCAGTTGGGCCAGACCGACGATCTGGTCGGCCTCTTCCACGAAGGCCGACAGGCCACCGAGCCGCTCCCACAGACCGAGGCTGTGGGCGAACACGGCGGCGAACGCCGTCTCACCGTCGAGGAAGATCCGCTCGTGAGGGACGAACACGTCGTCGAAGATCACGAACCCCTCGGGGTAGTGGTAGGCCCCGGAGACGGGGAAGGCCCGGACGTCGGGGTGGCGGGGGGCGTAGGTGGTGTTGATGATCTTGACGCCCTCGGCGTTGACGGGGACCACGCAGCCGATGGCCCAGTCCTCCTCGCCGGGCTTCATGGCCTTGG
>JBKDZN010000190.1:0-25966 GCA_047971245.1 Acidimicrobiales bacterium
GAGCACCTCCCCGGGGCCGTACCGGCCCGACATGATCTGTCTCCGGATCTCGTCGGCGATTTCGTGATAGCGAATCCGTCCCACTTGTATTAGAGTTGTATCAGATCAGGTGGGGCCCGGCAACGAGTGCCACACTCGGCTACCGCCCATTCTCCACCCCGAGTTCCAGAAGTGAGGAGCACCGTCATGGCCGTCGGACCGGACACCCCAATCGAGCTGATCGAAAGCGTCTACGCCACGCTGGACGAACGGGTCGGTGGCCTGCGGAAACGCTTGGGGCGTCCGCTCACCCTGGCCGAGAAGATCCTGGCCAACCACCTCGACAACCCCGACGCCGAGGTGGAGCGGGGGGTCAGCTATGTCGACTTCCGTCCCGACCGGGTGGCCATGCAGGACGCCACCGCCCAGATGGCGTGGCTCCAGTTCATGACTGCGGGGCTGCCCGAGGTGGCCGTACCCACCACCACCCACTGCGACCACCTGATCCAGGCCCGCGAGGACGGCAAGAAGGATCTGCTCGCCGCCCTGGACTCCAACGACGAGGTGTACGACTTCCTCGAGTCGGTCTGCGCCAAGTACGGGGCCGGTTTCTGGAAGCCCGGTTCGGGCATCATCCATCAGGTCGTGCTGGAGAACTACGCCTTCCCCGGCGGCATGATGATCGGCACGGACTCCCATACCCCGAACGCCGGTGGGCTCGGCATGATCGCCATCGGCGTGGGCGGGGCCGACGCGGTCGACGTGATGACCGGGTTCCCGTGGAACGTCCGGTGGCCCAAGATGATCGGCGTCCGCCTCACCGGTGCGCTCACCGGCTGGTCGGCCCCGAAGGACGTCATCTTGAAGGTGGCCGAGATCCTCACCGTCAAGGGAGGGACCGGCGCCATCGTGGAGTATTTCGGCCCGGGCGCCAACTCGCTGAGCTGCACCGGCAAGGGCACCATCTGCAATATGGGGGCCGAGATCGGGGCCACCACCAGCCTGTTCGGCTACGACGACGCCATGGCCCGCTACCTGAAGGCCACCGGCCGGGAAGCCACGGCGGACGCGGCCGACGCGGTGGCACACCACCTCCGCTCCGACGACGAGGTCATGGCCAACCCCGCCGACTACTACGACCAGGTCATCGAGATCGACCTGTCCGAACTCCGACCCCACATCAACGGCCCCCACACCCCCGACCTGGCCCGCGAGGTGTCGGCCCTGGGCGCCGAGGCGGCCGAGAACGGCTGGCCGGCCGAGATCAGCGCCGCCCTCATCGGCAGCTGCACCAACTCCTCCTACGAGGACATTACCCGGGCTGCCTCGATCGCCCGCCAGGCCGCCGCCGCGGGGCTGACCGCCAAGACCCGCCTGCTCATCACTCCCGGTTCCGAGCAGGTGCGGGCCACGATCGAACGTGACGGTCTGCTGGCCGACTTCGAGGCCATGGGGGCCACCGTGCTGGCCAACGCGTGCGGCCCATGCATCGGTCAGTGGGACCGGTCCGAGGAGGCCGGACACGTGGAGGGTCAACCCAACGTGATCGTGACCTCCTACAACCGGAACTTCCCCAAGCGGAACGACGGCGATGCGGCCACCCTGGCCTTCGTTACGTCACCGGAGACGGTCATGGCCCTCGCCCTGGCCGGCCGGGTCGATTTCGATCCCCTGTCCGACACCCTCACCACCCCGTCGGGTGAAGAGGTCCGGCTCGACGTGCCCGTCGGGGTCGAACTGCCCCCACAGGGGTTCGACGAGGGCGACAGCGGGTTCATCGCCCCGCCCACCGACGGGTCCGACATCTCGGTGGTGGTCTCCCCCACCTCCAACCGGCTCCAGATCCTGTCCCCGTTCCCGGCGTGGAACGGTCAGGATTTCACCGACCTACCGGTGCTGGTCAAGGCCCACGGCAAGTTCACCACCGACCACATCTCCATGGCCGGTCCGTGGCTCAAGTACCGCGGCCACCTGGAGAACATCTCCGGCAACCTCTACCTCGGTGCGGTCAGCGCCTACCACGACCATGTGGTCGGCCAAGGCCTCAACGTCCTCACCGGAGAGATGCAGAGCTTCCCCGACATCGCGAAGGCCTATCACGAGGCCGGTATCCCGTGGGCGGTCATCGGCGACGAGAACATGGGGGAGGGCTCCTCCCGGGAGCACGCCGCGATGGAACCCCGGTTCCGGGGGGCGGTGTTGATCATCGCCCGTTCGTTCGCCCGGATCCACGAGACCAACCTGAAGAAGCAGGGCATCGTCCCGCTGACCTTCGCCGATCCGACCGCCTACGACCGGATCGGCGAGCAGGACCGTCTCGGTACCGAAGGCCTGGCCGAGCTGACCCCGGGCAAGCCGCTCACCGTCACGGTGACCCGGCCCGACGGGTCTTCGTGGACCTTCGAGGGCAACCACACGTTCTCCCCCGAGCAGATCGAGTGGTTCAAGGCCGGATCGGCCCTGGCCGTGATCCGCAACCAGGTGGAGGCCGGCCGCTGACGTCGGGCGGTGCCCCGGTTCAACCTCGGCACCGCCCGGTTCGGGGCCGTCAGCAGCCATCGCGAACCCGGCTCGCGGCCCGTCACCGTGGCCACACCACGGCCCGCCTTCACCCGAGTTCGGCCCGGGTGGGCGGGTCGGCGCCGGGCCGGCCGACGGTAATCGTGGCCACGGTCACCGCGAACTCGATGAGGTCGCGCCATTCCCGCCTCCCGAGACCCTCGAGCTCAGTCCGGGAGACGATGCCGCGTCGCCACAAGGCGGCCAGGACCGCGCCGGCGAACGAATCGCCGGCACCGACGGTGTCGACCACCTCGACGGTCGGGGCCGTGACGGCAACCACCGCCCCATCGGCCAGGTGAGCCTCCGCCCCATCGCCTCCGAGGGTCCGGAGCACCACCGCAGCGCCCCCCGCCAGCAGGTCGGCCGGTGAGCGTCCCATCCAGGCCAGGTCCTCATCGGATGCCTTGACCAGGTCGGCCCGAGCCAGCCACGGCTCGGCCCGAGCCGACCAGGCGGCCCGATCGCCCATGATCCGGGGCCGGATGTTGGGGTCGAACGACACCAAACCCTGGTGTTGTTGGATGAGTTCGATCAACCGGTCGGCGGTTCGGCCTCGGACGATCCCGAGGGTGCCGCCGTGGATCAGGTGTGGCCCCGGACCGAGCGGGCCGATCTCGGCCCGGTCGAGGAGGGTGTCGGCGGTGCCGTCACCCTCAAAACGGAAGGTCGGCGCCGGTTCGGGCGTGACCACCGCCCGGGCTGTCGGCTCGCGGCCACGCTCCGCGGCGTCGAGCGACACACCAGCCGCCACCAGGTGCTCCCAGATCCGGTCACCGTCGGCGTCGAGCGACACCCGCCCCAGGAAGGCGGCGGGAACACCAAGGCGGGAGGCGGCCACCGCAGTGTTCATCGGCCCGCCACCGGGCACCACCGTTCCGTCGGGCAGTACGTCCACCAGGGCCTCGCCGCAACTGACGATCATCCCGGCACCGTAGACCCGGGCGGCCACCCTCGACCCAAGGCCGGCCCGACATCGCCAAGGCCGCTCACGAGGCCGCGATCCCGTGGCGGTCATCGGCGAGGAGGACCGTCTCGGCACCGAGCGAAGCGACGGCTGCTGGCATGAGGATGGGCGCACCAACGCACGAGTGCCGATCAGGAGCTGCAGCCGGACGTTCGTTGCGCCGTCGTTCTGGAGCGGTGGACGAGACGGGGCTTTCAGCGCGGGTCGGGTGGGAACGTCCAGCGGCCGGTCGCTTGAAACCCGTCCCGTCCAGCCCAGCCATCCATTCGCCAAGCGATCACCTTGACCGGCTCGACGAGTGTGAGCGGCCCGAAATGGGTGCTGCCACGTTCATGGCGGCCCCGTGCGAGGATCCAGCAGTGCACGGTCACAAGGTCGAAGCCGCAGTTGTACTCGATCACACGATCGACGAACGGCCACGGTTTCCGTCGATCGAGCCAGGCAATCGGAGCCTCGTCTTCCAGTTCGACTCGCTCGCGGCGAGCGGACAGGACGAGGGGTTCGGCGCCCTCATCGAGAAGGTCACGCCGTCCGAGCACGGATACGTTGTGCAACTGTGGTTCTGGGCCGACGTCGCCTCCGTGTACGCAACTCCCGACGCCCAGTGCCGGATTAAACCTGAGCTAACCCCGGGCGAACCTCACCGATCTGGGGAGACAGCCAGTCCCTTGGTCATCTCGATGCGGCTTCTCGTCGAATCGCAGAAGGCGAGCAAGCCACATTCAATAATGTTCTCTTCAGAGTCACGGACCGCCGTTGGGAACAACAATGCATGATTCGAGTTGCCGACATGATTCTCGCTGGAAGGGCATCCTCGTCGGTGCATTGTTGACAACCGGGTTCGTCGCCGCGTGCGGAACCGAGGCCGAGACCGTCGCGCAGGCCGAAGAGCCGACCGGCCGCTCGAGCGACACCACGGCGTCCTCCGAGCCAGCGGTCAGCGAACGCGACGTACGGCATGCCCTCGGTTTCGGCGACAACGACGAGTCCGACTACGGCGTCCCGTATCTGACGGATCTCCTACCGAACATGACGTTCCGGGTGGCGAACGAAGACGTCGGCCCGGCGCGCCCGTTGTCGGTCCCGGGCTCGATCTACCGGGTGGTGCGCGGCCAGGTCCTCGCCGTGTCCGCGGGGCGCGGCATCGAGGAGACCTACGAGGGCGAAGGGGCGCGGACAGCAGACCCGTCGGCCTACGCCGGCCGCCGGGAGACCGATTTCGGAGACGAGAACGCATGGTGGAGGACGGTCGTGGTGACCGTCGAGATCACCGATCCGCTGGGTGGCCCGCTGGACGAGGCGGTCTGGGGCCGGCCGGCGGAGTCATCGCAGTGGACCTTCGAGATGGTCTATCAGGGCGGTGCCGACGCGGAGCCCGCCGTCTCGACGCTGGGTCGCGTGAGCGATGCCCTGGTGATGGCCTACACCGTGCCGAACGCCACCGGACTGCCGGTGATCGCCAGGATCATCCCCGTCGACGAGGACGGTGCCCTGCTGTCCGACGAGTCGATTCGACCCGACGTCAGGTTCGAATCGATGGACGAGTTCGTCGCGTTCGCCGATGGCCCTGGCGAGACCCTGGTGCTGGCCACCGAACCCGACCGGGGCCTCATCATCAGCAACCGCGAGCCCAACTCGTAGCCCGGCGCCCCCCGGGCACCGACCGGCGCCATGACCCCACCCGGCCGAAAAAGAACGAAACCGGCCGCTGGAGCGACCGGTTTCGGTGCGATAGTCGGACTGGAAGGGGGGGACCTATCCGACTCGCAACTTGTGCTCACGTGCATCTCAGAGGGGGACCTGATTGCTGTGAACAGAGATCACTCTAGGAGCCCCCAACTGATCTGTCTACTCGTTGGAAATGATTCTTTCGATCTTGATCAACGATGGCTTCGGCCCTGACCAGGCAACCCTTTGCCCGTGTGACCCCGGGCTCCTCACGGGTTCGCCGACGCTCGCAGATATATGCCATCATCCCTGGCGATGGACCTCCGACAGCTCCAGGCGTTCCTGGCCGTGATCGATCACGGTGGCTTCACCGCCGCAGCCAAGGCCACCCACACGGTGCAGTCCAACATATCTACCCACGTCGCCAGGCTCGAACGCGAACTCGACGCCACCCTGATCGACCGGTCGACCGGTCGGCCCACCGAGGAGGGTGAGGCGGTCCTGGTCCGCGTCCGGCGGATCCAGAACGAGCTGGCCTCGCTCGAATCCGACGTCTCGTCACTGCGGGGGTCACCCCGAGGGGTCGTCCGAGCCGGGATCATCGGTACCACCGCCCGCTGGTTCACCCCCATCCTGGTCGACGAGCTGGCCATCACCGCCCCCGACATCCGGCTGCTGGTGGCCGACGGCACCACCCGATCACTCGAGCTCCGCCTGCTCGACGGTGAGCTCGACCTCGGCATCGTCTCCCTCCCCGTCGACGACCCGGAGATCCGCACCTTCCCCCTGTTCCACGAGGACCACATCGTGGTGGGACCCACCGACCATCCCCTGGCCCAGAAGGACCACGTCACCCTGGACGATCTGGCCGCCCATCCTCTCCTTCTCGCCGCACCGGGCACCCCGTTCCGCCAGGAGGTGGAGGAAACCTTTCGGGCCATGGGGCTCCGGCTCACCCCCCGGGTCGAGATCGAGGGCCTCAGACTCCTCGCCTCCCTCGCCTTCCAGGGCTTCGGGGTGGCGATCGTGCCCGCCACCGCAGCCCCCGGCTGGATCGGCGGCCCGTGGACCCGCATCCCGGTGGACGGTCTGTCCCGCCGGACGGTGGGGATCGCCAGCCGGCGACGGGGTCGGCCCACCGTGGCCGCCCAGGCCACCGAGGACATCATCAAGCAGATCGTCGCCGACCGGGCGGCCGAGGTCCCCGGCCTCCAGCTGATCGCCGGTTGATCACCCATGACCCGGCGCCGAACCACCGGCCGCGCCCGGCGGGATCCTCCACCGATCGGGCACCGATCAGGTCGGGATTTCGGGTAGACACGTCCAGGTGACGGTCTCGCTGCGCTCCCAAGCCGGTCCGTTGGTGTCGGTCACGGCCGACACCATCGATGGCCGCGACGTGATCCGAGCCACCGTGGCCGCCCACGACGATCAGGCCGTGCTGGGCGAGGCCGACGCCGTGGCCCTGGCCGAAGGGATCCGCACCGCCCGGGAATCACGCCTGCCCATGGTGGGCGTGCTCAGCCTCAGCGGGGTGGCCGTGGAGGAGGGCCTCGGCGCCGCGGCCGCCTGGGGGCGCACCGCCCGGGAGCTGGTCCGCTCCAGCGGGATCGTGCCCCTCATCATCGTGGTCAACGGCCCCGTCGTCGGCGCCCCCGCCCTCCAGCTCGCCCTGGTCGACGTGGTCATCTTCACCGAGGCCGCCTACGCCTTCGTCACCGGGCCCCGAACCGTGGAGGCCTACACCGGCGAACCGGTGACCGCCCACGGCCTGGGCGGGGCGGGGGCCCACGCCCGATCCACCGGCGTGGCCTCGATCGTGGTCGAGGACCTGGACCACGCCGAGGACGCCATCGCGGCCGTGCTCGGTCACCTGCCGGACCATGTCGATGCGCCGACCATGGCCCACCCCTCCGACGACCCGGCGGAGCGGGCCACCCCGGAGGCCGGCGACGTCCTGCCCGCCACCGCCACCGGCTCCTACGACGTCCGCAACGTCATCGCCGCCCTCGCCGACGAGGGCGAGTTCCTGGAGCTCAGCGCCAGCTGGGCCCCCAACCTCGTCACCGGGTTCGCCTACCTGGGCGGCCGCTCGGTGGGCATCGTGGCCAATCAGACCCAGGCCCTGGCCGGCTCGATCGACATCCCCGCCTCCCAGAAGGGTGCCCGGTTCGTCGCCCTGTGCGACGCCTTCAACATCGGCCTGCTCACCATGATCGACACCTCCGGATTCCTGCCCGGCAAGGACCTCGAGTGGCGGGGCATGATCCGCCACGGCGCCCAGCTCGCCTTCGCCTACGCCCGGGCCACCGTCCCCCGGGTCGGCCTTACCCTGCGCAAGTCCTACGGGGGCGCCTACATCGTCATGGACTCCCGCTACATGGGCAACGACCTCATGTTCGCCTGGCCCTCGGCCGAGGTGGCGGTCATGGGGGCCAAGGGAGCGGTGGAGATCCTGCACCGGGGCGCCGACCCCGATCAGCGGGCCGAGCTCGAGGCTCGCTACGAGCGCGAGTTCCTGACCCCGTACCGGTCGGCCGAGCGGGGGTCGATCACCTCGATCATCACGCCGGCGGAGACCCGACGGGAGCTGGTGGCCGCGTTCGATCTCCTGTCCAGCAAGCGGGAGAAGCTCCAACCACGCCGCCACGACAACGGTCCCCTGTGACCTGCTGGACGGCCCGCCGCGGGCCGCAGGAACCTGGCGGAGGCCTCATCTCCGCTCCGTCGGTGCCGACCCGGAGTCGGCCGGAACACCGCGCCGCAGAAGTGCCACTCATGAGCGTGACGGTCGCAGTGGGGCCAGCTAAATTCAGCTGAAATTAGTCGTCGGCGTGGTCACGCACAGCGCAGTGCGGGGCATCTTGCGTCCCGTTCAGACAGGAGCCCTTGGCGTGACAGAATCCGTAACGATCACCGACAACCGGAGTGGCGAAACCTTCGACATCCCGATCGTCAACGGTGGGGTCGACGCTGGCGTCTGGTCGAAGCACATGCCCGGGATCTGGTTCTTCGATCCGGGCTTCACCGCGACGGCGTCGGCGGCCAGCTCCATCACCGAGCTCGACGGCGGCAACGGGATCCTCCGGTACCGCGGGTACCCGATCGAGCAGCTGGCCGAGAACTCCACCTTCCTCGAGGTCTGCTACCTCCTGCTGTTCGGCGAGCTACCCGATCAGACCCAGTTCGACAGCTGGGTCCACGACGTCACCTACCACACCTTCATCCACGAGAACATGCGCAAGCGGTTCATGGAGGGCTTCCACCACGACGCCCACCCGATGGGGATGCTGGTGTCGGCCATCGCGGCGCTGTCGACCTTCTACCCCGAGGCGAAGGACATCGAGGATCCGGCCAACCGGTACCGGCAGATCAACCGGCTCATCTCCAAGGTCCCCACCCTGGCCGCCATGGCCCACCGGGCGAGCATCGGCATGCCGTTCGTCTACCCGGACAACGCCCTCAGCTACACCGAGAATTTCCTGTCCATGATGTGGCGGGTGGCCGAGCCCCACTACGAGCCCGATCCGATCCTGGCCCGGGCGCTCGACGTGCTGCTCATCCTCCACGCCGACCACGAACAGAACTGCTCCACCACCGCCATGCGGGTGATCGGGTCCAGCCACCCCGATCCGTTCACGTGCGCGTCGGGCGCCACGGCCGCCCTGTACGGTCCCCGCCACGGCGGGGCCAACGAGGCCGTCATCCACATGCTGAACGACATCGGCAGCTACGAGAACATCCCCGCCTTCATCGAATCGGTCAAGGCCGGCGAAGGCCGCCTGATGGGCTTCGGGCACCGGGTGTACAAGGCCTACGATCCCCGGGCCCGGATCGTGAAGAATCACGCCGACGAGGTGTTCAAGGTCACCGGCAAGAACCCGCTGCTCGACATCGCCCTCAAACTCGAGGAGATCGCCCTCAGCGACGACTACTTCAAGAGCCGGAACCTGTACCCGAACGTGGACTTCTACACCGGGCTCATCTACCAGGCGATGGACTTCCCGCTCGACATGTTCACCGTCCTGTTCGCCATCGGGCGGATGCCGGGCTGGCTCGCCCACTGGCAGGAGTCCTTGGAGCAGAACTCCAAGATCTCCCGGCCCCGGCAGCTCTACATCGGCCCCGACGAGCGCGATTACGTGCCGATCTCGGCCCGCTAGGCCCGGCGCCGCCGGGCCCAACCACCCGGGCCTGAACCGCTGGACGCGGTCCAGGCCCGGGTCGGGGCGGTTCAGCCCACCACGTCGACGACGATCTTGCCCACGTTCGCGTTGGTGGCCATGTAGCGGTGGGCGTCCGCGATCTCGTCGAGGGGGAACCGACGGTCGATCACCGGCCGGAGGGCCCCGTCAGCGAAACGGGGAAGCACCTCGGCGACGACCCGTTGGGTGAGTTCGGCCTTCTCCTCGGCCGGCCGTGAGCGGAGCACCGTGCCGATGATCGACGCCCGCTTGGGCAGCAGGAGACCGAGCGGCAGCTCCACCTTCTGCTCCCCCATCACCCCCACCTGGATGATGCGGCCCCCGACCCGAAGCGAGGTCAGGTTGCGGACCGTGTATTCCCCTCCGATCACGTCGAGGATGACGTCCACACCGTGCCCGCCGGTCACCTCGGTGACCACCTCGGCGAAGTCCTGGTTGGCGTAGTCGACGACCACGTCGGCCCCCAACGCCCGGCACGCCTCCACCTTCCCGGCCGACACCGTGACGATGATCCGGGCCCCCGCCGCCTTGGCCAGCTGGATCCCCGCCGTGCCCACCCCGGATCCGCCGGCGTGGACCAGGGCCCAGCGCCCCATGGTCAGACCCCCCTGAACCACCAGCGCGTCGAAGGCGGTCAGGAACACCTCGGGGATGGCGGCGGCATCGGCCACCGACACCCCGGCCGGGATCGGCATCACCTGGCGCTCGTCGGCCACGAGCTGCTCGGCGTAGGCACCCCCGCCGACGATGCCCATGACCTCGTGGCCCACCGACCAGCGGGTCACCCGCTCGCCCACCGCGGTGATCCGGCCCGAATACTCCATGCCGGGGATCTCGTGTTCCATCGGCGGACCCGGGTACCGGCCCATCCGCTGCAGCAGATCGGCCCGGTTGAGCGCAGTGGCCGAAACGGCCACCACCACCTCGGTGGGCCCCGGGGCCGGATCGGGCACCTCGGTCAGTTCGAGGACCTCGGGTCCGCCATATTGTTGGAGTACCACGGCACGCATCGGGCCACCCTAACCCCGGCACGGCCGGGGGCTCGATCGAACGACCGGGGACCGATCGATCAGAGCTTGCGCACCTCGGTCAGCGGATGGCTTCGCCACGGGCGCAGCAGGACCCGGAGGTCGCCGACCACGGTTCCCGGCCCCGACAGCAGGATCGGATCGAGTTCGACGAGGGCGAGTTCGGGTACGGCGACGCCCAACTCGGCCAGACGGCACAGCATCGCCACCAGCGCCGACCGGTCGCCCGCCTCGAGGGGGACCTCAGCGGCGAGCCGTTCGACGGTCCGTTCAAGGTCATCGACGGTCAGGGGCAGGAAGCGACGCAACGACCACGGCCGCGACGCCCCGAACCGGGCGCCCACCCCGAGCTGGATGAACACACCGAGGTTGGGGTCCTGCACCAGCCGCATGCGGGCCACCCCGGTGTGGTCGGTCATGCCCTGGATGACGGCCGGGTAGAACCCGTCGCCCACCGCGTCGGCCATCCGGTGCGCCGCGGCCGTCAACTGGGTCTCGTCGTGGAGATCGATGGCGGCACCCCCGGCCTCGCCGACCCGGCGATCGTCGACCGCCTCGGTCTTGAGCACCACGGGGTAGCCGACCGCGTCGGCCGCGGCCACCAGATCATCGGCACCGCGCACCACCCGCCATGGGGCCACGGGGACATCGAGGACCTCGGCCACCTGGTCAGCGATCCCGGACGTCAGGCTGACACCGGCACCGGTCTGATCGCCCATCAGCTCCACCAACGCCGCCCGATCCCGGGCCCCGATGTCGGCCCACCGTTCGGCCCCCGGCGCCTGGTCCGGGGCCGGGTAGCGTTCCCCTCCGATCATGACCGAGTCGGCCTGGCGGCCGGCCCACTCGGCGTGGTCGGCCAGGCGACCGAGGGCCCGGGCGGCCTCGTCGGGGAAGGTGAACACGGGCACCCCTTCCCGGCTGGTCGCCCGCCGGTCCCCGACCATGCCCAGCGCCACGATCGGCTTGTCGATGGTTCGGTCCAGCCGGGCCAACATGCGGCCCAGGTGGGCGACCGGGATCTCAGCCGTGGGCACGATGGCGGCCACCACCGCGTCGACACCCTCGCTGACCGCGGCGGCCACAATGACCCGCTCGAAATCGGGCACCGCCTGGTCGTCGTCGGCATCCGCGCTCTCCACGTCGTCGACGAGCACGGCCGAGGCCGCGGTCGGGTCGAGACCGGAACGGGGGTCGCCCTCCACACCCACCGGGACGACCACCTCGAGTCCGTGACGGCGGCAGGCCATGACGGTGAGGCGGGCCACCGAAACGGCGTTGGACACCACCACCACCCGGCGGCCCTGAAGCGGGGCCTGGTTGGCGGCGATCCGGGCGATCTCGGCCAGCTCCCCGACACCGTCGGTCAGGATCACACCGGACTGTTCCAGCAGGTCCACCAGGTTCGGTTCGGCGGGCCGGACCGACACCACCGGGACCCGGGTGGAGGCCGCCGTGGCCAGCTTGGCGAAGGTGCGCAGGTTCCCGTAGTTCTCGACGTAGAGGAGAATGACCCGAGTGGCGGCGTCGACGGCCAGGTAGTCGAGCAGATCGTTGACCGACACGTCGGCCCGGTTGCCGACGGCCACGAACGACGAGATCCCGACCCCGACGTCGGCCAACTGGTCGAGGACGGCGCCCCCCAGGGGACCGGACTGTGACACCACCGCGGTGGAGCCCGCCCGGACGTCGATCGGCACGAACAGGGCCTCGAGCTTCACGTCCGGGTCGGTGTTGATCATCCCGAACGCGTTCGGGCCCACGATCCGCATCCCGTTGCGGCGGGCCAGGTCGGTCAGGGCGTGCTGCCGCTGGACGCCATCGCCGCCCTCGTCCGCGAACCCCGACGAGACGACCAGGACGCTGGTGGCGCCGACCTTGGCCGCCCCGGCGACGACGTCCTCCACTGCGGCGGCGGGAACGGCGACGACCACGAGATCGACCGTCCCGTCGATCTCCTGGAGTGACCGCCAGGTGGGGACCCCACCGATCCGCTCGTCGGGCCGGCCCCCGCCGGGGCCGACGGCGGCGGCCGCGTTGACGGCGTGGACCTGGCCGGTGAACCCGCCGGCCAGGATGCGGTTCAGCATCTGCCGGCCGATGTGGTCCGGGGATCGGCCCGCGCCCACCACCGCCACCGTCGAGGGCCGCAGCATCCGGGCCACGGACTGGGACCGGGCCCGGCTCTGGCGGGACGCCGCCGCAGCCGTGCTGGCCTCGGTGAGGGTGATGTCCATCTCGACCTCGATCACCCCGTCGGCGAACCGGGTGGAGGTGTCGAAACCGGCCCGCCGGAACACGCCGAGCATGGCGTAGTTCTCGGGGAGCACGCTGGCCACGAACCCGCTGATGCCGTGGCTGCGGGCCGCCGCCGCGAGGTATTCGAGCATCAGGGTGGCCAGGCCCCGGCCGTGGTGTTGATCGTCGACGAAGAAGGCGACCTCGGGCTTGCCCATCTCGGCGATCTGCTCGTAGCGGGCGATGGCCACCAGTTCACCGCCCTGCAGCGCCACGAAGGCCATCCGGTCGACATAGTCGATGCAGGTGAAGTACTCGAGCTCTGCTTCGCTCAGTTCCGGGCGGTGCCGGAAGAACCGGAAGTAGATGCTCCGGGAGGATTGCCGTCCGTGGAAATCCCGGATCAGCGCCTGGTCGGACGGCAGCACCGGCCGGAGCTCGACGGGGGCGCCATCTGACAACAGGACGTGGGTCTCCCACCAGGACGGATAGCCGGGAGGAACGGACTCGGACACGGAGCCAGCGTACGACAGGCCGTCGCCGCCGGGTACGACACCGGCCCGCCCTGTGACCCATGCGACCTCCCCGCACGTGCTCCGACCAGGAGGATCACCGCCGTTGATGGGCGACATCGCCGGGCCGGACCGGGGCATCGCACCGCCGACACCCACCCGTCCACATTTCGATGGTCGGGGTGTAAAGACCGACGGCTTCACGGCCGACCGGCACCCCATGCGTCCCGGAACCGAGCCCGACTATCTCCGACTCAACGATCTGCTCTGGCGGTACCGCCGGGCCGTCGATCGTTACGTGTTCCTGCTCGAGGTGCAGCTGATGGTCGTGGAGGTGGGCCGTGCCGACTGGTTGCCGCCCGTCACCGACCTGTTCGATGAGCTGGCCGACAGGCTCACCCAGGTCGAGCGGGAATGGCGGACGGTGCTCGGCCCCTCGGTCTGCTCACTGGCCGCACTGGCGGCCGCCGCCACCGAGCCGTGGCCCGGCATCATCATCGAGCATCGTGACCGCCTCCAGGACGCCCTGCGCGAGGCGAACGACCTCCGGCAGCGGAATCGACAGGCGATCAGCGCCATCACCGCGGGCCTCGGCCGGCTGTTCGACGCGGTCGGTGCCCGGATCCCGGCTCCCGGATCCGGCCGATCGACCGTCGAGCAGGGCGCGTGAGCCCGGCCGATGGCCACCGGACCGGGGGCAGCGCCGAGGCGGCCGGCTCGTTCCACCGGCTCCGCGAATCGGTCCTGTCCGGGCACGCTGCCACCCTGACCAGCGCCGCCGCCGCCCACGACGTCGCCGCCGCGGCCCACGCCGAGATCATCGCCGCCGTCGGCGGATCGGCACCGGGAGGCGTCCTCGACCGGCTCCGCTCCGTGTTCACCGCGTTCGCTCATCTGGCCGACGCCCCCACCGACCGGTCGGCCCGGCGGGAGGTGACGACGGCGGCCACCGTCCTGGCCGAGCGGATCAACCATGTCGACGAGGCCCTCGAGCGGTGCCGCCGGGAGGCGGCGACCGTGGCGTCGGACCAGCTCGAACACCTGAACGCCCAACTGGTGCGGGTGGCCGCGGCCAACCGCACCATCCGGACCGGTGCGCCCGGCGACCGGTCGACCGATGCCGATCCCGACGACGTCGACCGGGCCCTGGGCGAGCTGGTCGACCGGGCCGACGTGATGATCACCCGGGAGGCCGATGGCCGTCACCGGATCGTCCTCGACGATCACCCGTTGGTCGCCGACGCGACGGCCTGGCCGCTCGCCATGGTCGAGCGACCGGGGGCCCCGGCACCGGAGTTGCGCCTGGTGGTCAGGCGACATCGGGGCCGTGCGGTCCGCATCGCCGATGGGACGATCGGCGGTGCCATCGAGGTGGCCGGCCGGGTCGTCCCCGACGAGCGACGCCGTCTCCAGCAGGTGGTGGCCGCCCTGGTGGCCGAGGTGAACGAGATCCACCGGGCCGGGGTGGCGCTCGACGGTTCCACCGGCCGAGATCTGTTCACACCCGGTCCGGAACCGCTCGGGCTGAGACTCGCGCCGGACATCGCGGCCCGTCCCGAACGGTTGGCGGCGGCCGGACCCGGTGAGGATCGCCACGGCGCCCGGACCGCCCGCCTCCTGGCCGGGTTGGCCGAGGCGGCGGACGGCCCCCTGATCACCGTGACCGAGGCGATCGACGGGCTGCAGGGCCGCCGCCAGGCCGCCGCCGGTCGGGCCCGCGCCACCCGGGCCGCGGCCACCCGGATCGGCACCATCGCCCGGGCCACCGGAGCCGTCGGCGACCCGGGCCCGGAACTGGCCGAACTGGCCCGTCTCCAGCGGCACTTCGAAGGAGCCGCCCGGGCCGCCGACGCCGCCGCGACACGGCTCCCCCACGACCTCACCTCCCCCCGCCGATCACCATGACCCGATATCGGAGCCGAGCGGTGGTCGGTGGCCATTACCCTCGGTAGCCGATGCGATCCGACCTCCATGCGCCCACCGCCGACATCCGCTTCCTCGTGGAACGAGCCCTGGCCGAGGACCTGACCCCCCTCGGCGACCTGACCTCCTCACTGCTCGATCCGAACCGGCTGGCCACCGCCACGTTCGGGGCCCGCTCGGCCGGGGTGATCGCCGGAACCCGCTGTGTCGAGGAGACCTTCGCCGCCGTCGACCCCCGCCTCGGGGTCGAATGGCTGCGGACCGACGGTGACCGGGTCGGCGCCGGCGACGTCTTCGGTCGGGCCTCCGGGCCGCTGGCCGCCATGCTCACGGCGGAACGCACCGCCCTCAACTTCATCAGCCACCTGTCGGGCGTGGCCACCAACGCGGCCCGCTGGGTGGAGGTGGCGGCCGGACGGGTCACGGTGTGGGACACCCGCAAGACCCTCCCGGGCTACCGATCGCTCCAGAAGGCCGCGGTTCGGGCCGGCGGCGCCGCCAACCACCGCGGCAACCTGTCGGACTGGTTGATGCTCAAGGACAACCACCTGACCGATCTGCCCATCGGTGATGCGGTGGCCGCGGCCCGGTCGTTGTGGCCCGGCCGGACCGTGCACGTCGAGGCCGAGACCCGCGCCCAGGTGGACGCGGCCCTCGCCGCGGGGGCCGACATCATCCTGCTCGACAACTTCTCTCCCCCCGAACTGGTCGATCTGGTCGGTCTGGTCGCCGGGTGGGCGGCGGAGGCCACCGGTCGCCGCCGGCCCCTGCTGGAGGCCTCGGGTGGGATCACCCTCGAAACCCTCGACGCCTACGCCGCCACCGGGGTCGACCTGGTGTCGTCCGGGGCGATCACCAACTCGGCGCCCGTGCTCGACATCGGGCTCGACGTCATCCCGGAGGACCGATGACGACCGACGACCGTCCCACCGAAGACCACCCCACCGAAACGCAGGCAACCGTGCCCTACCGGTACGAACCGGACGTCAGCACCGCCGACATCGTCGAGCGGTTCTCCGGCATCGACGACGGGTCCGAGACCGGGACGACCGTGACGGTGGCCGGCCGGCTGATGCTGCGGCGGGTGCAGGGCAAGCTGGCGTTCGGGACCCTGGCCGACCAGACCGGCCGGATCCAGCTGTTCGCCCCGGCCAAGACCACCCCCAGCTTCGCCGAGTTCTGTGCCCTCTCCCTCGGCGACTGGATCGGGGTGCGGGGCGAGGTCATGAAGACCCGGCGCGGTGAGCTTTCGGTCCGGGTCGACGACTGGACCCTGCTCGCCCCGACCCGACGGCCGTTCCCCGACAAGTTCCACGGGTTGTCCGATGTCGACACCCGCTACCGCCGGCGGTATGTGGACCTCTGGGTGACCCCGGAGAGCCGTTCGGTGTTCCTGCTCCGGTCCCGAGTGGTGTCCCTGATGCGCCGGTGGTTGGAGGACCGGGGCTTCATGGAGGTGGAGACGCCCATGCTCCACCCGATCCCCGGTGGGGCGACGGCCCGCCCGTTCACCACCCACCACAACGCCCTCGACCTCGACCTCTACCTCAGGATCGCCCCCGAGCTCTACCTGAAACGGCTGGTGGCCGGTGGGTTCGAGCGGGTGTTCGAGATCGGACGGGTGTTCCGCAACGAAGGCCTGTCGACCCGGCACAATCCCGAGTTCACCATGCTCGAGCTCTACCAGGCCTACGCCGACTACCGCGACATCATGGCCCTGACCGAGGAACTGGTGGCCCATGTTGCCGAGACGTGCACCGGTTCGACCGTCCTCCCCTACGACGGTCGCAGCATCGACCTCACCCCCCCATGGCGGCGGGCCACCCTGGCCGAGCTGGTCTCGGAACGGATCGGCTCCCCGGTGGACGTGCACACCGACCGGGCCCGCCTGGTGGAGCTGTGCACCGCCCATGGGGTGGAGGTCCGGGACGGGTACGGCCCGGGAAAGCTCCTGCTGGAACTCTACGAGAAGACCACCGAGGCCACCCTGTGGGACCCGGTGTTCGTCACCGACTACCCGGCCGAGGTGTCGCCCCTGTCCCGCACCCACCGCGACGACCCGGAGCTGACCGAACGGTTCGAGGCGATCATCGGCGGACGGGAGCTGGCCAACGCCTTCTCCGAGCTCATCGACCCCGACGAGCAGCGACGCCGGTTCGAGGCCCAGGCCACGGCCCGGGACGCGGGAGATGACGAGGCGATGGTCCTCGACGAGGACTACCTGCGGGCCATGGAGTACGGCCTCCCACCGACCGGCGGGCTGGGCATCGGCATCGACCGCCTCGTGATGTTGGTGGCCGACGTGACGACGATCCGCGACGTGATCCTGTTCCCCACCCTCCGCCCGGAGCACGACGGCGCCGCCGCCGAGAACTGACGGTCTAGAGCCGGTCTAGACCGGCCGGGCCGTCTCCCAGACCCGGTCGTAGCAGCCGGTGTAGGTCGGGAAGAGGAGCCCGCCGGGGATTCGTCGGAGGTGGAACACCGGGGCTTGGGCGGCCGGCAGACCGTAGACGTGGGTGTTGACCAGCATCTCGTCGTCGAACACGAAGATCGAGTTGTAGAGGGTGGTGTCGTGCAACCGGAGCTGGATCCGGTCGTCGGCGGCATCGCGGGGGAAGAAGGCCAGCACATTACGCACCCGGGACGCGACGGTTCCGGCCACGCCTTCCTCCATGCCCCGCCGGATGACCTGCTCGCCGTCGGGTTCGGCCACCAGCAGGCGCACGGTGACCCCGGCGTCGGCCTTGGCGTAGAGCCGGCCGGCCAGATCGGGCTGTTGCTCAACCAGGAACAGCCCGGCGTAGACGAGGATCTCGATCCGGTCGGCCGCGGCGTCGAGCAGGCGGGTCCAGAGTTCACGGGGAACGTCGGAGCGGCGGGGATACAACCGGATGAGCTCGGTCCGGGTCGGTTCGGTCCGGCGGCCGGCGTCGGGCCACAACGCCTGCTCGGACTCGCCCAGGAGACGAGCCAACCGGCGGCGGTGGCGGGGGTAGGGCAGACGGTCGCGGGTGACCCAACGCTCCACGGTCTTCGGGTCGACCCCGAGCTCCGCCGCGACCGATCGCGCGTCGAGATCCGCCCGCGCCAAGGCATCCCGCAGCCGTTCGTTAGGCACCGCTCCGATCCCCCGCCTCGCCTCGATTGTTCCGCCGTGATCCTCGCCTGATCCGGTGCCGAGTTCTCGGCCAGGGGTCACACGAAGTGTTTCCCCATGTGAAACCCTACCTCGATCGGCACTCCCGGCGAGCGTACCGCTCCGGAGGGCCCGGCACCCGCCGATATGATTCCGGGAATCGAGCCTCACCGACCGGTGTGGGGCGTACCCGACCCGGGACGAGGAGATCGTGACCGAGCACCAGACTGAGCAGCTGGAGAAGGTTCGCAGTGCCGATGGGTTCATCGCCGCGCTCGACCAGAGCGGCGGAAGCACCCCCAAGGCCTTGGCCGCTTACGGCGTCAACGCTGACGCGTTCAGCAACGACGACGAGATGTTCCAGATCATCCACGACATGCGGACGCGGATCATCAACAGCCCCAGCTTCAACGGTGAGCGGGTGCTGGGCGCGATCCTGTTCGAGGACACCATGGACCGCCAGATCGGCGACCTCGGCTCGGCCGAGTTCCTCTGGCAGCAGAAGCAGATCGTGCCGTTCCTGAAGATCGACAAGGGCCTCGCCGACGAGGTCGATGGTGCCCAGGTCATGAAGCCGATCCCCGGCCTCGACGACCTCCTCGCCCGGGCGAGGGGCCACGTGGTGTTCGGCACCAAGAGGCGGTGGGTGATCAAGACCGCCAACGAGGCCGGCGTCGACGCCGTCGCCGACCAGCAGTTCGAGATCGGCCGGCAGATCCTTGCCGCCGGGCTCGTGCCGATCATCGAACCCGAAATCGACATCCACAGCCCTTCGAAGGCCGAGGCCGAGAAGCTGCTCCGGGCCGCGATCATCCGCAACCTGGACTCGATCGGGGACGGGCAGCAGATCATGCTGAAACTGACCCTCCCCGACCAGGCCGGCTTCTACCAGGAACTGGTTGACCATCCCAAGGTGCTGAGGGTTGTGGCCCTGTCCGGCGGCTACAGCCGGGACGACGCCAACGCGAAGCTGGCCCAGAACCCCGGGGTCATCGCCAGCTTCTCCCGGGCCCTGACCGAGGGCCTCTCCGCCCAGCAGAGCGACGCCGAGTTCAACGCCGCCCTGGATGAGGCGGTGGCCAGCATCTTCGCCGCCTCGGTGGCCGGCTGACCGTTCCCGGTCGCCAACGGCCGATACGCATCACCGAAACCTCGTCACTCATCGTCGGACGGCCCCTCTGTCTCGGAGGGGCCGTCCTGTCTCCCCCCAGCGGTCAGAGGTTCACGGGGCGGTGAACGGCCGGTCGAATGAGTCGAGGAAGGCGAGTTCCTCGACCGGACGTCGGCGCAACCGGGTGGGGAAGGGTTTGGCCGGATATCCGGCCACCACATGGGCCGCAGTGGCGTACTCCTCCGGGACGCCGAGCAATTCCTTGACCTGGGGTTCGTAGAGGCACAGCAGGGTGGTCAACGTGGTGGCGACCCCCTCGTTGCGCAGGGCCAGGCACAGGTTCTGGACCAGGGGGTACACCGAGGCGCCGCCGACGATGCTGAGCCGGCCGAGGTCGGTGTCGGTGGGATGGGTGTCGTCGAGTTTGGCGCACACGACGATCACGGCCGGGTGGTCTGCGAAGGCGAGGGCGAAATCGTTGGCGGCGTGGGCCGCCGCGGCCGAGGTGTCGGCCCGAGTCGCCTTGGCATCGCCGCTGCGGGCGTTGAGCGCCTGGCCGGCGGCTTCGTAGTATTCCCGCCACGGCACCTGGTACCAGTCGGCCAGCTGGGCCCGTTTGGCCCTGTCGGTGACGATCAGGAACCGGACCGGCTGACGGTTGCCACCCTGGGGACCGAACCGGGCGTTGTCGACCGCTCGGTACAGCACCTCGCGCGGGATCGGGTCGGGCCGGTAGTACCGGTTGGCCGGCTGTGAGCGCATGGCGTCGATCAGTTCCATGGTGAGGATCCCCCTGTCGGTGTGGTGCGGGACGGCCGGCTCGGCTCCGCCCTGCGCACCGACCGCTCAGGGACGACGCTACTGCCCGGGTCCACCCCGCTCCTGGTCGTGACGGCTAACCGGCCGAGAACAACCGAGCGGGCATCGGACCGATGAGGTCGATCGACTCAACCGAGCTGGCCCGATCGGATCGTTACGCTGCGAATCGGCCCGGGTGGAAACCACTGTTCCCTTCTGATCTCGAATCGGAGGTGTTTTAACTGTTGTACGATGGGCGCTCATTCACCCGGGTTCAGCTCGACGACGCCGATGTGTGCATCGTCGGCGCCGGACCCGCCGGGCTCGCGGTGGCCGAGGAACTCGACGGGCTACCGCTCCGGGTCTGCCTCATCGAATCGGGCGGCCGGCAGCCCGACGGTGACACCGACGACCTCAGCGACTGCCCGGCCGACGTCAACGACGATCTGTACTTCAACACCCGACACCTCCGGTCGCGGGCGATCGGGGGCACGGCCCACCAATGGTGCGTGGAGATCGATCGGGAGCCGCATTTCCGTCTGGATCTGCTGCACCCGGCCGATTTCGAGCATCGTCCCTGGCTCGATCACAGTGGCTGGCCGATCACGGCCGATGAGCTGGCCCCGTTCTACCGCCGGGCCACGGTCGCCTCGGGTGCCGACCCGGAGCGGTTCCGGGTCGGTGACCCGCCGGCGATCGACGCGGCAACCAACCTTCTGGTCACGGCCCGGTTCCTGTTCGGCGCCCAGCGGGTGTTCACCGAGGAGATCCCCCACGACCTGGCGGCCAGCGAGAACGTGTCGGTGATCAGCCGAACCACGGTGGTCGAACTGGTCACGAACACCGACGGGACCAGCGTCACCGGGGTGGTGGCGCGCACCCTGGCCGGCAACGAGATCCGGATCCGGAGCCGGATCGTGATCCTGGCCCAGGGGGCGTTCGAGGTACCCCGCCTGCTGCTGGCCTCGCGGCGCCATGATCCAGTCGGCGTCGGCAACCGGCACGATCTCGTCGGCCGGTTCCTCATGGACCATCAGATCGTGCGGGCGGGCGAGATCATCCCGGAGCCCGGTCGTGACCTGTGCCGTGACCTGGCCGCCTACGATGTCGTCGGCTCAGCGGGACAGGCCGGCACCGCAGCGTTGACCGTCGACAACAAGGTGCTCGACCACGAGCATCTGTTGCGCTCCGCGTTCATGATCGCGCCGTCAGGGATGAGTCCGACCGCTCACCGCCTGCGCCGGCCCTTCGGCCGCGAGACGACGGTCCGCTCACCGGCGCACGTCTCGGCCCTTACCCTCCGCTACGCGCTCCGAGACCGCGAACGGCCCCGCCGCTTCCTGCGCCACGTCGCCGAGATGATCCGGGGGGCCGACGATCTGTGGGCGATCAAGGCCCGGCGGTCCTACCCGTTCCGGTCCCGCTATTCGATCGACGTCGGCGGCTGGTCGGACCTTCCCGGTGATTCGGTGGGACCGTTCGAGCTGTTCCAGCTCTGTGAGCAGGCTCCGAACCCCGACAACCGGGTCACCCTGGGGGCTGCCACCGACCGGCTGGGGATGACCAAGGGTCATGTCTCGTTCCGTTGGGGGGCCCGGGAACAGCCGAGTGTGCTGCGGACCCAGCAACTGCTCGACGACGGCCTGGCCGAGGCCGGGGTGGGCCGGGTCAGCCGGCAGTGCCGTGCCGGGGTACCCCTCCTCCGCCAGATGACCGCCCACCATCCGGCGGGGACCGCACGTATGGCCACCGACCCGGCCGACGGGGTGGTCGACCCCGACTGCCGGGTCCACGGGGTCGACAATCTGTTCGTGGCCTCGAGCGCCGTCTTCCCGACGGCCGGGTATGCCGCGCCCACCCTGACGATCATCGCGCTCGCCATCCGGGTCGCCGATCGGGTGAGGGACGATCTCGGTCACCCTCGGCGAGCCTGAGCGACTGGTTGGTCGTCCGCCAGGACCCGCCGCAGGATCCGCCGCCAGTTGTCGCGTGACCGCACGATCTCGTGGCGGCTGAAATCGCCCATCCGGGTGATTTCCGCCAGCGAGTAGCCGACCACCAGCAGTTCGAACACTTCGATGTCGATGACGGACACCTCGATGTCCGCCTCCCGGCAGGTCTTGACGATGGCCTGCCGGAGCACGACCGCATCGAACGCCGCGTCGACCCGGCGTTCCCCCGACGGTCGGCTGGGATCGCTGACATAGCCGGTCTCGCGTTCCCGGCGACGCTGCTCGGACCGCAGGACCGAGTAGGCCTCGGTTTTGATGATCTGTTCGATACGGGCCCGTGGCCGTTGTTCGGCGGGGAGCTGGGTGTACTTCAGAATCGCTCGGTTGACAACGTCGTCGGCGTGGTGTTCACGCCCGACGAGTCGTTGACGGGCGAGTCGAAGCAGGTGTCGGCGGTCGAAACATCGGTTCGACCAATCCGGGTTCGGGACATCTCGGTCTGCCATCTGGACCCCCTGAGTAGTGCGGGGTTCATCGATCGACCCCGGGGACGGACCGCTATCAGATGGGCGACACTGACCGGTTGAGCGGGTGGACGACGGCACTGACGTCTGAAGCCAGTATTACACTGGCTAACCGTTAGCGACAAGTGAAATGCTGGTTGCCACTAATAGAGTTGAATGGGCAACCCGACCTGTGGCCTACTGTAGTTCGGCCCCACGACAAGGCCGGACACCCGAGCCAACCCGAGTCGATCCGACGGGCAGAACGAAAGGGATTGAACGGTGGCCCCTGCATCCCCCACCGTCGCCATCTGGGAGCTTGCCGCTCGTCTCCGTTCCCGGCGAGAGGAGCTGGGTTTGACGGCCGATCAGGTCGGTGCTGATCTCAGGGTCTCCCGGAGCTATGTCTCGCAGGTGGAGAAGCGGCACACCGTGCCGACCGCCGAGAAACTGGACGACCTCGCTCGGGTGCTCGGCTTCGGCGAGGTGGAGCGCGCCGAACTCCAGCGGCTGCGGGCCACCGCTCGGGAACGCGGCTGGTGGGAGCATGACACCGATCTGTTCGCCAATGACGCGCTGGTCGCCTTCGGGCTTGAACACGGGGCCTCGCTGGTCCGGGCCTACGAGGGTGGTCTCGTCACCGGCCTGCTCCAGACCGGTGACTACATGCAGGGGTTGATGGGGTCACACATCGCGTTGCCACAGACCGAAATCAACCGGCGGGTGCGGCAGCGAACCCGCCGGCAGGCCCGGCTCGACTCGCCGGATCCGCTCCGGTTGGAGGCGGTCATGAGCGAGGCGGCCCTCCTGCAGCAGGTCAGCGATGATCCCCAGGTGTTGGTGGATCAGCTCACCCACCTGCTCACCATGATCGAGCGCCATCCGGACACGATCGATGTGCGCATTGCCCCCTTCAGCGTCAATCCGGGTTCGGTACTGGGTAGTTCGACCTTCTACCTCTTCCGTTTCCCGTCACCACAGATGCCGGCGCTGGCCTGGCGGGAGTCGACCACGAGCTACTCGTTGGTGGAGTCCCCCCAGGAGGTGTACGAGTTCGACCTCATGTTCGATCAGGCCAGCCTCGCCAGCCTGTCGCTGGCCGCGTCAAAACAGCGCATCGAACGGGCCCTCGACGATGCCGGCGCGGTCAAGCGGCGGTGATCCGGTCGAATTCGCCTGCCTGGACCCCACGGCCGAAGGCCTGCACCTCACCGTGGGTGAACGACAACCGGACCCCGTTGGCGATCAGCTCGGCCCCACCGTGCTGATCAGGTCGCCACACAATCGGCCCGTCGACCGCGGGCCCGACTTTCAGCTCGTCCAGGAACCGCTGCCACGCTACGACCGGCACGGTGACGACGGGCTGATCCTCGGCGTCGGTGCCGGTCGGGCGCCACTTGCTGTCACGGATCTGCACGGCGGCCTCGCCGACGAAACGGACTTCGACGCACAACGCAGTGCCGTTGCTGAAACTGCTCTTGAACCAGCGGCCGGTCACCCGACGCTTCGAACTCCGGGCTGACGCCACGGACCCTCCTTGTTGGCCGCCGGGCGCGACCCGAAAGGAGGCGTCGGTGACATGGTCGTTGAACGCTCAGCGCCCCAAACCGTGAACTCGTCTGCCCCCACACCAGTTCACCGGCCGGGGATGGCCCCGGAGCGGCGCGAGGTCCGGCGCCACACCACGGCCGACGGCGGCGAGTTGCGGTGCGATGCCGGACGCGCCGAAGCCTACCGGAAGCGACCGAAAACGGCTCCTGACCAGGTGAGCAACGGCACCCAGGCCGGCGACGGTGGCCCGTTTGACGTCGCCGTTCACGCTTGCGACACGAGGGGCCAATGCGGTGGGGTCCCCGGTCCAGCACTACCGTTGGTCGGGTGACCAACCTGCGCGACGCCGAAATCGATGAGCCCAGTGATGATCCGACGCGCTGGCTCAGCCCGACGGAATTCATGGACTTCGAAGACCCTCGGGTTCAGGCGTTCGCCCTCCAGGCCGTGGGTGACGCCACCGATGACCGGACGAAGGCCGTTCGCATCTTCTACGCCGTTCGCGACGGGCTCTGGTACGACCCCTACACCTCAGAACGTCAGCGGGATGCCTTCAAAGCCAGCCATATCGTCGGGCTCGAACGGTCGTGGTGCGTGCCGAAGTCCATCCTGCTCAGTGCCTCCGCCCGGGCGGTCGGCATTCCCGCCCGGCTGGGGTTCGCCGACGTCCGCAATCACCTCCAGAGCGAGACCCTGCGGGCCAAGATGGGCACCGATCTCTTCGTGTTCCACGGCTATTCGGAGCTCCTGATCGACGGCCAGTGGCGCAAGGCCTCTCCCGCGTTCAACATCGAGCTCAGCAAGCGTTTCGACACCAAGCCGCTCGACTTCGACGGTGTGCACGATGCCCTCCTGCACGATTACGACCGGACCGGGAACCGGCACATGGAGTATGTGAACGTCCGCGGCTCCTTCGACGACTTCCCCTACGAGGCCATGATCGAAGCATTCGAGGACGTCTACGGGCCGGGCATGCTGAGCGACGGCGAAGGGGCCGGCGCGGCCGGCGACGGCGTGTTCGACCCCAACGGGTGAGTTCCCGCCCCGAGGACCATCACCTACACCGTCCGGGGGCCGGCCGAGCAGCTGATCCGGCGCCCGCTTCGGATGCCGGCCGGGCCGCACTTCTACTCCGGGACGAACGCCAACGGCGTCGAGAGACCGGGTCGCCGCCGCTGACCACCTACCGGTTGGCGAAGACCTGGTCGCTCGCTCGTCGCCGACAGCGGGACCCGGACGGCGGACGCCGACGGAGGTCCTCGGCAGGCTTCAGGTCGGGGAACCTCGGTTTGTTGTTGAGCTGATCGAGAAGATCTGGGATGCGCACCTGGTGCGTGACCAGGCCGGAGAGGAGGGCCTCGCCGAGATCTTCCGCTCGGCCGGCTTCGAGTGGCGCGAGCCCGGCTGCAGCATGTGCATCGCCATGAACGGCGATCACCTCCTTCCCGGTGAGCGCTGCGCCTCGACCAGCAACCGCAACTTCGAGGGGCGCCAAGGCTAAGGCGGCCCCGCCCATCTCGTCAGTCCGGCGACCGCGGTCGACCCGGTCGCCCAACCGGCCCGGGCCCGACGGACGACGTCGGTGATGCCACAGGCCCACGCGCCGCTGACGGCGGTGACGCCGCGCCAGGCGATCCGGGTGATGGCGCGCATCCGGGGCATGGGCAAAGCGCGACGCCACGGTCCGCAACGACCAGCTGATCAAGGAATGTCCGAACGCATGTTCGCCGACTACCACCACCGACTCACCCGAGTCGCAACGATCAGCTCAGTGCCCCGCTCCCCCGATCGGACGCAGCAGAACGAGCCGCAGGGGGTCCCACCTGGGGTGTT
>JBKDZN010000191.1:0-3900 GCA_047971245.1 Acidimicrobiales bacterium
CTCTTTCAGTCCGAGTCAGGGAGAAATCCTGGCCGGACGCCGTAGCCCGGGAGGCTATCGATGGCCGATCCCACGAAGGGTCGAGCCCGTCGCCCCCGATGGACGCCACCGACGACTCCACGCCCTTCGTCCACGATCCCGTAATGGTCTCCGATGTCGTGGCCCTCGTCGCGACGGTCCCACCCGGCAGTTTCGTCGACGGCACCGTCGGTGGGGGCGGCCATGCGGTCGCCATTCTCCGGTCACGGCCCGACCTCCGTATCATCGGAATCGACCGTGATCCGACAGCCCTGCAGGCGGCGGAACGGGCCCTGACCGATGTTGGTGGGCAGTTCCTTCTCCGTCGGACCCGTTTCGACCGCCTCGGGCCGGTCCTCCAGGATCTCGGTGTCGTCGAGCTCAGTGGCGCCCTGTTCGACCTGGGTGTCAGTTCGCCCCAACTCGATCGGGCCGACCGTGGCTTCAGTTTCCGCCACGACGGACCGCTCGACATGCGGATGGATCCGAGCGACCCGGTGGCGGCCGATGTCATCGTCAACGACGTCGACGTCGATGAACTCACCAGGATCCTGCGCCGTAACGCCGACGAGCGTTTCGCCCGTCGCATCGCCGAGGCCATCGTGTCGGCCCGCCCGATCAGCGGGACGAGCCGCCTGGCCGAGGTCGTGGTGGCGGCCATCCCGGCTGCGGCCCGCCGGCGGGGGCGTCACCCGGCCACCCGCACGTTCCAGGCCATCAGGATCGAGGTCAACGACGAGCTCGCCATCCTGGCTCCCACCCTGGAGTCCACCCTCGACGCCCTGGCCGTGGGGGGCCGGGTCCTGGTGCTCACGTACCACTCGGGAGAAGACCGGATCGTGAAGGACGTGTTCCGCTCACGATCCACGAGCACGGCCCCGCCCGGCCTGCCGGTGGCGCCGGACGAACCCAAGTTCGCTCCCCTCCGCCCCCTGGCCCGACGACCGGCCGAGGCGGAGGTGCGGCGGAATCCGAGGGCGGCCAGCGCCCGGCTCCGGGTCATCGAACGCATCGCCGCCTAGCCCCACAACGGCCTCTCGGCCCAACGAATCAGCATCATCCGCCGCCTCCTGGACCCGTCGCGGGCCCGTGTTCCCGACCCCCATTCCCCCCCTCCGTCCCCTCCGCCACTCAGCGAGCCTCCATGACCGCAGTTCTCGACACCCGCCCGCCCCGCCGCCCGACCGGCGACGCCACCCGCCGCCCACCGTCCAACCGCCCCCGCCCCTCCACCTCCAGCACCGGCCGGCGCCCCGATGCCCGCCCCCGTCCCGACGGCCGGACCCGGACCGCGCCCGGCCGGCGGATCCCGTCGTCGCGGAACCGACCCCCGGTCTCCCGGGTTCGCACCCGCCGTGAGTCCGGCCGCTCCCTCGGGTCGGTCCGGCTCAGCGTCGCGCCGCTGGTCGGGCGGGTCCGGCGCCCGGTCCGGCCGATCTCCCGGCCCGATCTGCGTCTGGTGGAAGTCCGCTCCGGCCGTCGGATCGTCCGTCGCCGCCGGGCCCTGGTGCTCGTGTTCGTGGGCGTCCTGGCCGCGTTCTTCGCGGTGGCGCTCGTCCACGCCGGGTTGGTCGAGGGCCAGCAGCAGCTCGACGAGATGCGCGGCGAGATCAGCGAGCTCCAGGCCGAGCGAGCCGCGCTGGAACGCGAGCTCGATCAGGCCACGGCGCCCGATCATGTGGTCGAACGCGCCACCGGACTCGGGATGGTCCGGGCCGAGGATCCCGTCTTCCTGTCGGCGGCGAGAGAAGCCGGCGGGGAATGAGTGACCGGAGGGCCGCGGCCCAGGCGGAACGACGGCGGCGCACGTTCAGGCGAACGGCGAAACCGATCGACCCGCGCAACCGGGTCTTCGTGCTCCTCGCGGTGTTCCTCGTCATCGGCGCCGGCTTCGTCGCCTTGCTGGTCGAGCGTCAGACCCCGCGTGCCGACCATTTCCGCAGCCTCGGTGTCGACCAGCGGACCGCCATCCGGGAGCTGGCCGCGCCCCGTGGAACCATCTTCGACCGGAACGGCTTCGTGCTGGCCTCGGCCACCCCGAGCCATCGGGTGGTGGCCGATCCGTCCCTGATCGCGGATCCGGCGGCGGCGGCCGCCCTGCTGGCCCCCCTGCTCGGCCTCGATGAGATCGAACTCACCGGCCAGCTGACGGCGACGTCGGCCAACGACCGGTACCGCCTCCTGGCCCGCGACGTCGACGACGCCACCGCGGACGCCATCGAACGGCTGGCCGAGGCCGACGACACCGGCGACGCCCTCGTCGGGGTGTTCGATGTCCCTGACCAGGACCGGGTGTACCCGGCCGAAGGCCTGGCCGAGTCGGTCATCGGGCGGGTTGACCCCGATGAGGTCGGGATCTTCGGGGTCGAGAAACAGTACGGCGATCAGATGACCGGCACCCCCGGTCTCGAACGGTACGAGCGCGGCCGTTTCGGCAGTATCAGCGTGGCCGAACGCGAGGTGGAGCCGGCCATCCCCGGTCAGGACGTGGTGCTGACCATCGACAACCGGATCCAATACGTGGCCGAGCAGTCGTTGCTCGACCACTGCCGGACCAGCGGTGCCCAGGGACTGACGGCGGTCATGACCGAACCGTCGAGCGGCGAGATCCTGGCCATGGCGTCGGTGGTGCGGGACGACGACGACCAGTGTGTGGTGCCCGGGTACAACACCGCGGTCGTCAACACCTTCGAACCCGGCTCGGTGATGAAGACCATCGTCATGGCTGCGGCCAGCGAGCGGTTGGGGTACACCGCCGACACCACGGTCGAGGTCCCGCCCCGCATGTCGGTGGGCGGCAAGGTGTTCGTGGACCACCCCGACCACGCAACCGGCATGTTCAGCCTCAACGACATCCTGGCGCATTCCATGAACGTCGGGACCATCCTGGTGTCGCAGGCGGTCGGGGCGGAGGGCTTGTACGACACCATGATCGATTTTGGAATCTCCCGGCTCACGGGGTTGGACATCGAGGGCGAGAGCGCTGGTTCGCTGCGCGCCCCGGACGACTGGTGGGGCGCCGACTACGGCTCGATCCCCATCGGCCAGGGTGTCACGGTGAACGCGGCCCAGTTGGCGTCGGTGTACTCCACCATCGCGAACGACGGGGTCCGTCAACCGCTGACCCTGGTGCGCGAGCTGCGGCGACCGGACGGTTCGGTGGTGAAACCCCGGTCCGGAGAGACCACCACCGTGGTCAGCCCGGCCACCGCCGGTCATGTCACCAACGAGCTGACCCAGGTGGTGGAGCGCGGCACGGGGAAGCCCGCCGCGATCGACGGCTACCGGGTGGCCGGCAAGACCGGTACCGCCTGGAAGGTGTTCGACGACGGAACCGGCACCCTGACCTACGGTGAAGCCGGCGAGCGCCGCTACGTCCTGAGCTTCGCCGGGTTCCTGCCCGCCGACGACCCGGCGGTGGCGCTGGTGGTGGTGGTCGACGAACCGGTGGGCACCGGCTACCAGAACGAGACCACCGCCTCGGAACAGGCGGCCCCGGTGTTCGCCGACATCGCCTCCTACGCCGTGCGCCTCCTCGGTCTCCCCCCGGAGGCGGGGGTGGCGGTCGACCCCGGGGTCCGGGTCCGGGGCACCCCGGCCACCGTTCCCGACGCCGGATCCCGATCCCCGGCCGAGGCCGCCCTCGGCGACGGCACCGAGCCGGCCGGTACCCCGGCTGGCGACCAGGCCATGGCCGCGGGCGGGGCGGACCGATGACGGCCGGCGTCGGCATCGTGGCCGCCGCGGTCGGCGGCAGGCTCACCGACCCCGATACGGCCGGGGTCGAGCTGTGCGACGCCACCCACGACTCCCGGGCCGTGACCCCGGGCAGTCTGTTCTGCGCCGTGCCGGGTTCGGTGGTCGACGGGCACCGATTCGTGG
>JBKDZN010000192.1:0-6619 GCA_047971245.1 Acidimicrobiales bacterium
GGCCATGCTCCTCGATGGTCTCACCGACGGCCTGTCGGCTCCACCCGCCTCCGTCCCCCCGACCGCACCTGCCCCCGCCGTGGCCGGGCCGGACGCCCCGACCGTCCCACCCGCCTCCGGCACCCAGCCCGCCTCCGGCATCCCAGCCGCCGCGGCACCCGCGGTCGCCGGAAACACCGCCTCCGGCACCCAGCCCGCCTCCGGTATCCCAGCCGCCTCGGCACCCGCGGTCGCCAGGCCCCAGCCCCCGGCCGGGAGCGCCCGTCCGGCCACCCAGCCGGCCTCCGACACCCCGACCGCACCTGCCCCCGCCGTGGCCACCGCCCCGGCGGGGATCGCCGCCCCGGTTCCCGGCGACGCCCGGATCCCGACCGCGCCGATACCGAGCGTGGCCCGAGCCGGGGCTCGGAACGCACCCGGTATCCCCGCGGGGGCGAGCGCACCCGCGGGTCCCGCCTATCGCTACGACCCCGAGCTGCAGCACCACATCAACCACGCCACCGAGCGGGCGCACCGTCGCCACAACCGTCGACTCCGCCGCCGGCGACGCCGGCACCGGATCGCCAACATGATCACCACGGTGATCCGGGCCGTCGTGGGCTGTCTGATCACGGCGAGCATCGGCCACACCCTGCTGGCGGCACGCCTCGAACTGGATCTGTGGCCGCCCCTCGACGTCACCGGCTGGCCGATCAACGCCCGATTGCTGTTCGTCCTGGCCGGCCTGTTCGGGTTGCTCGCCGGCCCGGCAGTGGTGCCCCTGCCCCGGTACTACCGCGACTGAACTCGGCCCCGGTTCTGGCCGTGGATGCTCCAAGTCTTGGGAACATCCACGGTCAGAACGGGATGCAGTAGCGGATGAACCGACGCTCCCGGACCTCCCCGCGGCTCAGATCCCGTCGACGATCACCATCTGCATGTCGGCGGCTCCCTCCCGGGCCGCTCTGGCCTCGCCGTACTCGGGTGACGACGCGAACGCCTGGGCGGTAGCGAAATCGGGAAACTCGACGATGACCACCCGGCGGGGCTCGTCCTCTCCCTCGACGGTCTCGGTGGCACCGCCCCGAGCCAGAAACGTTCCGCCAAACGCGGCCACCGCCCCCGGGCTCAACTTCTTGTAGTTCTCGTAGCGCTCGGGGTCGGTGACGTGAACCCGGACGACACAGTACGCAGCCATCGTTCCTCCTCTGCGTCCCCACGCTAGGCACATCGCAGCACCCACCGCCTCCTTGCGGGGCTGGCCACCGCCGTCGGCCCCGGTGGGGGGCTATTCAACCCCCGCCACCCCAGGCCGGGGCCTCCACCATTAGCATCGACACAAGTGTCCAAGCATGTGCTTGCCCGCCGGCTCCGCATCGTGGACCCCGTCGTCGGGGTGTACGCCGCCCTCACCGCCTGTCTGGCTTCCGGCTACGGGGTGTTGTTCACACTCGTCGGCGACTTTCGTGATCGCTACGGCATCTCCGAGGCCACGATCGGACTGATCATCGGCATCGGGTTCATCGCCGGATTCGCCTCCCAGGTCCTGATCGCTCCCCTGGCCGACCGGGGGCACGCCCGGAAAATGGTGGCCGGCGGGGTCGTCATCAACGCCGTGGGCCTGGTGATGATGGGCGTGGGTCACAGCACCCTGGCCATCATGTCCGGCCGAATCATCTCCGGTCTGGCCATCGGGGCGGCCACGCCGGCCATCCGCCGGATCGTGGTGTTACGGGATCGGGAACGGGTGGGAACCAATCTGGGCCGGATCGTCTCGGCCGACGTGTTCGGTTTCGCGGTCGGTCCGGCCATCTCTGCCGTCATGGCCGGACCGTTCGGCCTGGCCGCGCCGTTCTTCGCCGTGGCCTGGCTGAGCCTGCTGGTGTTGACCGCCACCTGGCGTTTCGGGGTTGTGGATGAACCCGAGATCACCGGTCAACGCTATGCCGTCGACCTGTTGCGGATCCCGAGCTTCGTGGGTGCGGTACTGCTCGGCGCCGGCACGTTCGCCATGATCGGCGCCTTCGACGCGCTCTGGGATCTGGTCCACACCGACCTCGGCACACCGGGCTGGCTGGCCAACCTCGGCATCACCCTGTTCGCCCTGCCCCTGGTCATCCTCGGCCCGACCGGCGGGCGCCTGGCCCAGACATTCGGCCCGTTCCGGGTGGCAGGCTACGGCCTGGTCATCGGGGCCCTGTTCATGACTGCGTACGGCACCGTTCCCTCCGGGGCGTGGATCGTCGCCATCGCCATGGTCCATGCCGTGAACGACGGCCTGACCATGACCGCGCCGGCGGTGGCCATCGGCGTGTCGGTCCCGGCCGACCGGCAGGCCGGAGCCCACGGCGTCCTGGGGGCGGCCGAGGCGCTCACCGCCGGCGTCACCGCGATCTTCGCCGGCATGATCTACCAGACCTACGGCCGCAGCGGTGCCTACATCGGCGCGGCGGTGGTGATGCTGCTCCTGACCGTCGCCGGTCTGGGCCTGGCCGGCCACCGGCTCCGACGACGCTGGTCGTCGTCGACCGCCTCGCCGGCGGCCACCCGGGTCGTGGTGCTCGACGACGGCCGTTCCCGCCACCCGTCGGGCGACGGCAGCCAGGCGGCCTGAGCCCTGGAGGGGGCCGGCGGGGAACGGCGCCACTCCGTCCCCGCCGACCGTGACGGCGCTGTGGCACCTCACGATGAATGACCGGCTCACTCCCCCATCACCGGAGGCGGGCCCAACAGCGGTTCCGTCTCGACACAATCACCGGACGGTCCGTTCTGCACTTCGGCGGACAGCTGGTCGAGGTCGACGTCGGGCCGGGGTGCCGGATTGTCGGGCATGTCGATCGGGTTGCCGGCCATGTCGACCACATCGATCCAATAGCACGCACCCTGATTGAACGCTCGCTCCAGCCACAGGTTGCCGTCCACCTGGGCCACCGCGGTGGTGTACATCCAACTGCCGTCGAGGCCGGTCATCGTGCGCTCGTCGATCGTCACCGCCTCCGACGGGTCGAAGCTGCTGCTGTTCATCGGTTGGATGACGAGCGACGTCTCACCGGCCGGTTCGTTGCCCACCTCGAAGCGCGTGTGCGCCCACACCACGGCCGGCCGTCCATCGACCTCGATGGTGCCGACAAGGATGTTCGAGACCCCTTCGGCCGGATACATGTCCACGACATCGACCACCTCGGTCCCGGTGTGCGGGAGGAAGACGATCACGGACCGATCGGCGTCGACCGAGGCGATCCCGGTCAGCATCGGGTTCCCCGAGCCGGTGCTCGTCTCGCCGGACGGCGTCTCGGCGCCGGGGATGTGGTCGCGGGCGGCCACCTCCTTCACCACCGGGCCGCCGTCCGGGGCCAGGTCCGTATCGGACAAGCCGGCCTCGGGGCGGAGGATCATGACCACGGACGCCCCGGTGCCGTCCCCGCCCGACACCGCGATGGTCGAGCCGCCGGACACCCAACGGGCGCGGCCGATGGTGGACGTCGCCGCCGCCGAGTCCGAGACGATATCCATCCAGGTGATCCGGCCCGCCGAGCCGGACGGTGCCACACCGAGGACACCCTGCCCCTCCGGCCCGGCCGCCACGACGAGGAGATCACCGTTCGGCGCGTAGTCGGCGTCGATGATCGCACCTGCGTCGTCGAAGGTCTGGGACAGGGTCGGAGGGCCACCGTCGGGATCCGCTTGCACCTCGACGAGGCCGAACTCCCCGTACACCGTGGCCCGACCGGCGTCGGCGTCGACCGCGGTGCCGATGATCGTCCCGGTGCCGGTGTCCGGCCCGGTGGGCACCGTCGCCACCCCGCCTTCACCGTCGGCGACGTCGACGACGATGTTCCCGTCCACCGAGTAGACCGACGTGCCACCGACCAACTCAGCCAGGAGGTCACCGGGTTGCCCTGCCCGGGTGCGGATCTCGACGTCCATGGAGTCGATGCGGTAGACCAGCTGCTCGGGTCGACCACCGCCGGTGGAGGTGGTGACGGTCCGGCCATCCGGAGACCAGACCGGACCCGCTCCGTCGCCGACCACGACGGCGTGCATGTCGGCCATGGACGCCGACCCATCGGGCACGGCCGGCGTCTCGGCGAGGCTGAGGTCATCGAGCCAGCCCCCCACGGCCAGGGTCTCGAGTCCTTCGCAACCAAAGGTGGCTGCGGCCAGATTCTCTTCCGACGAGGTCCGGAACGGGACATAGCTGGCCACCGACAGACCCGCCACGGGGCTGTTCTCGCCGAGCGTACCGATGGCGTCGGTGGCCACGATGCTGCCGTCCAGCCGGTAGGTGCTGACGGTGTACACCGTGCCGTTCTCGCAGCCCCCCTCGTCAGCCAGTGGTTCCTCCACGAGGATGCGCTGGTCCGGGGAGACGCCCACCAGGCGCCCACCCCGGAGTACGGTGACCGGCCGCCACGGCGCGCCATAATCGGGCTGTGCCCCGGGGTCGGCGGCCGGGCCGGTGGTGTCTCCAACCGCGACCGCGCCGCCGTTGGTGTAGCCGGTGGTCCGCTCCCCCGTGACGCCGGCGGTCTGCCACAGCACCGTCCCGCCGAGCACGGCAACCGCAGCGGCCGCCACCGCCAGCCAGCGGGCCCGACCTGGGCGCATCGCCGGCAGGAAGCGGGCGCCCCGGGCACGGTCCAATTCGACGAGACCGCCGGTTGATGTCGCCTCCGTAGCGATCTGGGCGTTGACCACCTCCCAGAACCCCGGGCGGTGCTCAGGTACCGCCAAGCCGGCGAGCAGGCCGCCCACGACCGGGTCGCGGTCATTACTTCGGCCGCTCACCTCGCCGCTCCGGCCGTCCGAGCCGTCACCGTTGTTGCGGTGCGCATCGTTGGTTCTGGGCTCATCGATCCTGCCTCCGTTGCTGGGATCCCGGGATCCGGGGTAGGGGTCACCGGGTTGGGAACCGGTGGGCCGGCCCCGGCCGGGTGAGTTCCGGTCGGGGTGCCGGCCGTTGGGGTTGTTGCGGTCAGACATGGTCGGTTCTCCCTTGGCTCGGGTGGCCGATCGCGGCCCGGAGGGCGGCGCGAGCCCGGGCCACCCGGGAGGCGAGCGTCCCCACCGGAACGCCGACGATGTCGGCCGCTTCGGCGAACGTGAACCCCTGCAGGTCCACCAGGACCACCGCCGCCCGCTGGTCGACCGACAATCCGCCGAGCGCGGCTTCGATGGTGTGGCGGTCCCCGACCTGGTTCGTGGCGTCGCTGAGCACCAGATCGTCGTGATACGCGCCCTGGGAGAAATCGGTCGGTTGGCTCCGGTCCCCTCGGCGCAGCTCGTCGAGGCAGGTCCGATAGACAATGGCGTGCAGCCAGGTCGAGAACTTGGAACGACCCTCGAAGGAGTCGAACTTTCGGAACGCCTTCAGATAGGCAACCTGCAGCACATCGTCCATCCGATCCGGATCCCTGAGGATCGAGTAGGCGAGGGCCCGCATCGGCGGGTCGGCCTCGTACAACAGACGGGTGAACGTCTCGTTGGGCGGTGGCCCCTGGGTGTTGCCCGGTGACCGTCGTCTACGGTCGATCACGTTCGCTCCATACACACCAACTCAGACGGCGTCCACCTACGGTTTCATCCGCCGAAACGCGAAAACGTCACCGGGAGCGGGCCGCCGTCATCCAACTAGCGCCGACGTCCGCATACTGGGCGCCGGAGGTCCTCACCCTTCTGCCCGTCGAGAACCCGGATGTCGCCGTCGCGCTCCCCGGCATACCCGCTCCGCCACGCCTCCGCCCGCTCGCGGCACTCGGCCAGCGCCCATCAACGTCGCCACCGTTCGCTGCCTCGCCTCTCCAAGCTCAACCGCCGGCACCTCACTGAGTGAACACACCTCGCGAGATCTCGTTGTTGTTCAGTGGAGCCCGATCCGGGCGGGTTCGCACCCTGTCCCACCGGACTCGGTCCGGGTTCCGCGCCGGCGCGGCCGCGGCGGCCCGATGGCCGTGCGCTCGCTGCGCACCCCACGCAGAAGGGCCGAAGCAGCGAGTCGGATTCGACGAGGGCCCGCGTAGTCTGAAAGTGAGGTGTTTCTGACTTTGCGCGACGGATCGGTGTTGGAATCAGACCCCGTCGCGGGGGTGCTGGCGTGTGGCTGGTGGTGAGTGTAGTGGTCGGGTTCATGGGGTGGTCTGGTGGGTGGGGTGCCAGGCCCGTCGGGCTTGGTCGGCGGTGGTGAGACCGTCTTGGCGGGCGGCTCGGATGGTATCACCGCGTCCTTCGTGTTCTGGACCGCCGCGGCGTTTTCGGACAGGTGGGTTTATGATGCCAGGTTGTTGTTTTCCCACGCTTGTCGCGTTTCGTATGGCGTATTGTAGTTGTTGAAGGTGTATACGGCGCCGGTTGTAGAAATCTTCGATGTATCTAGTGATCTCGTGTCGGGCGATGGTGTGGTTCGGGTAGAAGGTCCGGTGGACGAGTTCTTTCTTCAAAAAAGCGAAGAGTGATTCAGCGACGGAGTTGTCCCAGCAGTCACCGACCCGGCCCATCGATCCCCGCATGTTGTTGTTGTGGAGGAAGTCGTGCATGTCGGTTGAGGTGTATTGCGAACCCCGGTCGGAGTGGAACACGGCTCTCGGGTTGACCAGGCCGCGATCGATGGCCATCTGGATGGCGTTGGTGACCAGCTCGGCCC
>JBKDZN010000193.1:0-2830 GCA_047971245.1 Acidimicrobiales bacterium
GGGTTGATCCACACGATCGATGGTTGTTTGGGGGGTCGGGGTCGTCCGTGGGGGAACCGTTCGGGGTGGGCTTCGTAGGCCTGGTCGAGAACGGTCTGGCGTTGGGTGTCGATGAGGGCACCGTTGCCGGTGTGTCGTTGGGCGGGGGTGACAAGCCCGATCCCGGTGTGGTGGTGCTGGTGGTTGTACCAGTTGAAGAACTGTTGACAGTGCTGGTCGGCGGCGTTGAGGTTGTCGAAATGGCCGGGCCAGTCCGCCCGGTATTTCAGGGTTTTGAACCCTGCTTCCGCGTGGGGGTTGTCGTTCGACACTCTTGGCCTGGACAGCGATCGCCGGATCCCGAGGGTGTCGTAGAGCTCCGTGATCGTCCCCGCGGTCATCTGGGCTCCCCGGTCGGAATGAATGACGAGCTGGTGCCGGTCGATGTTCTGCCGCTTGACGGTGACTGAGATCAGCCGTTCGGCCACGGCCGCGGTTTCCTGTGTGTTGACGGTCCACCCGGGCGCGTACCGGGACCACAGATCCCAGATCGTGTACAGGTAGAACCAGTGACCCTTGGACGGTCCAGGCAGGCGGGAAATGTCCCAGCACCACACCATGTTCGGAGCGGTCGCAACCACCCGGGGTTTCGGGGCCCGGTCCCGGGCAGGGGACTGGCGACGCTCACCGGACAGGCCTCGATCAGCCAACACACGGTGCATGGTCCGCAACGAGCAGATGTAGACCCCCTCGTCCAACAGGGTCGCCCACGCCTCAGCGACCCCGACATCGCAGAACCGTTCCGAGCACAAGTACTCCACCACCAGATCCTCCTCGACCTGGGTGAGCTTGGCCGGATGAGGACGCCGCGGCCGTCCGGTCGCTCTCGACGGGCGAGGGCGGGCCTCGCCCCGCTCGGACTGGCAGTAATGCCGCCACGACCGGGGAGCAACCCCGAACGCTTCACAGGCCAACGTGATCCCGACCCGAGACTCCCACTCACCGATCACCGCCACGGTCGCCGGGTCATCTACCCCAGATCTGTGACCCCCGGGCCGCCCGCTCGCTCGGCGTGCAGCCCCAACGCTTTTCCCTGCGCCCTCACCAGCTCCTTCAACGTCTCGATCTCAGCTCTCGCTTTCGCGAGCTTCTCCTCCGAGCGTCGCAGCTTGCCCCGCAACTCGGCCTGAGATTTCGGGTCGGGACCCTTACGTTTGGTCCCCAACGTCCCCTCAGCGATCTCACGCCGCCACCGGGAAATGTTCTGCTGATACGTGCCCCACCGACGCAACACCGCTCCCCGCCCCGCCGCGTCCACCGCCCGGGAGTACTCATCCACGATCTGACGTTTCTCCGCCACCGTGAACGACCGCCGGCCAGCAGAATCAACCCTGACCTCCACAACCCCTCCCGTCGTTGCCGTCTCACCCATCCCGCTCCCCCTCGAAGCAATCCTACCGGCAACACCAACACTCCCATACTACGACCACCTCGGCCTGCGGACGCGCCTACGCCACCCCGCGCGTGCACGAACACGCCTGCGTGCGCTGTCCCCTGCTGCGACCAGACCCCGCCCAGATCGGCCGGCTCACCGAAATCGAACAGAACCTGCACGCCCGCATCGCCGAAGCCCACCAACGCGGCTGGACCGGCGAGATCGAAGGCCTCCAAGTCAGCCCTCGCCGGCGCCACCCACAAGCTCGAATAGATGCGCCGGCACAACAACACCGTCGCAGCCGCCGTGGCCGCCCCGACCCTGGGGCTACCGGGCCGATGAACCGTCACATCAGGTTGGGTGCAAACTGCACCCAACCTGATGTAGGGTGGCGTTCATGCCGAAGGTAATCCAGATCCGAGACGTGCCCGACGACGTGCACGACGCCCTGACCGACGCCGCGCAGGCCCAAGGCCTCTCCCTGACCCGCTACATGCTGCGCGAGCTCGAGCACATCGCCAAACGCGCCCAAACCGTCCGGGCCAACGCTGCGGTGATCCGAGATACCCAAACCAAGGTCCAGGGCCGTGTCGATCGCGACACCATCCTCGCCACCCTGCACGAAGGACGCGGCGATTGAAGGTTGTTGATGCCGGCGTCATCGTCGAGCTCATCGCCAACGACCTCGACCCTGACCATCTCGGCGACGAGGAACTCGTCGTCCCCCACCTCATCGACAGCGAAGTCACCAACGTCTTGCGCCGACTCGTCACCCACAAGATCCTCACCGACAAGCAAGGCACCGCCGCCCTCGACGGGTTCACCCACCTGACCCTCACCCGCTTCCCCGTCGACTGGCTCCGACCAAGAATGTGGGAACTCCGGCACAACCTCAGCGCCTACGACGCCACCTACGTCGCCCTCGCAGAGGCCATCGGCGCGACAGCGCTGCTCACCACCGACACCCGACTCGCCAACGCGCCAGGACCGCGCTGCGCCATCGACCTGCTCTGACCTCACCCGCGGCGTCGCCGAGCCCGAACCCTCGACGACACGGCCGCACCTCCGCAAGCAACCGCCGGAGCGGATAAGAGCCGGCCCGCTGGACCGGCCACGAACGGCACCTGGAGCAGTTCGGGGCCGGGCTCGAAGCCAGGGACCTGCCGCTGGAACGTCACGCGGAACAGATCGGGGTGTTCGAGAACGAACCGGCGGAACACCTCGATCGACGCCTCGATCAGATCTCGCACGGGGTCGTCGGTCTCGACCTGGGCCTCGAGACCGTCCTCGAGCATCTGCGACCTTCGGGTTATGAGCCCGACGGTTCGACATCACCCCCGGAGTGCATCCAAACGGTTCGTTGGGGGAACGGCATGTCGATCCCGGCTTCGTCGAAGGCCTCCTTGAGCCTCAGCC
>JBKDZN010000194.1:0-23030 GCA_047971245.1 Acidimicrobiales bacterium
TCCCCGAGATCCACCGTCGACCAGCCGTAGGCGGCGAAGCGCTCCTGCACCTCGTCCGACAGGGCGAGTTCGGTGGGGCCGTCGATCGTGATGTGGTTGTCGTCGTACACGACCACCAGGCGACCCAGGCCCTGATGGCCGGCCCACGAGGCGGCCTCGTGGCTGATCCCCTCGGACAGGTCGCCGTCGGAGGCGATGGCGAAAGTGTGGTGGTCGACGACCTGGGAGCCGAACCGGGCCCGCAACTCCCGCTCGGCCAGGGCCAGGCCGACGGCGTTGCCGAACCCCTGGCCCAGGGGGCCGGTGGTGACCTCGACCCCCGCGGTGTGGCGGGCCTCCGGATGCCCCGGTGTGCGTGAGCCCCACTGGCGGAAGGCCTTCAGATCGTCCAGCTCGAGGCCCTGACCGGTGAGGTACAGCATGGCGTACAGCAGGATTGAGGCGTGGCCCGCAGAGAGGACGAACCGGTCCCGGTCGGGCCACGCCGGATCGGTGGCGTCGTATTTCAGGACCCGCGTGAACAGCACATGGGCCAGGGGGGCCAACGACAACGCGGTGCCCTGGTGGCCGGACCGGGCCTGGTGGGGTCCATCGAGGGACAACCCCCGCACGACCGAGATGGCCAGGTGGTCAAGGTCAGGCTGTGGGGTGGTTGGAGCGCGCACGGTTGCACGGTAGCGCTGCGGTGACCGGGCCCACGCCTCGTCAGGCGACCGGTGGCAGCACCGTGTACGGGACGGGGTGGACGGGACCGTTGTCGATACGGCAGTAGGCGACCACCGTGCCGTACTCCTCGAAGGTCAGGTCGGCCCGGATCAGCCGATAGTTGAACCGTCCCGGCTCGATCTGCAGCGGCTGGACGTTGCGGGCCAGCGGTTCGCCGTCGGGTGTGGCCACCGGGGCCGACGGATCGTCCCCCGAACCGTCGACCATGTGGAACACGACCTCCAGGGCGGCGGTGTCGGCCCCGGTGGGTGGGTTCCACACCAGCACCACCAGGTGGGGGGCGACGGTGACCGGTACCGGCCCCGGGGCCGGGGCGGAGAATTGGATCCCGCTCAGGTCGATGCGGGTCGAGGGACCCGGCACCGGTCTGAGCTGGATGTCGTCCATGAACATTGCCGCGATGATGCGCATTGCCGTCGACCTCCCTCGATCCGAGCTGGCATCAGGGTAGGTTTCCCATCTGTGCCCGACACGTCCACCAGGGACGCCATCCTCGCCCAGGCCCGAACCTGCTTCGCCAATCAGGGCTTCGAGGGGACGTCCCTCAATGACATCGCCGCCGGTGTCGGTATCCGCCGCCCGAGCCTGCTGCATCATTTCGCCTCCAAGGAGGCCATCTACCGCCAGGTGTTGGAGGACGCCCTCAACGACTGGGGTATCCAGATCAACGCGGTTCGGGCCAACCGGCGGGGGAGCTGGGAGTTGCTCGACGACGTCCTGCGGGTCAGCTTCGACTTCTTCCGCACCAACCCGGAGATCGTCAGCATCGTCCGCCGGGAGGCCCTCAGCGCCCACAGCCACCTCGGGTTCGATCTGGGGTCGGCCCTCCGCCCCTACTTCCTGCAGGCCGTCGCCTTCTTCGAGCGGGAGATGGACGCGGGCCGGTTCCGGCGCCACGACGCCCAGAACCTGGTGGTCACCGGGTACGGGGCCCTGTTGTCGTACTTCTCGGACCATTTCATGCTGGTCGGTCTGCTCGACGAGGATCCGTTCTCCGATGCAGCGATGGAGGCCCGGCTGCGCCACGTCCGCCAGTTCGTCCGGGCCGCCCTCGAACCGCCACCGGGCACCGAGGGTTCCGCCGGCCCGTGAGACCGGCAGGGGCCGCGTCCCGGGGCCGGTCGCCTGCTAACTTCGCCTCCACCATGGTGCCGTTTCCCACCGTCCCGGTCGTCACGCCGGTCAGGTCCTCGCCGGGCCACCGGGCAGGGACTCCATGAGCCCGGCCGAGCTCCTGCGCCGCTGGGGCCTGGTCGTCGTGTTCGCCCTGGCGTCCCTCGTCTTCTGGCAGGCGGCCCGCAGCCGCGACATCGACGACTCCGACACCGCGCCGATCGTGTACGAACAGCAGCTCGCCACCCCCGTCCTGTCGGCCCGGCGGGTCCCCCGGAGCCTCCAGGCCCCCCTGGCCGAGGACGCCCTGGCCCCGACCCTCGACCAGCTGGTCGCCCGGACACCGCCCAAGTCCTGCCTCCTGGTCGAGGTCGGGGGCCGGCTGGTCAACCCGAGCATGAACGTCGACGAGAGCGTCGTCCCGGCGTCCAACCTGAAGGTGTTCACCACCGCGGCGGCCCTGGCCGAGCTGGGCCCGGACTTCCGGTTCGTGACCCGGGTCGCGGCCGATGCCGCACCGGTCGGCGGTGTCGTCGAAGGCAATCTGTACCTGATCGGTTCGGGCGACCCGTTCCTGTCCACCGACGACTGGTGGCTCCAGTACGACAACCAGGACGGGCGCTACCACACCCGCCTGGAGGATCTGGCCGACCAGGTCGCCGCGGCCGGGGTCACCTCGGTCACCGGCGCAGTGGTCGGCGACGAGAGCTGGTTCGACGGGGTCCGGCAGGGACCATGGGCGGAGCGGCTCGTCGTTGGTCAGCAGTCCGGGCCCCTGTCGGCCCTGAGCGTCAACGAGGGGTTCGCGGCCTGGCCCGCCGTCTACCCCGGCAGTCCCCGTCAGCGGTCACCGACCGACAACCCGCCCCTGCACGCGGCCACGGTGCTGGCCCAGCTCCTGGCCGAGCGGGGGATCTCGGTCGGTTCGACCGCAGCCGGGGTGGCCCCGCCATCCGCGGTCGACGTCACCGAGATCAGCTCCCCGCCCCTGTCCGACGTGGCCCTGCACATCAACAGCTACAGCTCCAACTTCGGGGCCGAACTGGTCACCAAACAGCTGGGCCGCACCGTGGCCGGTGACGGTTCGACCGGGGCCGGCAGCGCCGTGGTGCTCCAGGTCCTGGCCGCCGAGGGGGTCCCCACCGAGGGACTGGTCATCGTGGACGGGTCGGGCCTGTCCGACACCAACCGGATCACCTGCCGGGCGATGGGGGCGATCCTGAACGACGCCGGGCTCGACTCCCCGCTCGGTCACAGCCTGTCGGTGGGGGCCGAGCGGGGCAGCCTCGAGGATCGTTTCGTCGACACCGCCGCGGCCGACCGGGTGTACGCCAAGACCGGCACGCTGAACAACGCCAGCGCCCTGTCCGGGTTCGTCCGGTCGACCACCGACCCGGGGGTGACCCCGACGTTCGCCTACGTGGCCAACTTCATCGCCGACGATGCGGTCGGTCCGGTGACCCAGGCCGAGCAGCTCCAACAGGAGCTGGTCGTGGCCCTGACCACCTATCCCTCGGGGCCACCGGTGGAGGCCCTGTCCCCGGAAGCGGCCCAACCGTCCTGAGCCCCAGCCGTTCCGGGCCCACCCGTCCGTGCCGGCCCCACCAGGCACCTGACCGCTCGACTCCTCCACCGCGGCCGGAAGTGGCTACGGTCAGAAGTTCATGGTCGTGTGCCCACAGTTCCCGCTGGGGACGGTGCTGTTCCCCTCGATGGTGCTCCCGCTGCATGTCTTCGAGCCCCGGTATCGGGTCATGGTGGAACACGTCCTCGATGGCGACGGCACCTTCGGGGTGGTCCTGATCGAACGGGGCTCGGAGGTCGGTGGCCAGGATCAACGAACCCATCACGGCACCCTGGCCCGCATCGTCGACGCCCAACAGCTCGACGACGGCCGCTGGCATCTCATCACCGTCGGCACCGAACGGTTCCAGGTCGACGAGTGGCTCCCGGACGACCCGTACCCGATCGCGGACATCCACCTGTGGCCCGACGAGGCGGTACCGGCCGACCGGAGCCTGGAATCGGCCTACAACGCCCTGATCCCCAAGGTGCGGCGCTACCTGGCGCTGGCCTCCGAGGCCGGGTACAACGTCGGCTCCCTGCTCGAACAACTCACCACCGGTCACCCGGGCTGCATGCAGCTCGCCGCCATGGCCCCCCTCGCCGCCCTCGACAAGCAGGCCCTGCTCGGGGCGCCCGGACCGGTGGAGCGGGTCCCGATGCTGCTGCACATGGTTGACGACGCCCTCGGCGTGCTCGAGGGCCGTCTCGGCCTCGCCGGTGACGACGACTGGCGCGACTGGTCCTGACCGCAGGCTGCCGTTCATCGGCGAAGTGACCCTCAGCACCTACACTCGTCGCGTGGCCGAACCGAACCCGCTCGATGACGTCAAGAATCTGCAGAACCTGGTGGTCGGGTACGCCCGGCAGGAGACCATCGAGCCGCTCAAATCCTTGGGCCGGTACCTCGGCTTCGGTATGGCCGGCTCCGTCCTGATCTTTTTCGGTGTCATGTTCCTCGGGTTCAGTGCCCTCAGGTTCTTCCAGACCCTCGACTGGTTCGCCGGCGGTTCGTGGGCATCGACGGTCCCGTACCTCATTGCCCTGGTCGTCCTGGTCGGGGCGGCCGGCACCATCCTGCTCGCCTCCACCCGCGCCACCCGAAAGGTCAAGTGATGGCTCGACGCTCGTCCCGCTCCAAGCCGCCCACCCCGGCGAAGGTTCAGCCGATCACGCCCGGCGACATCGAGGCCCAGCTCCGCCGGCTCCAGCACGACACCGAGACCACCGTCGGCGACACCAGGAAGAAGCTGGCGGTGGCGGCCGCCGTGGTCGGCGTCCTCACCCTCGGTCTCATCTTCTTCCTGGGTCAGCGGTCCGGCCGGCGCAAGGCCACCGTGGTAGAGATCCGCCGGATCTGATGCTCGAACGTCTGGTCACCCTCATCGCCCGCCGGATCGGTGGCGGCGGTGCCCGCTCGGTGTTCTACACCGCCATGGCGATCCGCGCCCTGCGGATGATCCGCAAGGCCACCAGGCCCAAGGTGAAGTCCGAGATCCTGGCCGTCGCCCCCGGCCAGCGCCTCGTCATCGACAGTCTGACCATCAGCCACGCCAAGCAGATCAAACAGATGAAGCGGGACGCCAAGGCCGAGCAGCACCACCGGGAACGTCTGGCCGAGGCGAAGCTCGACGTCCGGGTCTACGAGGACCGGTCAACCGGTCGCCGTCGCTGGTGGCGGCGATGAGGGTCCGGCTCCGGAATCCGAACCGGGAGCTCGAGGTAACGGGTCCGATCTCGGTGGTGCGGCTGCTCAACCAGCTCGACCTCAACCGGGAGTCGGTGCTCGTCATCGCCGACGCCACTCTGGTGCCCGGCGACGCCATGCTGGCCGACGAGGCCGAGGTGGAGATCCGACCTGTGATCAGCGGGGGACAGGTGACCGCATGAAATGCCGGGTCTGCCGCGGACCGGCCGTCATTGACGTCCGCCGACACAACGCCAACTTCTGTGCCGATCACTTCCTCAGGTATTGCCGCCAGCAGGTCCAGCGGGCGATCGACGACTTCGCCATGATCGCCGCCGGGGAACGGGTCCTGGTCGCGGTGTCCGGCGGCAAGGACAGGCTGGCCCTGTGGGACCTGCTCCACGAGCTCGGCTACCCGGCCGACGGGGTCTATATCGGCCTGGGGATCGGTGAATACTCCGACACGTCCACCGACTACACCCTGCGGTTCGCCGCCGAGCGTGGTCTCGAGCTCCGGCACATCGATCTGCGGGTCGACCACGGGTTCGATGTTCCCACCGCGGCCGCGGCGACGCGCCGGGTGCCGTGTTCGGCCTGTGGGCTGTCGAAACGCCACCTGTTCGATCAGGCGGCACGTGACGGCGGGTACGACGTGGTGGTCACCGGCCACAACCTCGACGACGAGGCCGCCGTGCTGTACGGCAACGTGATCCGCTGGCAGACCGACTACCTGGGACGTCAGCGCCCCGTGCTGCCCGCCCGCCAGGGGTTTCCACGGAAGGCGAAACCCCTGGTCCGCCTGACCGAGCGGGAGACCGCCGCCTACTGCATCCTGCGGGGCATCGACTACCTGGTCGAGGAGTGCCCGATGGCGGCCGGCAACAAGCACCTCGGCTACAAGGACGCCCTCAACACCCTGGAGGCCACCTCCCCGGGCACCAAGTCGGAGTTCTACTTCGGGTTCCTCCGCAACGCGGTCGACCGGTTCGGGCCCGGCACGGACGACGACCGGCCGGGGATCGGCCGTTGCGAGGTCTGCGGGGCCCCGGCGTCCAACGAGGTGTGCGCGTTCTGTTCGCTCCGGGCCCGGGTGGCTCGGGCCGAACCGGTTCCGGTCGCGGCGCCGACGGTGCGACGGTGAGCGCCGCCGAACTGGCCTACGACGACCTGGTGCTCCTCATCGATCACAAGGGTCGCCGCTACCTGGCCACCCTGACCGCGGGCAAGGAGTTCCAGTCCCACGCCGGGGTCCTCCCCCACGATGAGATCGTCGGCCATCCCGAGGGGGCCGAGCTGTCCACCACCCGGGGCCAGCGGCTCCGGGTGTTCCGGCCCACCCTGAGCGACTATGTGCTGTCCATGCCCCGCGGCGCCCAGGTGATCTACCCCAAGGACCTGGCGCCGATCCTGTTCATGGCCGACATCGGGCCCGGCGTCCGGGTCCTCGAATCGGGGGTGGGGTCCGGTGCCCTGTCGATGTCGATGCTGCGCGCCGGAGCCGACATCATCGGGTACGAACTCCGGGAGGACTTCGCCGCCCGGGCGGCCAAGAACGTCCGCGCCTTCCTCGGCCCCGAGGTCGAGGACCGGTACCGGGTCGAGATCCGTGACGCCTACGAGGGTATCGACGCCACCGATCTCGACCGGATCGTGCTCGACCTGCCGGAACCGTGGCGGGTGGCCCCCCACGCCGACGGGGCGTTGCGGCCCGGCGGGCTGCTGGTCTCCTACAGCCCCTCGATCACCCAGGTGATGCAGCTCACCGACGCCCTGCGGTCGGGACCGTTCACCGAGGTGAAGACGACCGAGGTGCTGCACCGTACCTGGCACATCGAGGGGGCGGCCGTCCGGCCGGACCACCGGATGGTGGCCCACACGGGATTCCTGACCAGCGCCCGCCGGTTGGGGCCGACGATCAGTCGAGCCAGCTCGCCGGCGCCCCCCGCTGCACCGAATTGAACCGGCTGGCGAAGCTGTCGCCCAGGTTCTGCTTGCGGGGGCCGGAGAACCCGAACAGGAACTGGGCGACCCGGCGGATCTGGATCTCCTCGGATCCCTCGGTGATCCGGTACCGGCGGTGGTGGCGGTAGATGTGCTCGAAGGGCAGGTGGCGGCTGTAGCCGATGCCGCCGTGCACCTGCATCGCCTTGTCGGCGGCGTCACACACCAGCCGGTTGGCCCGGTAGTTGCACATCGCCACCTTGTCGGAGATGAGCATCGGGTCGGTCCCCTGATCGATCTCCCAGGCCGTCTTGCGGACCAGTTGGCGGATCATCTCGTTCTCGGTGTGCATCTCGGCCAGCGGCCACTGGATGGCCTGGTTGGTCGAGAGCGTCTTGCCGAACAGTTGCCGTTCCCGGGAGTACTTGACGCTCTCGTCGATGCAGTACTGGGTCGCCCCCACCCCGGAGGCGGCCTGGCGGATCCGGTTCTCGTGCACGAAGGTCTGGGCGGCGCCGAGGCCCCGCCCTTCGGCCCCGAGTCGGGTGGAGTCGGGCACCCGGACATCGGTCAGGGTCACCTCGGCGTGATCGGTGGGCATGTTGAAGGTCCACCACATGAACTCGACGTTGAAGCCGGGGGTGTCGACCGGGACCATGAAGCAGGTGATCCCCTCCGCGTCACCCGGCTTGCCGGAGGTGCGGGCGAACACATAGTCGTGGGTGGCGGAGTGCATGCCGGTGTTCCACCGCTTCGCCCCGTTGATCACCCACTCCTCACCGTCGCGGTAGGCGTTGGTCTCCATCCAGGTGGCGTCGGACCCGTGCATCGGTTCGGTCAGCCCGAAGCCGATCTTGGCCTCGCCCGCCAACATCTTGGGGATCCAGGTGTTCTGCTGCTCCTCGCTGCCGTGCATCTCCATGACCAGCACCATGGGGAAGTTGCCCACGATGGAGTTCTCGTTCTGGAGGTCGTTGTGGAGGCCGAGGCCCTTGGCGGCCAGGTGCTCCCGGACGATGGCCATGCCGAGATTCGTGCCGTCACGGCCACCGAAACGGGCCGGCAGATGGTACCGGAGGAAACCGGCGGCGTCGGCCCGACGCCTCATCTCCCGGAGCAGGTCCTCCCACTCCTCGTTCGGCCAGCCGTCACGATCGAAGTCGGTCCTCGACACCTCACGGCGGTGATCGAAGAAGCGGATGTTGTCGTCCTCGCGTTCCAGGGGCTTGATCTCGTCCTCGATGAACTGGTCGAGATCGTCGAGCAGTTTCTGGATGTCGTCTGGGATCGTGAAGTCCACGGGCTTGCCCCTCCTTCGGGGTGTACTCATCGTCGAGCGGCGCAGTGATCGATGCTAGGGCGCCCGGTCGGGCCCGAGCCAACGGGTGGCCGGGGTGGGTCTCGCGCCACGACGATGGCCGCGGGGGTGCGCCTTTTGGGGTCACCGTCGCCCTACTCTGCACTGAGGACCGCGGTCGGCAACGGCGCCGCTCCTGGGTCGAACCGGCGTCGGGCCGGCACGGGGCGAACGCATGAGGAGACCGACCGCCGAGATGATGGCTGACCGGCTCGAACGACATGACATCGTGAACGCAGCGGCGTTGGCCGGTGTGCTGCTGCTGTTCGGCTTCCTCATCGTGACCGCCACCACCCTGCTGTTCCGGTCGGTGAGCAGCGGCGTCGTCGAGTCCAGCAAGGAACCGCCGGCCCTGAACTCCGAGACGGCGGGCGGCTCGGAGGGCGACGGCTCGGAGGGCGACGGGGCGGCGGCCGCCGACGATTCCGGTGAGGCCGCGGCCGCCGATCCCCCGGCCGTGGAGCCCGTGACCGAGGCCCGACCCCCGGCCGAGGTCACCGTCCGGGTGGGCAACGGGGCCCGCCGCATCGGGGTGGCCGCAGCCGGTACCGCCCTGGTCGCCGAGGCCGGCTACCCCACCCTGCCCCCCAAGAACGCCCCCACCTCCGAGCCGTCGATCGTCTACTTCAGTCCCGGATACGAGGCCGACGCCCGCCGGTTGGCCGAGGTCCTGGTGCTCGACGAACCCCTGGTCGCGCCGATGCCACCCGACCCGGGGGTCCCCGTCGACGGTGCTGCGGTCGTCGTCATCCTCGGCGTCGACTCGCAGTACTGACCCCGTCGGGACCGTCAGCCGCTCCTGGCTCGACCGGCGGCGGCCGGTCGAAGGGACCCAGGGAGAACCGTCAGGGGTTCGGGCTGATGTCGAGGGGCGGATCGGGAAACCGGTCGGCGACCAGATCACCCAACAGTTCGGGGAGCCGATCGGGCAGGAACCGGCCGGTTGCCCCCTCCACCTCGTCGAGGGTCCACCAGCGGGCCTCCTCGAAGGCCATGGCCTCGAACGCCTCCAGGCGGGGTGGAGCCAGTTCGACCTGTTCGGACCAGGCGACGTGGATGAACTCGTCCTGATCGAAGAAGAGGCCGGCGAAGGTGAACTGGACCTGCTGGGTCCACACCACCGGACCGATCTCCGCCTGCAGGATCCCGGCCTCTTCCTGCAGTTCTCGCCGGGCGGTGTCCGCCGACGATTCCCCGGGGTCCATCCCCCCGCCCGGGATCTCCCACCAGCCCGGTCCGCCCGGATGGGCCGGGTCGGACGACTTGATGAGCAGGACGCGTTTCTGGGGGTCGAGCACCACCACCCGGGCGGCACGCCGACGACTGGAGGACCACATCGTCATGAGCGGACCAAGCTAGACCGGCGACCCGGGTGACTGCACGCGGACGAGATTGGGCCTTCCGGAACTCGCATCATCGGTCCGGGTGATGCCACCATCGTGGCCGTGGCGCCTCCGACATCGAGCCCACCCGCGAACCCCAAGGGCCGAGAGGCACGGCGTAGCCGCCACCTCACCTTCACGGCCGCCGAATGGGGCGAACTGCGGGCGGCTACGCCGTTGACCCTGACCGAGGACGACCTGGAGGATCTCCGTGGTCTGAACACGGCGCTGAGCCTCTCGGAGGTGTCGGAGATCTACCTCCCGCTCTCCCGGCTGCTGAACCTCTACGTGGCCGCCTCCCACGAGCTGTATCGGGCCACCGACACCTTCCTCGGCAAGCTGCCGGCGAAGACACCGTTCATCCTCGGCGTGGCCGGGTCGGTGGCGGTCGGCAAGTCGACCACGGCCCGCCTGCTCCAGGCCATCCTCTCGCGTTGGCCGCATCACCCCAAGGTGGAGCTGGTCACCACCGACGGGTTCCTGTTCCCCAACGCGGTCCTGGCCGAACGTGGTCTGATGGACCGCAAGGGGTTCCCGGAGAGCTACGACCGGCGGCGTCTGCTGCAGTTCCTGGCCGACGTGAAGTCGGGCTGCCGCCAGATCACCGCACCGGTGTACTCCCATCTGGTGTACGACGTGATCGACGGCGAAGAGGTCATGGTCCAGCAGCCCGACATCCTCATCGTCGAGGGTCTCAACGTGCTCCAGACCGGCCCGGTGGTGGAGCCCGGCAACCCGTCGTTCGTGTCCGACTACTTCGACTTCTCCATCTATGTCGACGCGGCGGTCGAACACATCCGCACCTGGTACGTCGAACGCTTCCTGACCCTGCGGGAAACCGCCTTCAAGGACCCCCAATCGTATTTTCAGCGTTACAGTCTGCTGAACGACACCGAGGCGGTCGAGACCGCCACCGACATCTGGACCCGCATCAACGAACGGAACCTGTTCGAGAACATCCTGCCCACCCGTGAACGGGCCGATCTGATCCTCACCAAGGGGAGGGATCACCGGGTCACCGAGGTGCGGTTGAGCCGCCTCTGAGGGGCGTCGACCCTCGCCCCAACCAGCGTCGGAGCCGTCATGTGTCGGTTTTGTCGATGAATCGTGACCAGATCGACCCTGGCGCGCGCCTGTGGCAACGGCTACGTTCGGCGTCCGACTTCGACCGAAGCCGCACGGGGAGAGGGTCGTTGCGAGAGCACAAAACCGTAGCCGCCGGGTTCCTGCTGGCGATCACCACCATCATGGTCGCCTTGGGCGCGGTCCCGGCCGGGGCGACCGACGGTGACCCGGGCGACTACGTCATCCAGGGTGTCCTGGCCTACGACGACGCCGATGGTGAACGGGTGCCGGTGGTGGAGGGCATCGTCAACGTCCTCGACAGCTCGGGCGCCGAGGTGGCCGAGGGCTCGTCCGACGACGAGGGTCGCTTCGTCATCCCCCTGGAGTCCGGCGGGAGCTACACCGCAGAACTCGACGTCGACAGCCTGCCCGAGGGTGTCTCCCTGCGCGACCCCGACAATTCGACCCGGGCGGTGGCCAACCTGATCGCCGGCCAGCCCCGCAACGTGCTGTTCGCCCTGGTGTCGGGGGATGCACCGGTGTCCTCCGGTGGTGGGGGCAGCCGCTGGGACCGGGCGGCCCGGTTGGCGGTCGAGGGCCTGTTGTTCGGGCTCATCATCGCCATGTGCGCCGTCGGCCTGTCACTGATCTACGGCACCACCGGGCTGGTGAACTTCGCCCACGGCGAGCTGGTCACCTACGGGGCCATTCTCACCTGGGTCTTCAACGTCGAGCTCGGGCTCCATCTGTTCATCGCGGCCCCCCTGGGCATGATCGCGGCCGGGATCTCCGGTGGGGTCCTCGATCTGGCCTTCTGGCGGCCCCTGCGCCACCGGGGCGTGAGTCTCACCGCCATGATGATCATCTCGATCGGGGTCGGGCTGATCGGCCGGTATTCGATGTTGTACTGGTTCGGCGACCGGTCGCAGGCCTACGCCGACTATGCGGTGCAGAGCCCGGGGTCGTCGTGGGATCTCAACCTGGGGTTCACGGTGATCACCCCCAAGGACTGGATCATCGCCCTGCTGGCCGCCGGATCGTTGCTCGGGGTGGCGTTCGCCATCAAGTACACCCGGCTGGGCAAGGCGATGCGGGCCGTGTCCGACAATCCGGCCCTGGCCGAGTCGTCGGGGATCGACGTCGACCGGGTGGCCACCGCGGTGTGGGCCCTGGGCGCGGCACTGGCCGCCCTCGGCGGCACCTTCCTCGGGCTGACCCAGCTGATCCGGTGGGACACGGGCTTCTTCCTCCTCCTGCTGATGTTCGCCGGGGTCACCCTGGGCGGCCTCGGTGAGGCGTTCGGCCCCATGGTGGGTTGCATCATCATCGGTGTCATGGTGAACGTCATCACCGCGCTCGGGGACGACACGGGTTGGCGGGCGTTCTTCCAGCCCGAGCTGAAGAACACCTGGGCGCTGTGGATCATGATCCTGATCCTGCTGGTTCGACCTCAGGGCCTCTTCGGACGAGCAGAACGGATCGGCTGATGAACTTCGGTGTCATTCTCGACAACACGTTCGAGGCCTCCATAAACCAGAACGTCATCATCTACGCGCTGGCCGCCATCGGGCTCAACGTCCACTTCGGCTACACCGGCCTGCTGAACTTCGGTCAGGTCGGCTTCATGGCCGCGGGCGCCTACGGAACCGGCATCTCGATGACCTACTTCGGGGCCCCACTCTGGCTGGGCTTCCTGTGCGGGCTGCTCGCCGGTGGTGTCCTCGCTGTCCTGCTCGGGATCCCCACCCTCCGGTTGCGGGCCGATTACCTGGCCATCGTGACCATCGCGGCGGGCGAGATCGTCCGGTTGTACATGCGGGCCGCGGTGTTCCGGGACGTCACCGGGGGTTCCAACGGGCTGAACGGGTTCGCCAACGAGTTCCAGGAACGCAACCCGCTACCGGATCGGATCTACCGGATCCCGCTCGGCCTGTTCGACATCGACTTCAACAAGCAGGACATGTGGGAACTGCTCGTGGGTTGGACCCTGGTGGCCATCGCCCTGCTCGTCGTCTATCTCCTGATGAACAGCCCGTGGGGCCGGGTGGTGAAGGCCATCCGGGAGGATGAGGACGCGGTGCGGGCGCTCGGCAAGAACGCCTATGCCTTCAAGATGCAGAGCCTCCTGCTGGGTGGCCTGTTCGGTGCCCTGGCCGGCATCTTCTTCGCCGTTCAGGCCAACTCGGTCCAGCCCGACAACTACTCCACGCCGGTGACGTTCTTCGCCCTGACCGCGGCCATCCTGGGTGGTCTGGCCCGGGTCGCCAGCCCGGTGCTGGGGGCGATGTTCTTCTGGGGCGGGATGCAGTTCATCGAAACCACCCTCCGCCAGGCCGAGGCCGACAACATCATCCCCGAGTGGATCATGAACTCGACCCAGGTCGGCCAGGTGCGGTACATCGTGCTCGGCCTGGCCATGGTCCTGCTGCTGGTCTTCCGGCCCCAGGGCATGCTGGGCGACCGGCGTGAGATCATGTTCGACCGATGATCCCGGACGCGCGCCCACGCCGAGCACCGTCGAGGACGGGGGCCGGCCGGATCCCGACGGGGACCGTCAGTGACAAGGACGACATGGTATGAGCGACGACCCCGCACCCGAGGACCCGGTTGACACCGTCGAGGAGAGCGACATCACCCCACCGGCCGACGAGATCGCGGCCGATCGTGAAGCGGCGGAGATCGCCATCGAGGAAGACCAGGTACCCAATCCCGTCGCCGGTGTCCTCGGCAGCACCGAGCAGCGGCCGGGGGTCCCGAAACCGGACTCGATCCTGGTGGCCGACAACGTCGTGCGCTCCTTCGGGGGCCTCCGAGCGGTCGACGTCGAACACGTGGAGTTCCAGCGGGGGGCCATCACGGCCCTGATCGGGCCGAACGGGGCGGGCAAGACCACCTTCTTCAACCTGTTGACCGCTTTCGACCAGGCCGACAGCGGCACCAAACGCCTCGACGGCGAACGGATCGACGGGAAACCGCCCCACGTGCTGGCCCGGAACGGCATGGTCCGCACCTTCCAGCTCACCAAATCACTGGCCCGGTTGAGTGTCCTGGAGAACATGAAGCTCGGGGCCGGTGACCAGCGCGGTGAGTCGATGCTCAGGGCGTTCATCCGGCCCATCTGGTCGAGCCAGGAGGCCGAGATCGAGGCCAAGGCGTTGGCCATCCTGGAACAGTTCCGCATGATCCACATGCAGGACGAGCTGGCCGGATCGCTCTCGGGCGGGCAGCGCAAATTGTTGGAGATGGCCCGGGCGATGATGGCCGACCCGAAGATCATCATGCTCGACGAGCCGATGGCCGGGGTCAATCCGGCCCTGACCCAGAGCCTGTTGCACCACATCAAGCGGATGCGGGCCGACGGCATCACCGTGCTGTTCGTCGAGCACGACATGGACGTGGTGCGTGACATCAGCGATTGGGTGGTGGTCATGGCCGAAGGGCAGGTGATCGCCGAGGGCCCACCGGACACCATCGGGCGGAACCAGGCGGTGGTGGACGCCTACCTCGGCACCCAGAGCGCCGCGCTGGTCAGGGAGGGCGAAGCATGAGCGACACAACCGACACGCCGAGCCCCGAGCCGGTGGCCACCCCGTTTGCCGACCGGGATCTGGTGGTGAAGGTCGACAATGTCGTGGCCGGCTACGTGCCGGGCGTGAACATCCTGAACGGCGCCAGCATGGATGTGCACGAGGGCGAGCTGATCGGCATCATCGGGCCCAACGGGGCCGGCAAGTCCACGATGCTCAAGGCCATCTTCGGCCTGCTGACCATCTCGGAAGGTCACGTCTACCTCCGCGACGAGGACATCACCGGATTGAAGGCCCACGCCCTGGTGTCCCGGGGGATCGGCTACGTCCCCCAGATCCAGAACGTGTTCACCTCGATGACCGTCGAGGAGAACCTCGAGATGGGGGTGTACCTCAAACCGGCGACCTTCCGGGACCGCCTGGCGTTCGTGGTTGAGATCTTCCCCCGCCTCGGGGAACGGTTGGGGCAGCGGGCGGGGATGATGTCGGGTGGTGAACGCCAGATGCTGGCCATGGCCCGGGCCCTGATGATGGATCCGACCGTGATCCTGCTCGACGAGCCCTCCGCCGGCTTGTCCCCGGTGCTGCAGGACCAGGTGTTCCAGCGGGTTACCGACGTCAACAACGCCGGGGTGTCGGTGATCATGGTGGAGCAGAACGCCCACCAGTGCCTGCGGATCTGCCACCGGGGCTATGTGCTCGATCAGGGCCGTAACGCCTACACGGGGACGGGCCAGAAGCTCCTGAACGACCCTAAGGTCATCGAGCTGTACCTGGGCACGCTCACCACCTGACCCGTCTCCTGGTGACGCCACGGCTCGGTCGGCGTTGACAAAACGGCACGAGGGCCGGATCACCCCGATCGGGGCGATCCGGCCCTCGCCGTTCCGTGGCCGGCCTTCGTGACGACCGGCGGGTTCAGCCTCGGATCAGATCTGAGCGAACCGGTATTCGGGGGCGATGTCGCCATCGACCCGGTTGTTGGCGTCGTAGCTCATGATGGCGAACGACGCCTCGGTGGGCTCACCCTCTTCGCTGAAGGTCTGCGGGCCCGACGGACCGTTGTAGTCGATGTCGGTTCCGGCCTCGAGCAGGGCGACGCAATCGGCGTAGGTGGTGCACTCCTCACCGTCACGGGTGATGCCGTTGATGTGAGCGGCGATCTCGGCCGGGTTGTCACTCTCCGCCGCCACGGCGGCCAGAGCCGAGATCACCACGGCGTCGTAGGTCTCCGGTCCGTAGGAGTAGTCCTGCAGGTTCGGGTCGACCTCGAGCAGCCGGTTCTTGAAGTCGTCGGTCAGCTCGGCGGCGGGCAGGGTGCCCTTGACGCCTTCGAGCTGGCCGGCGGTGAAGTTCTCGCCCAGCGCATTACCGACGTTGCCGTCGACCAGGTAGATCTTCTTCACGTCGGGCGTGAAGCCCTTCTCGAACGCCGTGGTCAGCAGCTTGGCCGATTCCTCGAACCCGATCAGCACCCAGGCGTCGGGATCGGCGGCCACCACCTTGTCGACCTCGGCGTCGAAGCTCGGCGCCTGGGGGTCGTAGGTGAACGACTCGACGATCGTGCCACCCTGTTCCTCGAAGGGCTCAGAGGTGTACTTGAGCAGGCCCTCACCGTAGGGGTCCTGCAGGGCGGTGATGGCGGCGGTGGTGACACCGTCGGAGATCATCAGGTCCGCGAGGACCCGGCCCTGCAGCACATCGGACGGTGCGGTACGGAAGTACAGGCCGTCGTCGTTGTAGGTGGTGAAATCGGGCGAGGTGTTCGCCGGCGAGAAGTGGATCTTGCAGTTCTCGACCAGGGTGTCGATGAAGGTGAACGACACACCGGACGACGCGGCGCCGACGAAGACGTCGGTTCCGGCCTCAAGTTCCCGCTGGACGGTCTGGCTGGCGATCTCGGTGGTGGTGTCACCGGAGTCGCCCTGCATCAGGGTGACGTCCTGGCCGAGGGCGCCGCCGGCGGCGTTGATGTCGTTTACCGCCAGCTGGGCCGCCGCGAACTCGGGCGGGCCGAGGAAGGCCAGGTTCCCCGTCTCGGGGAGCACCGTGCCGAAGTTGAGGACGCCGTCGCCCTCGCCGGCGCACGACGGCGCCGCTTCCACGGTGCCTTCCTGCATGGCTTCGTCGGTGGTGCTGCTCCCCTCGTCGGAGGAGCTGTCGGTGGTGGCCTCAGTGGTTGACGACTCTTCTTCTGTCGTCGACGTGCTGTCGTCGCTGCCACAGGCCGAGGCCACAATGGCCAGGGCGAGCGGCACCGAAAGGGCGCGAGCCCATGTTTTCATCTTCATTCGGTTGGGTCCTCCCAAGTGAAGTTCGGCTGCTGCCCCGTCACCGTTCACGACTGGTGGCGGAACCGCGGCGAGTGTAGCTCCGGCCGATTTCGCCGTCGCGAGGGTGTAATCGCTCTCACCAAACTGACATGCTCACGGCCAAGTGGTAACACGCGGCCCAACCGGGTGGGCCGAACGGTTCATTGTCACCCACAGTGTCCGAAGGTTCACTTATAGTGCGGGTACGGGATACGGCCGGACCGGACATCCTTGGCGGGTTGGGTGCCGGTCACCCAGGCCGATCCCGTCGTCGGGGGTGGTCCCTCAGCGGACCACCCCCGACACGTCAACGGTTCCCGGACCCGGCCGGTTCAGCGCCTGACGGACCGGAGGGCGGGTCCGACGGTGGGCCGGGTCGCCTCAGCTGTGGGCGGCCCGCACCTGGGGTGCCACCACCTCCAGGTAGGCGGCGAGCGCGTCGGGATCGATCGGGGCCCGCAGGGCGATGTTGACCAGGTCGGCACCGGCATCGACGTAGCCGAGCACCTTCTCGGCGGCCTGTTCGGGCTCCCCGCCCAGCACCCCGTCCTGGATGCGTTCCAGCATCGGGCCCCATTCACCGGCCAGCCGTTCGTGAGCGGCGGCCGCGCCGGGCCCGTCGGCCCCCATGGCGAACTGGAGGTTCACGGACCGCTCGATGGTGGCCGGGTCCCGGCCCTCCTTCTCGCACCAGGCGTCCAGCACCCCGTTGAGGCGGCCGAACTCGGTGGCGTCGATGTAGGCCGCGTTCCAGCCGTCGGCGAACCGGGCCGCGGTCCGCAGGGTCCGCTTCTCGCCGACGCCTCCGATCCACAACGGCAGGTGGCCGCGGACCGGCGTGGGCAGGTTGCTGGCGTCGTCGGCCCGGTAGAAGGGGCCCTGGTGGGTGGTGCGGGGAATGGCGGTGGGGTCGTCGTCCGGGGGCCCGGTGAGCAGGCTGGAGATCAGTTCGGTGGCGTCGTCGAGCATGTCGAGGCGGGTGCCCACCGACGGGAAGTCGTAGCCGTACGCGGTGGCCTCCCACACATGCCACCCGGCGCCGAGGCCGAGCTCGAATCGTCCGCCCGACAGGTGGTCGATGGTGGCTGCCGCCTTGGCCAGCAGGGCCGGGTTGCGGTAGCCCACGTAGAACACCAGGCAGCCGAGACGGGCGTTGGTGGTCTCCACGGCCAGGGCGCCGAGGGTGGCCACGGCCTCGAAGTGGGGTTGGGTACCACCGGCCGGCGGGGCCTCGTAGAGATGGTCCCAGACCGAGATCCAGTCCATCCCGTTCTGGTCGAGCCGGCGCCACAGCGCCCGCATCTCGTCCGCGGTCAGGTTCTGCTGGCCGACGTGGGCCCCGAGCGAAATCGCCATTGGCCGACGCTACGTCCCCGGCCCGACCCTTCGCCAGGTGTCGACCCGGCGACCTGTGGTTACGGCCGGTTCAGCAGGTCGATCAGGCTGGAGGTGTCCCACCGTTGCCCGCCCCGGGCCTGGATCCGGGCGTAGAACTGGTCGACCAGGGCGGCCACCGGGGCGCTCCCGCCCACCCGGCGGATCTCGGCCCGGGCGATACCCAGGTCCTTGCGCATCCAGTCGACGGCGAAGCCGAACTCGAACTCACCCCTGGCCATGGTGGAGCCCCGGTTGGCCATCTGCCACGATCCGGCCGCTCCCCGGGAGATCACCTCCACCACCTGGTCGACGTCGAGGCCGGACGCCTGGGCCAGCGCGATCCCTTCCGACAGGCCTTGGATGATCCCGGCGATACAGACCTGGTTGACCATCTTGGTCAACTGTCCCGCCCCGGCAGGACCCATTCGGGTCACCGCGGCCGCGTACGCCCCCGCCACGGCGGCGAGCGATTCGACATCGTTCTCGTCGCCCCCGCACATCACGGTCAACACCCCCTGCTGGGCGCCCGACTCGCCCCCGGAGACCGGGGCGTCGACGAAACCGACCTGGGCCCGGCCACAGGCTTGGTGCAGTTCGCGGGCCAGGTCGGCCGAGGTGGTGGTGTGGTCGACCAGGACCGTGCCGGGCGCCATCGCCCCGAGGGCACCGTCGGGTCCGGTGACCACGGCGCGGACGTCGTCGTCGGCCCCGACGATGGTGCTGACCAGGTCGGCGCCGGCCGCCGCCTCGGCCGGGCTGGCCGCGGCACGACCGCCGTGCTCGGCCACCCAGCGATCCGCGGTGGCCCGGGTGCGATTGTGGACGGTGACGTCGTGGCCGGCGGCGCAGAGATGCCCGGCCATCGGGTAGCCCATGACGCCGAGGCCGATGAAGCCGATCCGGTTCATGGCCGGGCCGGGGCGGTCGAACCGGACCCGGGGGAGCGAGGCGCGAAGGGCCGAGGCGCAGGGGGGTGATGGTCGGGCATGGCCCTAACTCTCGCGGCTGGCCGCGTGCCCGTCTACCGGCCGCCGGCCCCGACCGGTGGGCGGGGGGTCAGATCACCTCGACATGGCTCGCCGCACCGGGCCCGTCGACCTGGTCCATCTCGGCGGCCCGCTGGGCCTGCAGTTCGAGGGCCTGGGCCTTGCCGGGCAGGAACTGGGCCACCACGACCGCCACGGCCAACAGCGCCGCCGACAACCAGAACACGGTGTGGTACGGCTGTTCGATGGCGGCCGGTGAGACCGGCGGGTTGGCGGCCTGGGCACTGGCGAACACGGCGGCCAGGATGGCGACCCCCACCGCGGCCGCCACCTGCCGGCTGACGCTTGACAGGGCGGTGGCCTGGGCCACCCGGCGGGTTTCGACACTGTTCATGGCCACGATGTTGGGTGACATCATCGCCATCCCCGACCCGAGCCCGCCGACGAAGAGGATGGCGGAGATGACCAGCAGGGGAGTGGTCAGGGTGATCTGGGCCATGGCCACGAACGACAGCCCCAGCACCCCGGCCCCGATGGACACCGGTATCCGGGCTCCGATCCGATCGACGAGGCGCCCGCCGATGGGCATGGTGACCGCCATGCCCAACGCGGACGGCAGCATCACCAGCCCGACCCTGATCTCGGCGACCTCCCGCACCCCGCTCAGCTGCAGGGGGATGAACACCAGCCGGCCGTACTGGGCCACCGTCATCAGGGCGATGGCCGCCATGCCCAGGGCGAACACCGGCTTGGCCATGATGGTCAGGTCGATCAGGGGATGGCTGGAACGACGCACGTGGAACACGAAGGTCGCGCCGAGCACCAGGCCGACGACCAGCAGGCTGACCGTCGCCGGCGACGCCCAACCCCAGGTGCTGCCCTGGCTGACCCCGACGAGCAGGGTGGTGAGGGACGTGCCGGCCAGCAGCAGCCCCACCGCATCGAACGGGGTGGACCGCCGAACCCCGCTGTCCCGCAGGAGCATGATGGCCACCGGTACCCCGACCAGCCCGATCGGGACATTGATCAGGAACAGCCAGCGCCACGACAGTGAGGTGATGAGGGTGCCGCTCAGCACCGGGCCGATGGCGGGGGCCACCATCATGGCGATCCCGAAGTAACCCATGGCCTGGCCCCGCTCGGTGGGCTCGAACAGTTCGTAGATCATGGCCATGGCCACCGGCATGAGCATGCCGCCGGCCAGGCCCTGGAAGACCCGGGCGGCGACCAGCACCTCGAAGCTCCAGGCCAGGGCGCAGGCCAGCGAGGTCACGGTGAAACCGGCCATGGCGGCGATGAAGATCCGCTTGCGTCCGAACCGGTCGGCCATCCAACCACTGGCGGTCTGGGCCACGCCGACCGCGGCCAGGTAGGAGGTGAGCACCCACTCGATACCGGCGCCGACCTGGAACTCCCGCTGGAGCGACGCCAGGCCGAGGTTCACCACCGTGGTGTCCAGGACCACCATGAAGGTGCCGAACAGGACCACGAACATGGCGATCCAGCGTTCGTCGAACCGCCGTCCTGTCGGCCCTGACGGTTCGGGGGCGGAGCCCTGATCACCACGGCGTGGCGACGTGGAGCTCGAGGTTGTGTCGACGGGTCTCGTGGCCATCGTTTCCTCTCCGGCAGGGGACTGATGCTGGTCGGTCCCGTCAGTCTGGCAGATGTTTGGTTAGGCCAACCAACTATATGGGTCGGGGATCTAGACTGTCCTCGTGACACCTGACCCGCTCATCGTCATCGAGGACGCCCTGCTCGAACTGGGGCGGACCAACAGCGATCGTCGGGGTTATCACGCCATCCTGCGCCGCGCCGGGATCGACATCGAGCGGTCGGGGATCGTGCTGCTGCACCGGCTCCGGGAGCTGGGCCCGTCCCGGATGTCCCGGCTGGCCGAGGTGATCGGGGTCGACATCTCCACCGCCAGCCGCTCGGTCGGCCGGCTGGTGGCCGCCGGCTACGTCGAGCGTCGGCCCGACCCGTCTGACGGTCGAGCCAGCCTACATTCCCTCTCCGACAAGGGAGAAGACGCCTGCCGGCGGATCCAGACCGCCCGGCGGGAATGGTTGGTCGACGTGCTCGCCGGGTTCTCCGCGGCCGAACAGGCCGACCTAGCCCGGCTCCTGACCCGCCTGGTCGGCAAGATGGCCTCCGCCAGCGATTAGGGTGCGCACCGATGGGCATGCCACCACTGTCCCGACGGAGCTCGGTACCGCCGTTCCACGTCATGGAGGTCATGCGGGCCGCCGAGGCCCGCGAGGCCGACGGAGCCCGGGTCCTCCACCTCGAGGTCGGTCAACCGTCGACCCCGGCGCCGGCGCCGGCCCTCGCCGCGGCCCGCGACGCCATCGACCACGACCGGCTCGGCTACACGGGGGCGGCCGGCACCCGGGCGCTGCGCCGGAGGATCTCGGACTGGTACCGGGAACGCCACGACCTGGAGGTCGATCCGGAACGCTCGATCCTCATCACCACCGGCGCCTCCGGCGCGTTCGTGCTCATCTTCCTGGCCTGCTTCGACCCCGGCCAACGGGTGGCGGTGATCGAGCCCGGCTACCCGTGCTACCGCAACGATCTGCTGGCCCTCGGGGTGGAGGTGGTGCCGGTCCCGGTCGGGCTCGACACCGGGTTCCGGCCCACGGTCGAACAACTGGACGCCGCCGGCCCCCTCGACGGCCTGGTGGTGGCCAGCCCGTCGAATCCGACCGGCACCGTCCTGAGCGACCGCGACCTGGCCGATCTCACCCACTGGTGCCGCGACCGGGGCGTGACCCTGGTGTGCGACGAGATCTACCACGGCATCACCTTCACCGGACCGGCCGCCACGGCGCTGAGCCATGACCGGGATGTCATCGTGGTCAACAGTTTCTCCACGTACTTCTCGATGACCGGCTGGCGCCTCGGTTGGGTGGTGGCGCCGCCCGAGCCGGTCGCAGCCATGGAACGCCTGGCCCAGAGTCTGACCATCGCCCCGCCGACGCTCAGCCAGATCGCCGGGCTCGCCGCCTTCGACGGGATCGACGAGCTCGACGCCAACGTGGAGCGCTACCGGACCAACCGGCGGATCCTCATCGACGGGATGGCCGGCATCGGCTTCGACCGGCTGGCCCCGGCCGACGGGGCGTTCTACCTGTGGTTCGACGTCGCCCACACCGGCCTGACCGCCACCGGGCTGGCGGAACGGTGGTTGGCCGACGTCGCCGTCGCCGTCACCCCCGGCGTCGACTTCGACCCGGTCCGGGGTGACCGGTGGATCCGGTTGTCGTACGCCGGCTCGACCGGCGAGATGACCGAGGCGGTCGAGCGCCTGCGAGGCTGGACACCGTGACCTCCACCGTCGAACAACCGGGCCTGGGCCGGATGCTGTGGCGGGGGGCCACCCGTCGCTGCCCCTACTGCGGATCCGGCCACCTGTTCCGCTGGTGGGTCGAGATGGTCGACGACTGCCCCCGATGCGGCCTCCATTTCGAGCGGATCGAGGGCCACTGGATCGGCGCGATCGGGATGAACACCATCATCAGTTTCGGCATCCTGCTGATCGCCACCGTGATCGGGGTGATCGTGTTCCTGCCCGACATCCCGGTGGTGCCGCTCGTCCTGGTCAATGTGGCCATCGCCCTGTTCGTGCCGATCCTGATCCATCCGATCAGCCGGACGTTCTGGACCGCGGTCGACCTGGGCATGACGCCGGCCAAACCCGAGGACTTCCCGGCCCCCGATCCGGCACCGTCCACTCCGGCCGCCGGTTCGTCCTCGACCAACGGCTCGTCGTCGGCGAACGGTTCGTCGGCCAACGGTTCGTCGCCGGCCGATCCGGCCGGCAGCGATCCACCCGGCACCCCACCGTCCGCCACCCCTCCATCCGACACCGACCCTCCGGGAGACCGCCCCTAATGGCCGACACATACGACCTGATCATCGTGGGCAGCGGATCGGGCAACGCCATCCCCCCGTCGCTCGACGGCCGGCGGATCGCCATGATCGAACGCGG
>JBKDZN010000195.1:0-17550 GCA_047971245.1 Acidimicrobiales bacterium
TTCCGCCTGGTGCCGCGTTCGTCGGGTCGGCGCCCCGGTCCGCCCACCCCGGGCCCGGTCGGGTCGGTGCCCCGGTTCGCGGCTACCGTTGGATCGAGTGAACGGACCACCCCCGGCCCCCGGTTCCCCCAACGGTTCGGCGTCCAACGGCACCGGCCCGGCCGCCGCGTCGACGAACGGGGGCACCCCGTCGGCCAGTGGCAGGCTCCGGGTCTGGATTGACCAGGACCTCTGCACCGGCGACGGGCTGTGCACCGACCACGCCCCGTCGGTTTTCACCATCCTCGAGGACGGCATCGCCTACTGTGTGGAGGGGTCCAAGGTCTTCAACGACCCCGGGGGGTCGTTCGAGCTGGCCGTCGTGCCCGTCGAGGCCGAGGCCGACGTGGTGCACGCCGCCTCCGACTGCCCGGGGGAGTGCATCTTCCTCGAGTTCGAGGAGCTGATCGAGATCGAATGACGTCGGGGGCGTCGGGCGTGCCACCACTACGATGACAGCCGAGCACCTGCTGGCCCTGGCGGTCGGGAGGAGAGAAAGGCGACCTCATGGCTGATCTGTCGGCGAACCACAAGATCCTGCTCGACGAGTCGGAGATGCCGACCCGCTGGTACAACATCGTCCCCGACCTGCCCGCACCCCCGCCGCCTCCCCTGCACCCGGGGACCCGGCAGCCGGTCGGCCCCGACGATCTCGCCCCCCTGTTCCCGGCCGCTCTGATCGCCCAAGAGGTCTCCACCGACCGCTACATCGACATTCCCGCCGAGGTGCTCGACGTCTACCGGCTGTGGCGACCCTCCCCCCTCTACCGGGCGCATCGCCTGGAGAAGGCGCTCGGCACCCCGGCCAAGATCTACTACAAGTACGAAGGGGTGAGCCCGGCCGGGTCCCACAAGCCCAACACCGCCGTCCCGCAGGCCTACTACAACGCGGCCGAGGGCGTCACCAGGCTGACCACCGAGACCGGGGCCGGCCAGTGGGGTACCGCCCTGGCCTTCGCCTGCGCCCTCTACGGGATGGAGTGCGAGGTTTGGCAGGTCCGCGCCTCGTACGACCAGAAGCCGTATCGCAAGGCCATGATCGAGACGTTCGGGGCCACGGTCCATCCCAGCCCCTCGGAGCTGACCGCGGCCGGTCGGGCCGCCCTCGCCGCCGACCCGGACACCCCGGGCAGCCTCGGCCTGGCGATCTCCGAGGCGGTCGAGGTGGCCGCACCCGACCCCGGGATCCGCTACGCCCTCGGCAGCGTCCTCAACCATGTGCTGCTGCACCAGACGATCATCGGCGAAGAGGCCCTGTTGCAACTGGCCCGGGTGGGTGACGTGCCCGACCTGATCGTCGGCTGCACCGGGGGCGGCTCGAATTTCGGTGGCCTGGCCTTCCCGTTCCTCCGGGAGAAGCTGGCCGGCACCATGTCACCGACCATCCAGGCGGTCGAACCGGCGGCCTGCCCCACCCTCACCAAGGGGGTCTACGCCTACGACTACGGCGACACGGCGGGGATGACCCCCCTGCTGAAGATGCACACCCTCGGCCACGATTTCGTGCCCGACCCCATCCACGCCGGCGGTCTCCGCTACCACGGGATGGCGCCCCTGCTGTCCCACATCTACGAGCTGGGGCTGATCGAGGCCGAGGCCATTCCCCAGACCGAGTGCTTCGAGGCCGGGATCCGGTTCGCCCGCACCGAAGGCATCGTGCCCGCCCCCGAGCCAACCCACGCCCTCGCCGCGGCCATCCGGGCCGCCCTCCACGCACGGGAAGCCGGTGAGGAGCGGGTGATCCTCACCGCCCTGTGCGGTCACGGCCATCTCGACCTGGCCGCCTACGCCCGGTTCCTGGCCGGTGACATCGTCGACTACGACTACCCCGAGGAGCGGGTGGCCGACGCCCTGAGCCGGCTGCCCGAAACCGAGACTCCATGAAGCTCCCGTTCCGCAACCGCTCGTCCCGGCCGGACCGCCGTCCCGACGGGTTCGAGGCCAACGAGTACGACGACGGCGGCCTCGACACGGTCGGGTTGGCCTCCGGCGAACTCGGCCGGACCCTGGGTGACGAACACCTGGTCCTCGACGAACCCGACGACTCCGCCCTGCTGGCCCACTACCGGGAGGCGGAACGTCGGGCGGAACGACGCCCGGACCGTGGTGAGCCGCCCGACCCGGTTCTGGACCATCCCGGCTTCGACGGCTCGCCCCACGACGGCCACCTCCCACCCCGGACCACCTCATCGGATCAGGGTTGGTCGAGCAGCCCCGACGAGGCGGACGGGTCCTTCACCGGGGACATCTACCCCCCGCCCTACGATGCCGGCTATTCGGCCGGGCACGACCCGGCCCCGCCGCGCCGCCGGGTCCCACCCCCTGAGCGTCCCGAACGTCGACCGGCGGCCGGTTCCCCGGCCCCCGGGTCCGCCGTCCTCGCCGAATCCGAGCCGGATCTCGTCGCCGACTTCGAGGGACTCGAACCGGCCCCCGAACCCGGCGACCGGACCCCCCGCACCTGGCGGCGGTCCACCCGCATGCGGAAACTCGCCGAGCAGTACCGCGGTGAGCTCGACAGCGAGCAGCGGAGCGCCTGGGCCTACCTCGGCGTCCTGGTGGTGGTGTTCGTCGGCCTGTCCGGTTTCGGCTGGGCCTGCAGCGGTCCACGGCCCACCGACGTGGCCATCATCTCCCCGGTGGGGGCCGACGCCCATCCGGTCCAGATCGTGGTCCGGATCGAGAACGATGTCGTCGTTGTCAGCGGCCGGGTACCCGATGAGGCCGCCGAGGCCCGGATCGTCGACCTCAGCCGCAAGATCTACGGCGACCAGAACGTGATCGACGAGATCGACCTCGAGGAGGGTGCCTCCTTCGACGGCGGCACCCTCCGCTTCGTCGGCTCGGCCAATCAGGCCGACGAACGGGCGGCCACCCTCCACACCCGGCTCATCGAGGAGTTGGGACTCGACGACCGAGGTTTCGACGTCAGCTTCGTCGACGCGTCCCGCCCCCCGATCGATGTGACCATGACCCTCGAAGGGGACCGGGTCAGCCTGACCGGGGTGGTTCCCGACGACGGGGTGGTCGGCGCGGTGACCACCGCGGCCGAGGAAGCGTGGGGGGTCGGCAACGTCGATACCGTCGCCCTCACGGTCGGCAACACCACCCTCACCGGCGGCGTGGTGCGGGCCACCGGCCGCCTGGACAGCTCCGACCAGCGGATCGGGACCTTCAGTTCTCGCCTGTTGGAACAGCTGCCCGAGATCAGGATCGACACCAGTGGCCTGGTGATCGCCGGGGACGCCCAACGCACCACCGAGATCCAGACCCAGATCAATGAGCTGGTGCTGGCCACCCCGGTCGTCTTCGTCGCCGACTCGGCCGAACTGACCCCCGAGAGCGACCCGGTGCTCACCCAGATCGCCGGGCTCCTCAACCAGGTGCCGTCCGACACCGTCGAGGTGGTGGGCTACACCGACAACACCGGCGACGAGACCCAGCAGACCACCCGCACCCAGCAACAGGCCGACGCGGTGGTGGCCAGACTGGTCGAGCTGGGGGTTGGTGAGACCCGGATCACGGGGCGGGGTGCCGGCGCCGCCGACCCGGTCGGCGACAACGCCACCGAGGAGGGCCGGGCCGCCAACCGCCGGATCCAGTTCACCCTCGTGACGGGTTCAGGCGGCTGACCCGACCGGCCGGATCATGCCCCACATCGGAGGACCGTCCGGTTCGGGCCGCCAGGTCGACCGCACCTCGAACCCGTGGCTCCGGTAGTAGGCCACCAGCTCCGTCGATTCGGTTTCGAGATAGCACGGGACCCCGTCCCGTTCCGACCGGGGGAACACCTCCGCCATGAGGGCGGCGCCCAGACCCCGCCGCTGCCAGTCGGGGTGGGTGCCGAGGATGTTCAGGTACCAGTGAGGCTCCGGCGGCTCGTTGGCGGCGAGGGCGTTGCGCAGGGCGATCAGGCGGCCGATCCGCTCGGCGGGATGGTCGATCGAGGCGGCGGGAACCGCTTCCTCGTCGGGTTCGGGCCGTCCGGGTGGGATCCAGCCGGCCATGGCCACGGCGTCGTCGGTGCACCACAGGCTCCCGAGGGCCAGGAACCGGTGTACCAGGTGGCGTTGGACGGCGCGGCCGTCGGTGGCGTACTCGTCGTCGCCGGGGAACAGCCAGCGCATGACCGGGTCCTCGGCGAATGCCCGCCCGAAGGTGACCACACAGGCATCGACGTCGGTAGCTTGAGCCAGTCGGATCATCGGCACTTTCATAGTCGACGGAGACCACAACCTGTGAGGACCATTCGTGAATGATCTGACCGCCACCGAGTTCGACGTCGTCCTGCTGGTGTTCCGCGTGTTCATCGGCCTGACCTTCGCCTACCACGGCTGGGCCAAGCGGTTCAGCGGGGGTGGGATCGCCGGCACCGCCGGATGGTTCGATTCGATCGGGATGCGTCCCGGCTCCCTCCACGCCAACCTGGCCTGGAGCATGGAGATGCTGACCGGTATCGGGCTCGCCGTCGGCCTGCTCACCCCGTTCGCGGCCGCGGGCATGATCGGCATCATGGTTGTGGCCGGTTGGGCGGTCCACCGCCGGAACGGCTTCGGCATCGTGAAGGACGGGTGGGAGTACACCGCGGTCATCGCCGTGGCCGCCGCGGCGGTCGCCGGTCTCGGCCCGGGCGACTGGTCGCTCGACGCCGCGTTCGGGTTGACCGACAGCCTCAACGGGTTCACCGGCCTGGCCATCGCCCTGGTGCTGGGGCTGGGCGCCGGGGTCCTGCAGCTCGCGGTGTTCTTCCGCCCGCCGCCGGCCTGAGCGCTCGCCCACCCGATCCCCGGGGTGCGGCCCGTCCCGGTTACAGATCGTGGAACTCGAACGCCGCGCTGTGCTCGTTGCGGAGGACGGACTTCTGCACCTTGCCCATGGCGTTGCGGGGCAGTTCCTCGACGAAGAAGTACAGCTTCGGCTGCTTGAAACTGGCGATCCTGGTCACGATGGCTTCCCGCACCAGGTCCTCGTCGAGCCCGGATTTGGGGTCGACCACCACGAACGCCGTCACCCCTTCACCCAGATCCGGGTGGGGGAGGCCCACCACTGCGCACTCGTCCACCCCGTCCACATCGTCGATCAGGACCTCGACCTCCTTGGGGTACACGTTCAACCCGCCGGAGATGATCATGTCGGAGACCCGACCGATGAGGGTGACCCGACCGTCGGCTCCCATGGTGGCGATGTCGCCGGTGTGGAAGTAGCCGTCCGGGGTCATGACCTCTTCGGTCTTCGACAGGCTCTGCCAGTAACCCGCGAACACGTTCGGCCCCTTGACCTCGAGCACGCCGACCTCACCGTCGTCCACCGGGGTGCCGGTGTCGGCCACCACCCGGACCTCCACCTTGGGGAGGGGGTAGCCGACGGTGCCCGCCGAGCGGGGCCCCTCCAGCGCGTTGGAGGTGATGATCCCGCACTCGGTCATGCCGTATCGCTCGCAGATGGTGTGGCCGGTGCGGTGCTGGAACTCCTGGAACACCGGTTGGGTCAGCGGCGCCGACCCGCAGGTGAACAGGCGCATCCCGGCCGTCACGTCGGGAGTGAACTCCGGCTCGGCCAGGAGGCGCCCGTACTGGGTGGGAACCCCCATCATCACCGTGGAGTGGGGCAGCTCGTCGATCACGGTCATCGGGTCGAAGCGGGGGAGGAACCGCACCTCGGAGCCGTTGAGGATGGCGCAGTGCAGGGCCACGAACAGGCCGTGGACGTGGAAGATCGGGAGGCAGTGGAGCAGGACGTCACCCTCGGCGAACCGCCAGATGCGGTGCAGGGCGATGCCGTTGCTGGCCAGATTGGCGTGGGTGAGCATCGCCCCCTTCGACCGTCCGGTGGTGCCGGAGGTGTAGAGGATGCAGGCCAGGTCGTCGGCCTGGCGGGGCACCACCATCTTGAGCCCGGCCGTCTCGTCGGCCAGTTCCGCCAACGACCCCTCCCCGTAGACGCCCAGGGTGTACATGCTCGGCACCCCGACGATGTCGCCCACGGCGACCAGGCTCTCGGTCCGCTCCGGGGTGAAGACGAAGGCCGCCGGTTCGGCGTCGCCGAGGAAGTAGCCGACCTCTTCGGCGGTGTAGGCGGTGTTGAGCGGGACGTACACCAGGCCGGTGCGGAGGCAGGCCCAGTAGAGGGCGACCGCGTCGATCGACTTCTCGACCTGGGCGACGACCCGGTCGCCGGCCACCGCGCCGCCCTCCACCAGCACCGCGGCGATGGCCGCGCTGCGGCGGTCGACGTCGGCGTAGCTGACCGACGGGCCGAGCGGGATGGTCAGGAACGGCTCGTAATAGGTATCGGCGAAACGGCTGGCGAACAGCTCGAAGAGATTGTGGCTCACAGGCATGGGCGAGAAATGGTGGTCACCGGTGGACAGAGGGACGGGCGCGCATCACATGTCGCTGCCTCGGCGAAGGACCGGCTCAGCGGCAGCTAAACATGTATCAGCTACTCGCAGCAGGTTGCCAGGGGCGCCCGGGGTTTCGGCGTCGATCAGGTTTCCCATCACCTGCAGGGTGAGGTTGGCGGCGGCCTGGGTGCCGACGGCCAGCCGCAGGCCGGCGCGCAGGATGTGGGGGCGGCCGATCAGGAACGAGAAGCGCCGCCCGGTCCGCAGGAACCGGTCGAATCGCTGACCGATCTCGGCGTCGTAGCGGCGGGGGGCCCGGGCGGGGTCCTCGAGGTGGAGCCGGGCGGCGAGCACGCCGGATTCGAGGGCGTAGTCGATCCCTTCGCCGTTCATCGGATTGATCAGGCCGGCGGCGTCGCCGACGGCCACCCAACCCGGGCCGTAGCGGCGAACGGTTCGCATCGGCAGGCGCCAGGCCCGCGGCCGTTCGAGGTCGGGGCCGAGCGACCAGCGGTCACCGACCAGACCGCGATAGGTGCCCAACAGGTGGTTCAGGTTGAGCTGCTTGAAGTTCTTCATGGTGGACAGGGCGCCGACCCCGATGTTCACGGTGCCGTCGCCGCAGGGGAACATCCAGCCGTACCCGGGCACCGCGGTGCCGTCGGGGTCGGTCAGGGTGAGGCAGGCCTCGAGCAGGCGTTCGCCGTGGCGGGGCGATTCGGCGTAGGTCCGGATGGCCAGGCCGAACGGTTCGTTCGTGTCGCGTTCGGCGCCGAGTGATCGGGCGGCCGTTCCCGGCGCGCCCGCGGCCAGCACCACCAGGTCGGCGGCGATGCGTCGCCCGCCGGCGACCACCCCGGTCACCCGGTCGTTGTCGACGGTGGGGGTCGCCTCGGTCTCCCAGACGAGCTCCGCGCCGGCCTTGGCGGCCACGTCGATCAGGGTGGCGTCGAGCCGCCGGCGGGGCCACACCGCGCCGTGGTCGGGGAACCGGGTCCCGGAGGGCCAGTCCAGCTCCCGTTCGGTGCGACCGGCGATCATCCTCAGCCCGCTGATCCGGTGGGCGCCCTCGAGCCCGATGCCGAGCTCGTCGAGGGCGCCGACGGCGCGTGGGGTCAGACCGTCGCCACACACCTTGTCCCGCCCGTAGGGGGCCTTGTCGATCACGACCACGGATGCTCCGCCCCGGGCGGCGGTGATGGCGGCTGCCGATCCGGCCGGGCCGGCGCCGATGACGGCCACGTCGTAGCGGTCCATGCCCGCGACCCTACCGGTCGGTCCGGACGTCGCACGGACCGGAGGACGTGAATCCTCCGGTCCGGTGCCGGGGCTCATTGGGGAGGAGAGACGTTCCCCGCCCGGACGGTCACCAGGTCGGATCGGCCGGGCGGGGGAACGTCTCCCACGGAACGGGACCCGGATTTTGAACGTGTCGGACCCGGATCGGGCGCACGCCTGAGCACGTGCTCCCGATCGGCTGGATCCGGGTCGGAGACTGGGCGCGCTCGTTGCCGGTCAGCGATGACCCCAGTGGCCGGAACCACCTGGCCATTCGAGCGAGACCGATCCCCATGGATCCCGTTGCGACCCCGGGCGGTTCGACCCGCTCGGGATGGCACCGATCCTGCTCCCCGGGGCCCCGGGGGTCAAGAGGTTTCCCGATAGACACAGGGTTGTCCCCCGGGTTTCCGGTGTTGTCCAGAGGTGGAGGTGGGTCATCCACGGTCCCGTCCACCGGTTGTCCACCGCCCGAGCCCGGCGCCGGCCCGACCGGACGGCGCTCGCCGGGCGGCCGCGTCGCTCCCGGCCCGGGTGAGATAGCCCAGTGGTCAGTTGCCTTCGTCGGCCTGGCGGCGCAACAGGCGGCGGTGTTGGTGCACGGCATCGGCGTGCGCCTTGTCGCCACCCCGTATGGTGCGCCCGGCCAGCTCGCGGAGCACCGCGGTCCGCCCGTAGGCCAGGATCTGGTCGCCCACATGGATCATCGTGTCACCCGTCGGGGCGCCGATGAACACCCCGTTGGTCCGGTGGATACCGAGGACCAGCACCCCCTCCTGGGTGAGCTGGAGGTCGGCGAGGCGATGATCGACCATCCACTCGTCGGGGTGGGCGTGGAACTCCGACACGGTGTAGTCGGCCTCGAACCGGAGCAGGGCGGCGAAATCCCTCGTGTCGAGCGACGTGAACCGGGTCAGGATGAACCGGGTCGCCGAGTCGATGACGTGGTTGGCCGTCCGGGTGTGGACCGACAGGAGCATCAGCACGAGGCCCGCCACCAGCACCCCCGATCGTTCGACCGTCTGCCGGGTGGTGCCGGAGCCGCCGAAGGTGAGGATGAAGGAGCCGATGCCGGTGATGATGCCGGCGTTGCCGAACGTCATCAGCCACAGGACGATGCGGCGCCGGGTCGGGTGGCGGGTGATGTCCTCGGCCTCCGAGGTGGTGAAGCCTACGCCGAGCAGGGCGGATCGGGCCTGGAACTCGGCCGAGTCCCGGGCCATACCGGTGGCTTCGAGGGCGACGGAGGCGACGCGGGCGGCGGTCAGGAAGATGGCCACCAGGGCCAGGAAGGAGATGAGTGCGATCACGAGCGGCTCTTCGGGTCGGGGTCGATCGTGGGTCCATGGTGGCCCACGACGACGCCGACATCACCCGTCGTCGCGGTGAAACCTCCCCGCCGGCCGGCCGGCGGCGGGGATCACGCGGACGGTGCGGCGACCACGGTGGGGCCGTCCGCCTGGTGGATCCCGACCCGGTTCCGCCCTGCGTTCTTGGCCTCGTAGAGCGCCTCGTCGGCCAGCCGGATCAGCTCGTCGGCGTCGGCATCGGGATGGGCGTCGGTGCTGGCCCCGCCGAGGCTGAGGGTGATCGGCAGGCCGAAGGAGTGATCATTGTCCTTCACCGCGAACGGATGGTCGCTGAACCGGGTCCGGATCCGCTCGGCCACGGCCCGCAGACCCGCCGAGGAGCAGTGGTGCAGCACGAACAGGAACTCCTCGCCCCCGTAGCGGCCCACCGAATCCCCGTCGCGGGCCAGGGCGGTGAGGCGTCGGGCCGTCTCCTGCAGGACGATGTCGCCGACATGATGGCCGAAGGTGTCGTTGACGGATTTGAAGTGGTCGACGTCGGCCAGGAGGACCCCGATGGGGTGGGAGTGGCGGCGGCTGGTCGACAGTTCCTTGGTCATGATCTCCATCACGGCCCGCCGGTTGGCGATGCCGGTGAGCCCGTCACGCCACGCGTGTTCCTCGAGGGTCTGGATCAGCTCGCGGCGCAGCACGATGGTGCCGAGCTGGTCGCAGAGCAGGGCCCCGGCCATGTTGAGGAACTTGAGGTCGATGGCGGGCAGGACGTCACTCCGGCTGGCGGCCAGGAGCACGCACCGGGGTTGGCCAGGGCGTTCGAACGGGACGACCACCAGTGACCCGATGGCCGGGTCGATCAACGATTCGGGGGCGCCTTCAATCGGTTTCCGGAGCTGGCAGCGGTCGAGCTGCTGGGATCGGGAGGTGTTCCAGCGCGCCGCGTCCCACGGCAGGAGTTCGGGGAGCTCGTTGGTCACCACCCCGTCCCGGGAGGCCTCGACGACCAGGAAGCAGGGCTTCCGCTGGATCAGGATCCGGGACGCGGCCACGTTGGCGACGTGCTTGAGATGGTCGGCGGCCGCCGCGGCGCACGCCTCCACCGAGTCGGCCGTGGTGAGCCGCTCGGTCATGGCGAACAGTGACTCGTAACGGATCATGTGCGCCTCTACCGTCACCCGGCCTCTATCGGCCCCGGATACCCGGAGCTTTATGTACTGCGGGACGTACAGCAGGTCGGCGGGTGGGGGGTCAGGAACCGTCGAGCGAGCGGGCGCGGAGTCGTCGCATGCCCCCGAGCCAGCGGTCGGGGTCGGTGGCCTTGCGGACCACATAGTCACCCACCTCGGGGTGGGGGAGCACGAAGAACCGTTCGGCCGCCAATGTGGCCACGATGGCGTCGGCAACCTCGGAGGCCTCGATGATGCCGTCGGTGCCGCCGTCGCCGAGCTGTTTCGGGGCCATGGCGGTGTTGACCCCCTGCGGGGCGAGCACCGAGACCCGGATCCCGTCGTCCCCGTAGGTGATCGACTCCCACTCGGCCAGCTTGATGCAGGCGGCCTTGGTGACCGAGTACGGGGCCGAACCGATGGCGGCCAGCAGGCCGGCGGCCGAGGCGGTGTGGACCAGGTAGCCCTCGCCCCGGGCGATCATCGAAGGGAGCACGGCCCGGGAGGCGTACACATGGGCCATGACGTGCAGCTCCCACTGACGCTGCCAGGCGTCGTTCTCCGCTTCGACCCCGCCCGAGGCCCCGGCCCCGGCGTTGGAGAAGAACACATCGATCGGCCCGGCCCGATCCATGGTGGCCTCGACGAGCCCGACCACCTGGGCTTCGTCGGTGACATCGGCGGCGACGCCGACACAGCCGAGACGGTCGGCGGTGGCCGCCACGGCCCCGGGGTCGAGGTCGACGATGGTGACGTCCCTGGCCCCGGCGGCCAGGAAGGCCTCGGCGGTCGCCCGACCGATCCCTCCGGCCCCGCCCGTGATCACTGCTGTTCGATCGGTCAGATCCATGGCGGTGAACGCTACTGAACGGGGCCGGAGGGGGACGAGTTCACGCTCGGGGCGACGATCCGGTGCCCGCCATGGGGCCGACCTGGGGCGGCTGGGGGGCCGGCGGACTGGTGGGCGGGTTCTCCCACCAGTCGACGTCGATCACCGGGCCGGGCCGTCCGGGGCCGGGTTGCCGGGCGGGACCGGCTCCGGGGCGGCCGGGAGGGCCGTAACCCCAGGTGGACTGGTGGCGCCCAAGGCCGTTGGCCTGGGTCCAGCGGGTGAACCGGGCCCGCATCTCCTCGGAGCGAGCCGCGATGATGACGAAGCCGCCGATCATGACGGTCCACAGGCCGGCACCGGTGCGGGTCAGTTCCCACAGGCCGAGCAGGACGATGGCCCAGCCGCCGAGGCGGCCGACCCGGGCGGCACTGATGGTGGCCTGGGTGCGGTCACCGGACCGGCGCCACAGCAGGGCCTGCAGGATGCGGCCCCCGTCGAGGGGGAGCACCGGAAGCAGGTTGAACAGGGCGAGCCCCCCGTTGACCACGGCCAGCCAGGCCACGGCGGCCACGATCAGGGCCGGGGTGCCCAGGGCGGCCAGGCCGTAGGCGACGCCGGCCCCACCCAGGGCCAGGCCGACGCTGACGGCCGGTCCGGCGGCGGCGATCCGGGCCGCACCGCCGGGGGTGGACGCCTCGGAGCCCATGCTGGCCACCCCGCCGAGTGCGAACAGGGTGATCCCCTGGACGGGGCCCTCCTCGCGGCGGGCGACCACCGCGTGGCCGAGCTCGTGGGCGGCGATCGAGGCGAGGAAGGCGACGCCGCCGGACAGGGCGGCGATCAGGTAGAGCGCCGAGCCGTAGCCCGGAGCGATGGACGGGAGGATGGTGCCGGCCAGGCCGGAGACGACCACGGCGGCGATCAGGAGAATCGACCAGTGGAGGCCGATAGGAACGGAGGCGACTCGACCGAGTCGAACGGTGGGACGCAAGGCGCGTGAGCCCTTTCGTGGCTGCCTGCGGTCTTTCCCGCCGGCCACCCAGTGGCCGGCCCGGATCACCGGGCGGACGGGTCAGGGGACCCGACCGCCGTGCTGACGATGATCCTGCGAAGGGATACTCCCCGAGGCGGGGATGGATGGTCCTGATCGAAACCGACCGGGGGCACCCGGCATTCCCCGATTCCCGCCGGGATCAGGCGTCGGGGGCCCGCTCGGGTGCGGTATGGGGGGCGATCGGGGCCTTGGCCGCGCCGGCGCCGGCGGCGCTGAAGGCGGCCGCGGCCCGTTCGTTGTCCATGATCTTCGAGATGATGGCCTTGCCGGCCCGCTCGAACGATTCCCGGTTCTCCTGCACGAAGCGGGTGGAGGCCCGCATCGGGGTGAGCTGGCCGTTGATCTCGGGAATGACGTGGCGGGCCACCAGGTCCCAGCTGCGGCGGGTGGCCTCCGGGTTGGCCCAGTCGTTGATGAATCCCATCATCACCCCGAACCCGCCGGTGACCTCGTCCATCTCCCTGATGCGGGCGATGAGGTCATCGGGGGTGCCGATCACCCCGGCCGACCCTTCCCCCTCCCCGTAGAAGGCGATCGCCTCCGCGGTCGAGTCGAGCGGTTTGAGGCCGGGGCGCATCAGGGTGCCGACGTTGTACTCGTTGTGCCAGCGCAGCAGACCGTGTTCCACGTCGGCCCGGGCCTGTTCGGCCGTCTCGGCGAGGTGGAAGTTGAACATGACCCGCCAGTCGGCCCGGTCGACCGTCTGGCCGTGTTCGGCCGCCGACTCCTCGGCGAAGCTCCACTGCAACGGCAGTGACGCCAGGCCCTCGGTGGACATCGACCCGATCGAGAGCACCCCCATCCCGTACTTGCCGGCCAGGGTCATTCCCGACGGGCTGACCATGGAGGCCGTGGCCATCGGGATCATCTCCTGGTACGGGAGGATCTGCAGGGCGGCATCGTGGAGCTCGAACCAGTCGCACACATAGGAGAAGCGCTCCTCACCGGCCAGGAGACGCTTGATGACGCCGATGGCCTCGTCCTGGCGGTCCCGCAGCACCATCGGGTCGACCCCGAGGGTGTGGGCATCGGAGGGGAGGGCGCCGGGCCCGGTGCCGAGCAGGGCCCGACCGAAGCTCATCTGGTCGAGCTGGACGATCCGCTGGGCCACGTTGAACGGGTGGTGGTACGGCAGCGACGCCACCCCGGTGCCGAGCTTGATCCGTCCGGTCCGCACCGCGGCGGCGGCCAGGAACATCTCGGGTGACCCGATGGTCTCCCAACCGGTGGAGTGATGCTCACCGCACCAGAACTCGTCGAAGCCGAGCTCGTCGAGCAGTTCGACCAGCCGGAGGTCGCGCTGGAGCTGGAGGGCTGAGCCCTCCCCTGGCAGGTGGTGGGGGGCAAGGAAGGCCGCAAAACGCTTTCGCACCTTGTCGATGGTAGGGCCCGGGCGGAGACGGGTCGAAGTGGCCACCGCCCGGGCGGGACAGAACCGGGTGAGGGTCGGCTACGGTCCCGCACATGCTCGACGATCGTGTTCGCGCCCTGGCCGAGGGCCCCAACTTCGCCGCCTTCACCACCCTCATGCCGAACGGGCAGCCCCAGACCCATGTGATGTGGGTCGGCACCGACGGGGATCAGCTGGTGATCAACACCGAGGTCCACCGGCGGAAGTTCAAGAACGTGGTCACCGATCCGCGCGTCACCGTCGCCATCTGGGACGCGGCCAACCCGTACTCCTACGCCGAGGTGCGCGGCCGGGTCGTCGACACCGTCACCGGGCCCGACGCGCTGACCAACATCAATGCCCTGTCCCGGAAGTACACCGGCGCCGACTACGCCCCCGAGATTATCTCGGAGCGAGTCATCCTCAAGATCGAGCCCGATCGCCAGATCACCCGCTGAGGGGAGTCCGGGGCCGAAACGCCATCCCGGTCGCGGGTGGCCGCGGGTACGCTGACCACCACAGGCGTCCGAGCCGTCATCAGCGGTGAGCCTTCGGAAGAACCGCGATCCCATCGCCCAGTAGAACCGAACGTCCGGGTCACGTCACGACCTCAGGCAAGAGTGGTCACCCGGTCCTCCGGGCGGCAATCGAGGTGGTACCGCGGGAGCGGCCCCGGATCCCGGGCCGGTGTCTCGTCCTCGAATCCACCTTCGACGAGTCGCATCGCAGGAGTTCACCGACCGTGGCCTACCCCCGGGTTTCCACCAGCACCCCCGACGCCGGATCCGGTGTCCCCGCCCTGCCCCGTTTCCCCGCGATCGAGGAAGCGGTACTGGCCTACTGGGCCGAGGACGGCACGTTCCCGGCGTCGATCGCCGAGCGGGAGGCCGGTCCCGACGGCGCCAACGAGTTCGTGTTCTACGACGGTCCCCCCTTCGCCAACGGCCTACCCCACTACGGGCATCTGCTCACCGGCTACGTGAAGGACCTGGTGCCCCGCTACCAGACGATGCGGGGCCACCGGGTGGAACGCCGGTTCGGGTGGGACACCCACGGCCTTCCCGCCGAGCTGGAGGCGATGGACCAGCTGGGCATCAAGACCAAGGAGGAGATCCTCGAGCTGGGGATCGGGACCTTCAACGAGAAGTGCCGCAGCGCGGTGCTGAAATACACCGACGAATGGCGGTCCTACGTCACCCGCCAGGCCCGCTGGGTCGACTTCGACAACGACTACAAGACCCTGAACCCCAGCTTCATGGAGTCGGTCCTGTGGGCGTTCAAAACCCTGTACGACAAGGGCCTGGCCTACGAGGGGTTCCGGGTCCTGCCGTACTGCTGGAACGACCAGACCCCCCTCAGCAACCATGAGCTGCGGATGGACGACGAGGTCTATCAGACCCGGCAGGACCCGGCGGTCACCGTCGGCCTGCGGCTGGACTCCGGCGAACTGGCCCTGATCTGGACCACCACCCCGTGGACCCTCCCGAGCAACCTGGCCATGGCCGTCGGTCCCGACATCGACTATGTCGTGGTCGAGGCCGACGGGCCCACCGGGCGGCCCGAGCGGTACCTGCTCGCCGAGGCCCGCCTGGCCGCCTACGCCCGGGAGCTGGGCGACGACGCCGCCGAACGGGTGGTGGCGCGCTACACCGGGGCCGAGCTGGTGGGGCGCCGCTACACCCCGCCGGTCTCCTACTACGAGGGCCACCCCGACGCCCATGTGGTCCTGCCCGCCGACTATGTCACCACTGAGGACGGCACCGGCATCGTCCACATCGCTCCCGCCTTCGGCGAGGAGGACAAGATCGTCACCGACGCTGCCGGCATCGAAGCGGTCGTGCCGGTCGGCCCGGACGGGCGGTTCACGTTCCCCGTGGCCGACTACGAGACCATCCTGGTCCTCGACGCCAACCCGCTCATCATCGACCACCTCAAGAACATGACCCGCGGGGGTGAGCACGGCTCGGTCACCCCGGGCACCGTCCTGCTCCGCCACGAGACCTACGATCATCCGTACCCCCACTGCTGGCGGTGCCGGCAGCCGCTGATCTACATGGCGGTGTCGAGTTGGTTCGTCGAGGTCACCGCGTTCAAGGACCGGATGCTGGAGCTCAACCAGGAGATCACCTGGGTGCCCGAACACGTCAAGGACGGGCAGTTCGGCAAATGGCTGGCCAACGCCCGGGATTGGTCGATCTCCCGCAACCGGTTCTGGGGAAGCCCCATCCCGGTGTGGAAGTCCGACGACCCGGCCCATCCCAGGGTCGATGTGTACGGATCCCTGAAGGAACTGGAACGCGACTTCGGTCGGATCCCCGTCAACGAGCAGGGCGAACCCGACCTGCATCGCCCCTACGTCGACCACCTGACCCGCCCCAACCCCGACGACCCGACCGGTCGGTCCACCATGCGGCGGGTCGAGGACGTGCTCGACGTGTGGTTCGACTCCGGGTCGATGAGTTTCGCCCAGGTCCATTACCCGTTCGAGAACGCCGAATGGTTCGAACACCACTTCCCCGGCGATTTCATCGTCGAGTACATCGGTCAGACCCGGGGCTGGTTCTACACCCTGCACATCCTGGCCACCGCCCTGTTCGATCGGCCCGCCTTCGAGTCGTGCATCAGCCACGGCATCGTGCTGGGCCACGACGGCCAGAAGATGAGCAAGTCGTTGCGGAACTACCCGGACGACAACGAGGTCTTCGACCGTGACGGTGCCGACGCCATGCGCTGGTTCCTCATGGCCAGTCCGATCCTGCGGGGTGGGAACCTGATCGTCACCGAGGAGGGCATCCGTGAGGGGGTGCGCCAGGCCCTGCTGCCCCTGTGGAACAGCTGGTACTTCTTCACCCTCTACGCCAACGCCATGAACGACGGTGCCGGGTATCAGGCGTCCCGGTCGACGGACTCCACCGACCCGCTCGACCGGTACGTGCTGGCCACCCTGCACGACCTGGTCGAGACGGTCACCGACCAGCTCGACCGCTACGACATCGCCGGGGCGTGCGACACCGTGCGCGGTTTCGCCGAGGTGCTGACCAACTGGTACATCCGCCGGTCGCGGGAACGGTTCTGGGACACCGGCGGAGCGGGGGCCGGCTCGTCGACGGCCGCGTTCGACACCCTCTACACGGTGCTGGAGACCCTCACCCGGGTCACCGCCCCCCTCCTGCCCCTGATCAGCGAGGAGATCTGGCGGGGCCTGACCGGTGAACGGTCGGTCCACCTGGCCGATTGGCCGGATGCCGCCGAACTTCCCGCCGACGGGGAGCTGGTGGCGGCCATGGAGCAGGTCCGTTCGGTGTGCTCGGTCGGCCTCAGCCTCCGCGAGGCCGAGAAGCTTCGGGTCCGCCTGCCCCTGGCCGGGCTCACCGTGGTCGCCCCCGACCCGGCGGCCCTGCTGCCCCATGTGGACATCATGGCCGACGAGCTCAATGTCAAGGAGGTCCGGGTGCTCGACCTGGGGGAGGTGGGCGAAGCCGACTTCGGGATCAGCCGGAAGCTGACCGTCAACGCCCGCGCCGCCGGCCCACGGCTGGGCAAGGAGGTCCAGGGGGTCATCAAGGCGAGCAAGTCCGGGGACTGGTCGGTGGCCACCGACGGCACCGTCACCGCGGGCGGGATCGTGCTGGAGGACGGGGAGTACACCCTGGAGACCGTGGCCGAGGCCACCGGTGACGGGACCGGATCGTCGCTGACCGCCGTCCTGCCCGGCGGCGGCTTCGTGGTGCTCGACGCCGCCGTCACCCCGGCCCTGGAACAGGAGGGCCTGGCCCGAGACCTGGTTCGCGCCGTGCAGCAGGCCCGCCGGGAGGCCGGGTTCGAGGTGAGCGACCGGATCTCCCTGGTCATCGGTGGGGGTGATGCCGTGGTGGCGGCGGCCACGGCGCACCGTGAGCTGGTGGCCGGCGAGACGCTGGCCACCGACTACCGGGTGGAGGCCGTGGATCCGCCCTCGGGCGCCGCCGCCACCGACGGGGTCCACCAGGTCACCGTCGGCGACGGTCAGGCGGCCACGGTGGCGGTGGCCCGGGCGTGAGCCGGCCATCAACGGCGACGAAGAGCCATGAATGGCTACGGGGAGGCGCCTGCCGGCGCATCCCCTTAGGCTCGCGGCATGACGACCTCGTTCCCCCCGGAT
>JBKDZN010000196.1:0-25142 GCA_047971245.1 Acidimicrobiales bacterium
CGAACTCGATGATGATCGAGACCAGGCCCTGGGCGTAGAAGACGTGCTTCATCACGACATAGGCGCCGTCCTGCACGCCGAATCCGGTGAGTACCCCGATCGGGAAGATCAGGCGATGGTCGTTGGTGTCGGCGAACTGGTAGGCCAGGGTGGCGACGAGGAACCCGAGGAAGGTCATCGGCCCGACGAGGGCGGTCGACACGGCGACCAGCACCGAGACGAGGGTGAGGACGATCAGTAGCTCGCGTCGTGGGTCGACGCCCAGGTCGGCCGCGGTGTCGGGGCCGAGACCGAACACGTTGAGCCGTCGGGCCCGCCGCCACAGCAGGGCCCCGGCCCCGAGGCTCAGGGGTACCGCCACGGGCAGGTAGCCGCCGTCGGCGTTGGCGATCGAGCCGAGCATGCGGGCGGCCAGCACGTCGAACTCGCTCGGGGTGAGGAGCCGCCGCATGAAGGTCGACACCGACGTCAGCCCGATCCCGATCACGATGCCGGTCAGCAGCATCACCTGCAGGTTGGCGTGGCGACCGCTGAGCAGGGTCCCGTACAGCACCACCGACAGGACGACCATCACGGCCACCTGGACCACGAACGGGGCCAGGCCCTGCAGGGCGACGAGGCCGGTCACGCCGAAGAAGTACACGGCGGCGGTCTGGATGACGACGTACAACGCCTCGAATCCGAGCACCGACGGGGTGATGATCCGGTTGTTGGTGACGGTCTGGAAGCTCACCGTGGCCATCGTCTGGCTGAAGGCCACGGTGGCGATCACCACTATGGTCGTGACCCGCAGCTCCGCGATCCTCCAGAACCCCGCCGATCCGAACGGCATCGGGTTCCCGAGAGCCAGGTAGCCGAACCCGCTCACCAGGGCGAGCCCGCCCAGGACCCCGAGGACCACGAGGTAGCGCAACCGCTGCCGCCGGGTCGGGAACGGTCCCGAGGTCCGGCTCGGTGCCGGGGCCGGCGTCGTCTCCGTCCGTCGACGGGTCTCCGCGGTGGTCGGGGCCGTCATCCTCGCCTCCGCTGGTTCAGGAGGAGGGCGATGAAGACCACGGAGCCGACCACCCCCAGGATGAGCGAAACGGGGATCTCGAACGGGGCGATGATCGTGCGACCGATCAGGTCGCACACCGCGACGATGGCGATCCCGAGCAGGCACACCCACGGCAGGTTGCTCCGGAGGTCGTCTCCCCGGGCCAGTGACACCACGTTTGGCACGATCAGGCCGACGAAGGGCAGGGCGCCGATCACGACGGTGACCACCCCGGTGGCCACCGCGACGAGTGCCGTTCCGGCCAGGATCATCCGGTTGTAGTCGATGCCGACGTTGGTGGCGACGTCTTCGCCGAGGCCGACCACGGTGAAACGGTCGGCGGCGACGAACACGGCGGCGACGACGGCCGCCACCACCCACAGCACCTCGTATCGACCCCGGACCACCGAGGTGAAGCTCCCGGCGAACCAGGTTCCCAGGCTCTGCAGGATGTTGAACTCCACGGCGATGAACGTGGAGATCGAGGCCACCACCGCGCCGAGCATGATCCCCACGATCGGGACGATCAGTGATGACCGCAGCGACACCCGCCGCAGGAACATGAAGAAGATCATCGTGCCCACGAACGCGGCCAGGACGGCGGCGATCATCCTCGCGGTCACCCCGGCCCCGGGATCGACGACCATCACGGTGGTCAACCCGAGGCCGGCCCATTCGGTGGTCCCGCTGGTCGTCGGCTCGACGAACCGGTTGCGGGTGAGCAGTTGCATCAGCAGACCGCACATGGCCATGGCCGCACCGGCGAGGGCGAGGGCGACCGTGCGGGAGACGCGGGTGATGGCGAACATCCGGGCACCGTCGGACGCGCCGACCACGTCGTACACCCCGGTGAACAACGACAGCACCAGCAGGCCGGCGACGAACACGACCCCGACGGCCAGACGCCGATCGAACAAGGTTCGCGTTGATCGTGGGGTGGTCATCATGGCCGCTCGACGGTCCGGCCGCTGACGGGCTCGATCAGCCCCCCATCCCTTCGAGCTCGTCGGCGAGGGCGGTGAAGAACTCGGTGTAGGTCTGGATGCCCTCGTTGATGTAGGTGTCGGCCGGCATGTAGACGATGTGGCCGCCGGCGACGGCGGGGACGTTGGCGAGCGCTTCGGACTCCTCGATCACATCCGCGGCCGGCTGGTAGCCAGGGTCATCGGCGGCCACCGCGGCGTCGCGGTCCATGACCAGGATGAGGTCGGGATCGGCCTCGGCGATCGCCTCGACCGAGATGTCGTCGCCCTGGTGGTCGTCGGAGGCACCCTCCACCTCGAGGGCGGGGGTGAGGCCGACAATGTCGAACACCGGTCCGAGGGTCCGGCCGACGGTGGGCGCGAGATAGCCGATCTGCCCGCCCGACACGTTGACCGCCATCACCGTGACCTCCGGGTCGTACGCGCTGCGTGACCGGTCGATCGCCGCCTGGAGATCGACGACGAGGGCGGCCGCTTCGGTCTCCCGACCGAAGATCTCCCCCAGCACGGTGACCTGGCGGGCCAGTTCCTGATCGAGCGGTTCCCCATCACGCGGGTCGAGCTCGACGATGGCCGCGTCGGGAACGAGGTCGACCAGGTCGTCTCGGTACGGGGCGAAGCGCTGACCGTTGATGATGAGGTCCGGATCGGCGGCCACGATCGCTTCGAGGTCGGGTTCGTTGTGGTTGCCCAGATCGATGATGGTGTCGTCCTCGGTGTACGCGATCGTGCCCGGCATCAGGGCCACGGCCGCGGCCGACAGCGGCACCCCCCAGTCCGACAGGGTCTCGAAGGTCCGGTTGTCGGTGGCGACCACCGACTGGGGAGGGATCGTCACCGTCTGCACACCGAAGTTGTCCTCGACCTCGATCGTCGCCGAACCGGGCTCCGCCGACGATCCGGTTCCGGTGGCCACCTCGGTCGGGTCGGTGGCCGTGGCCTCGGTACCCCCGGAGGAGCCGCAGCTCGCCAGGGCAAGCGTGGAGGCCACCGCCACAGTCGACAGCAGTCGGATCGATCGCATGGGATGCACCCTTCGGAGAGATGTGAAGACGGGTAATGGCTTGATTTCAGGGAGGGTATCTCAACTTGTTAAATTTGCCTACTATCAATGGGTCGGTTCAGCCGACATCACGTCGGAGACGGAGCCCCGCCCCGACACCACCGGCGACGTACCAGACGGCCAGCGCGATCGCCGGTCCCCGGGCGCCCGGCCCGGATGAGGGCGAGGTGAACGTCATCACCAGATCGAGCGGCATCCGGTCGAGCGCGGCCGGCGACTGGGGGCCGAGCGCGGTCGCCACCACCGCCAGGGTGGCCACCAGTACCACCCCACCGAGCGTGCTGGCCAGGGCGATCGTGGCGGTCGCCCCGAGCCAGCCGCCGAGCGCCACCGCCAGCACCAGGTCGGCCGTGAGCGGCACCCCGGCCGACACCACCGCCAGGGCGGCGAGTCCCAGCGACGCCAAGGCGATCACCGTGAGCTGGGCGGCACCGAAGACGTACCGTCGGGGCACGGTCAGCAGGCTGCTGCGGAGCTGCCCGCCCGCCAGCTCCGAGCCGGCCACGGTCGCGCCGAAGCCGGCCAGGGTCAGTTGGATCCACGGCACGGCCACCGCGGCCGGCGCATCACCGACCGCCCGGGCCAGCGCCCCGAATCCGGCGCCCACGGCCACCGTGGCCACGGCCAGGGCGACGACGGACGGCAAGGTCACGGCCTTGAACGCCTCGGCGCGGATCGACTGAACGGGCCCGGTCACTGGTCTCGCCCGAGGAACGAGGCGGTACCGGCAGCGACGGCCACCACCGCCCACACCGCCATGATCAGACCCCCGACCACCGGGTGGAGCAGGGGCGGGTCGCTGAGCGGGTCGCGCGCGAACAGGGCCCGACCCGCCGCGTCGGGGAAGTACCGACCCAGCGGGGTGATATGGCTCAACAGTTGACCGATCGACACGACGGTTGTGTTGGCCACCAGGACCAGGAGGGGCACCACCCCGCGCCGGGAGAGCAGGGTCAGCCCGAAGGCCAGCGTCGCGGTCAGTTCGAAGTACAGCCACGATCCCAGGGCCCGGGAGGCGGTGAACCAGCCGGCCGGGAGGTCCCCGGCCAGGATCCGGTGGCTGATGAACAGCCCCGGACCGGTGGCGACCACCCACGCGGCCGTGGACAGGATCCACACCGCGGCGAACTTGGCCGCCACCAGCCGACCCCGGCGGGGACACGCCGTGAGCGAGGCGGTGATCTGGGGTCGGGCGTCATCCAGCGAGCGGTCGACCCGGTACTCGGCGCTCACCGCCACGACACCGACGGCGATGGCCCCCACGGTGGCCACCGACAGGGCACCGAAACCGATGTCGAGGCGCAGGCCGTCGACTTCCGGTTCGGTCAGGCCCGGTTCGACATCCCGAAGGCTGACCGAGGCCGCGGCGGAGATCAGCGCACCGACCCCGGCCGACAGGACCAGGGCAAGCCAACCCGACGGCAGGGTGACCAACTTGATCAGCTCCACCCGGACATCACGGGCGAACGGACCGAACCGCAGCAGTCCACCGGTCATGGCCGGCCCCCGGCGACCGCGGCGAAGAAGGCGTCGGCCAGCGTGCGGCCCGGGCCGGTGATCGTGGCCATCGGCCCCGCGGCCCGCACCTGGCCGGAGACCAGGATCACCACATCGTCGGCGGTGTCGGCCATCTCGGTGAGCTGGTGGCTGGTGACCAGCACCGTCCGGCCTTCGGCCGCCCATCCCCGCACCTGCTGATCCATCCACCGGATACCGGCCGGATCGAGCCCGTTGGTGGGCTCGTCGAGCACCAGGACCGGGGGATCCCCGAGCAGGGCGGCGGCCAGGCCGAGCCGCCCGCGCATGCCCGACGAGTATCGCCCCACCCGCTGGTGCCCCGCGTCGATGAGACCGACCAGATCGAGCACGGCGTCGACCCGCTCCCGGTCGATCCCGTTGCTGAGAGCGAGCCAGCGCAGATGGTTGCGACCGGAGCGAGCGGGGTGAGCCCCGGCCCCGTCGAGCAGGCAGCCGACATGGCGCAGGGGCGGGTCGAGACGCCGGTAGGGTCGGCCGTCCACGGTGGCCGTGCCCCGATCGCTCGTCGCCAGCCCCAGCAGGATCCGCAGGGTGGTCGACTTGCCCGCCCCGTTCGGGCCGAGCAGGGCGGTGACCCGCCCCGGCCGGGCGGTGGACTTTTCGCCTCCCGGACCAGGACACCCCTCTCGTGCACGATGCGAGGTGGCGTGTCTCCCGGCCGGCGTCGGTGTACGCCGCGGCCTCGACCGGCGCGCTCGTCCACCATGCCAAGGATTCCCCGGTCTCCTGGCCCCTGACCCTCGTCGAACTCGGCCCGTTGACGCTCGACACCGGCGCCCTCGCCGTGTGCGACCCCTACATCATGGATGAGGATCCGCCGGCCTTCAGCGACACCATGGCGGCCGGGCCGCCTGAACTGGCGCTCGGGGTGGCCGACGTCGGACCGGACCACCAGCGGAACGCGTTCGCGCTGCTGCTGGGAACCGGGTCACCGATCGTGCGGTGGCAGCTGGCGCTCCTGCCCGACCAATCCGAGGCGGACATGCCTGACGACGACGGGTACCTCGGCTTTCCCGTCGACTCCGGCACCGCCTGCCTGGCCAGTCCGTCCACGGCGCGTGCGGCGGGGGCGGTGCTGGCCGCCGACTGCGGGATGCTCAGGGATCCGCTGTCGATGGGGGTCGACTCCTCGACGCACAATGCGGTGCTCGCCGCCCCCGCACCGGGTGCCGAGCCGGTCGCGGTCGTACAGTGCGGCTGGGGCGACGGGTGGTATCCGACCTGGTTCGGCTTCGATGCCGCCGACAACGTCTCGGTCGCCCTGGTGGACTTCCTGCTCAACGATGACCCGGAGTGAGCGGAACCATGCCCCCACCTGGCGAGGGACGGCCCGGGTGGTATTCGGCCGTTACCAGACGCCGTCCCACACCAGCCGTTGTTCACGATCAGGATCGAGCACCAGCCGGGGGGACACGTCGAAGTCCAGTACCGCCCGGGTGCCGGTGTCGAAGCGCGCCCAGTCGGGCAGCCCCCCTCCGTTGGGGTCGCCGGTGGAGGCGAACCGCACCCAGGCCTGGTGCATCGCCCGGGCCAGACCGGCGGGGGCGTCATCGCGCACGTATCGAACACGAAGGGCAGCTCGAGGGCGTGGCACGCCTTGAGCATCCCGTCGAGCACCGGGGTCTCCCACGAGAACCGGTACATCCACACATTGGGGTTCGAACGGCTGGCCTCCTCGGCCAATCGGATCGCGGGCACGCCGAACATATGGTCGCCCAGCACGTCGACCAGCAGATCGATCTCGGTCCCGTCCGGCCAGCGGCGAGCGTAGACGTCGAGCACCTCCTCCGCGGTCCGCGACGAACCGGCGAACAGTGGCTCGATCCGGGGCGTCGGCAACCCACCCGACGGGGCCAGCCCCCAGAAGAACAAGCGATGCTCATGCCGGTTGGCCCCGACGATCAGATCGACATGACGGGCGACCCCGTCGGCCACCGCGTCGATCGGGGCCCGGCTCCCGGTGACCCCGTCGTCGACCGGCAGGTAGGCCATGGCCTTGCTGCCGTCCTCGCCGAGGAGCCGCCGGGCTTCCAGCCCGACCCGGGACGCCACGTCGACGATCCGGTCGACGGGGACGGTTTGCAGCCCGTTCCAGTCGCCGGGGCGACGTCGAGCAGTTCCAAGGTCCGGTCGGTGACCCGGCGAGCCGTGGCCGGGCTGATGGTGTGGCGTCCGGCGCCGGATTCGAGGATCGCCCGGCGGAACAGTCCATCGGCGGCCGGGGTGGCCAGCAGGTCGGCGATCGACATGGCCCCGGCCGATTCGCCGAACACCGTGACATTGTCGGGGTCACCGCCGAACGTGGCGATGTTGTCACAAACCCAGGCCAGCGCCGCGACCTGATCGAGCAGGCCGAGGTTACCGGTGCCGGTGGCGCCGTCGAACTGGTCGTCGAGGTACAGGAACCCCAAGGCGTGGACCCGGTAGTTGATGGTGACGAGCACCACACCGTCCCGGGCGAACGCCGATCCGTCGTAGACCGGCATCGAGCCGCTCCCACCCCGGAACGCGCCGCCGGGCACGAACACCATGGTGGGACGGCGCCCGGCGTCGGCGGCCGGGGTCCACACGTTGAGGTGGAGGCAGTCCTCGTCCATCGGCTGCGGCCGGTCCAGGGCCGAGTTGACCGGGCTGGCCCACTGGACCTGGGGGCAGATCGGTCCGAACCGGCGGCAATCCCGCACCCCGGCCCACGGTTCGACCGGCTGGGGAGGCCGGAACCGGCGCGGCCCGGTCGGCGGGGCTGCGAACGGCACCCCACGGAACACCACCCCGTCGTCGAAGGTCGTGCCCAGCAACCGGCCGGCGGTCGTCGTCACCTCGGTCATGGTCCCGATTCTGGTCGGCTACAGTGTCGCTCGTCTCATCGGAGCGCCGCCGGAGGTAGCCGTGTCGAGTTGGCGTGCGTCGGTGCACCATACCCATCTGATGGCCGGCGATCTCGAGCAATCGCTGGCCTTCTACCGCCGGTGGTTCGACGCGGTCGTCGTCGCCGACTTCGACTACGCCGGAGCCCGCAACGTGTTCGTCGCCGTCGGCTCGGGACGTCTCCATTTCTATGATCAGCCGCCGCGGAGCACCGAACGCAACGCCGTCAACCATGTCGGTCTCGTGGTCGAAGGGCTCGACTCACTGGCCGAAGCGATGACCGAGGCCGGGGTCCACCTGCCCAAGGGGGTGCAACGGTTCCCCGACGGGAACTACCTCATGGTCGAGGCCCCCGACCGGGTCCTGCTCGAACTGTTCGAACCCAACCTGGACGCGGTCTCGCCGAGGATGCGGGCGTGGTTCGACCTCGGCGAGATGGCTCCGGGACTCCGTCGAGCGTCCGACTGATCCGCCTCGCTCGCGGGCTGGCGCGCCGATGCCGTTCGGCCCGCACCCGGTCGGCGCCCGCTTCCGGGCGAGCGGGTCGTGAACCCGGCTAGTTCTGGCCGGCGTCCCGGCCGGCGAGGTACTCGTCGTCGGTGACCTGGTGCATCCAGACGACGTTCGTGCCGTCGAGCGCCTCCTGGATGGCGACGTGGGTCATGGGTCCGTCGGGTGTGGCGCCGTGCCAGTGGGGCCGGTCGGGCGGGCAGAGCAGGACGTCGCCGGCGGCGAACTGCTGCACCGGTTCGTGTTCGACCTGGGTCCATCCGACACCGTCGAGCACGATCAGGGTTTGGCCGAGCGGGTGGGCGTGCCATGCGGTACGGGTACCGGCTTCGAAGGTCACGATCGCCCCGGTGACCCGGGATGGTTCGTCGCGGGCGAACTGCCCCCGGATGGTGGCCCGGCCCGTGAAGTAGTCGGGCGGGCCGACGGTCTCGGTCTGATCGGTACGTCGGTGGATGTCGGTCATGGTCACGTCCTCGTCATTGATGGGGCGGTTGTCGGCAGGGGCCGCCGGCGGGCTGGTCGGCCCGGGTCCGGGGGGGGCCGGCTCGGCGGATCGGGTCATGGACACTCGGGTCATGGACGATCGGTCTCTCCGGCGTGGTCGGCGACAGGCTCGGCTGCGGCCCACGAGCCGAGGAGTTGGAGCCTCTCGTCGGACTCCGATCCCGGCTCGGCCGCGTAGATGTTCATGACGAGCCCGGCCTCCGACGCCATCTCGAGCCCCTCGTAGGCGACGGTCACCTCGCCCACCACCGGGTGGTTGAACCGCTTCGTCCCGGCCGCGTGCCGGCGGACGTCGTGGCGGGCCCACCGGCCGCGGAACTCGACGCTGCGGGTCGACAGCTCCCCGACGAGGTCGTGAAGCGACGGGTCGTGGGGGTTGCGGCCCGCCTCGGTCCGGAGGATCGCCACCGTGGTGTCGGCGGCAACCTCCCAATCGGGATGGAACTCGCGGCCCGCCGGATCGAGAAACAGGAATCGGGCCAGATTCGGTGGACGGAGGGGGTCGACAAGCGCCGGGGCGTAGAACGCCCGGCCGAGCCGGTTGGCGACGAGGAAGTCGAGCCGGCCGTTCCGGACGAAGGCGGGGCCGGTCGTGATCGTGTCGAGCACCCACTGCAGGGTCGGGCGGGTCACCTTCGCCGGGGCGGCCCGCCGCCGATGCGGCGTCAACGCGTTCGCCGCGTCCGGACGGGCCAGATGCGCCAGGTGGTCACGCTCGGCGTCGTTCAGCAGCAAATGCCCGGGCGATGGCCTCGAGCACCTGCTCGGAGACCCCGTCGAGCGATCCCCGTTCGATGCGGGTGTAGTACTCGACGCTCAGTCCGGCCAGGGCGGCGACTTCGCCCCGGCGCAGACTGGGGACACGCCGGTTGTGGCCGGCCGGCAGGCCGACCTGGCCGGGCGTCACCCGAGCTCGGGGTGACGTCAGGAAGTCACGTACTTCGCTGCGGCGATCCACCCCGCGATCGTAGGACGCGCCCCGAAGGCTGTCAGGGGCCCTGCTGGTACCCCTCACCGCGCAACCTCCCTCGCCGCGGTGCCCGACGGCCGGCGGGAACCCCCGTCAACCGGCCGGCAGGGCGACACCGCCAGGGTCGGAGAGACCGAGTTGTGCCTCATTACCGGCGCGCGTGCCGCTGGCCCAGCCGGCTTGGTCGTACCCGCCACGCACCCGGCCACTGGTGAGCGTCCGGAACCGCTCGTCGAAGACCTCGTCGACCTCTCGGGCCCGATCGGCCAGCACCGGAAGGAACGACTCCCCCAACTCCTCGGTGGCGGCGTCGGTCGTCTCCTGATTCGCCTCGCTGAGCCGCTCACCGATGCGCTGGGCGTAGGCCAGGTAGAACGCCGAGCGGAACGCCTGGCTCCGGGTCCGCGTGCCCGGTGGTGCCGAGCGGGCCGCGGTGTTCAGGGCGATCTGGGCCTGCACCAGCAGCGAGGTGAACAGGAGTTGCACGGCGGCAACGTCGTCGGAGAACCCGACGACGGTCGACATGTCCAACCCGGTGTGGAAGGCGCACCGGCAACGGGTCTCTTGGGCGATGATCTGCAGGAGCAGGGACTTCCCGTCGGCGTAGGGGGCGTCCACGAAGACCCGGGCCGCCACCGGCCGCTCGCGCCGGCCCTGACCTCGTCCGGCCAGGGCCGCCATGTCGATCGCATGGCGGGTCATCAGCTCATGGGCCTTGGCGGTGAAGGCGATCGCTTCGGCATCGAACTCGGTGGATTCGGCCTTGGCCAGGAGGTTCCGCACCTTGGCGATGATGGGATCGGGGGCGTCGTTCGAGGCCACCGGGCGGCCGCCCCGGGGCCAGGTGGCGCCCGGATCGGCGCCCGGAGGCGGGATCAGCACGTCGAGTCTGGGCACGGCCAGGCAGGCGACGGCCTGGGTCATGGCGTCGAGTTGATCCATACGGTCATCGACGTCGGCCAGGATCGCGCCGGACCACCCGGACGATGCGCTCACCGGGGGGAGTCCGAGGGCGGCGATCTGGGATCGCCAACGAGGATCGAGAGCCTGGTCGGGGTAGTCGAGATGGTCGGCGGCAACAGCCGCCTCGACCAGGCGAGACGGCACGCGGCCGGACGTGGCCCGGCCCGCCTGGCGCACCAACTCCGCCGGCTGCCACCCACCGGCCCAGGCCTCGCGCACGTGGAGCCGAATCACGTCCTCCCACTCGCGGTCGACCAGGTGGGGTGGCGCCGCTCGCAAGCGGTGAAGGAACGACGTGACGGGCTCCTTGTTCATGGCGGCCATGCTGAGCGCGGCCCAGAGCATGCCCACCCGCTCGGCGTCGGTGAAGTCGGGCTGGTCCCCGCCGGGGTACGAGCCCCGGGCCGACGACGAGCGGCCTCTTGGCCCACCGTCCGGCCCGGAGCGCCGATACCCCCGCTCCTTCGCCTTTGCCTTCGCAGCCCGCCGGGCTCGGTTGTTCTTCCCCATGGCCGCATCGTATGAGGGCCGGGTGACAGCCGGCGCCGAGGCCCATGCCCACCACCGATGGCAGACGAGGTCACATCGACGCCGCGGCGGTCACCCCCGGCTCCGGTCAGCCCACGTCGTGACCGGGATGCGGCTCGCTGGGGATGGTCCCGAGTCGACCGGCCTGGAAGTCCTCGAACGCCTGGGCCAGCTCGGCCCGGGTGTTCATGACGAAGGGGCCGTAGGCGGCGACCGGTTCGCGGATCGGCTGTCCGCCGAGGATGTACAGGTCGAGGTTCGGGCTGCGCGACTCCTGCTGCTCGTCGGCACCGACCTCGACGACGTCACCGTCGCCGAGCACGGCGAGCTGACCCATCCGGATGGGCCGATGATCCGGTCCCACCGAGCCGTGGCCGTTGAGGGCGTACACCAGGGCGTTGTACCGCGGGTTCCACGGCAGCCGGAGGCGGGCGCCGGGCCCCACGGTGGCGTGGAGCACGGTGATGGGGGTGTGGGTGACGCCCGGGCCGTCGTGGCCGTCGAGCTCACCGGCGATGACCCGGACGAGGGCGCCACCGTCGGGGCTGGACAGCAGGCCGACGTCGCCACCACGGATGTCCTGGTAGCGGGGTGGCGACATCTTCAGGGCGCTCGGCAGGTTGACCCACAACTGGAGGCCGTGGAACAGGCCGCCGCTGACGACGAGTTCCTCCGGGGGCACCTCGATGTGCAACAGACCGGAGCCGGCCGTCATCCATTGGGTATCGCCGTTGGTGATGATGCCTCCACCACCGTGGCTGTCCTGGTGGACGAAGGTGCCGTCGATGATGTAGGTCACGGTCTCGAAACCGCGGTGCGGGTGCCACGGGGTGCCCTTCGGTTCGCCCGGCGCGTACTCCACCTCGCCCATCTGGTCCATGTGGATGAACGGATCGAGGGCGGCCAGGTCGACCCCGGCAAACGCCCGGCGGACGGGGAAGCCCTCCCCCTCACGGCCTTCGGGCGCCGTGGTGATACTGCGAACCGGCCGGGAGGTGACACTCGGGGTCGGTTCGGCGATACGGGGCAGGGTCAGGTTGTTCTCGACGGTCACGGCTGGCATGTCGTCCACGCTCCTCGATGCGGTTCTCCGGATGGAGGCTCACCCGATACAACAATAGTTGACTCTTCAACATTCCCGGCAGGGTGAGCGGGCCCCCACCACCCCGCGGACCAGGAGTCGACCCGGGCCACGCCGTGTTCACCGCCGTCCGCCTCACCCGTTCTGACCGTGGTTCCTCCACGTTCCCGGAGCATCCACGGTCAGAACCGTCTGCGGGGGGCTAGGGAGGCACCCCGACCCCCTTGACCTCAACCAGGGTTGAGGTAGTAGAACCGGAGAAATGCGACGACTACTTCCACCACGCCTCTTTCTCCTCTGTTTGACACTCACCATCGCGCTGGATGTACTCATACCAATCGGAGGTCAAATGCCCAATTTCATCAGATTTCTGGGTGTACCGATATGTATCGACGGCGCCTGGCTGGTCGCCGACAGCTCACGCCAATTCACTCGGCTTGGCACGAACATCGTGACCTCGGATGATCCAGATCTCCTGGTAACCGACCGCCAGTTCCGCTGGTCGCGAAATCCCATGTATCTCGGTTTCCTCACCATGCTGGCCGGCACCACTGCCGCGGTGGGCACCATCAGTGCATGGGTGGGGCCGGCACTCTTCTTTGCGGCATCGGCATGGTGGTACATCCCCTTCGAGGAGCGCCGCATGGCGGCCGTTTTCGGCCGAGACTACGACGTCTACCGATCGACGGTGCGACGATGGGTCGGACGCCGGTCGCCGAGGAGCGTGTCATGACCCCCACCGAGCTGCTGGACATCGCCGACGTTGTTGCCCAAACCGGGGTTTCGGTGTCGACCCTGCATCTCTGGGAACGCAGGGGCCTTGTGCAGCCGGCGGGCCGCTCCGGCCTACGGCGACAATACGACCAAGCAGCGGTCGGGCGCATCGCGACGATCGTTGCCTTCCAACGAGGTGGCTTCACCCTCGCCGAGATCCTTGAACTGCTCAATGTCAGCGGCGATCGGAGCAAGGCGATGCTGAGCGAGAAGTGCCGCCAACTCTACGAACGGCGCGCCCAGATAGACCTGGCGATCGAAGCGCTTGAACATGGAATGGTGTGTCCGGAGCCGAACCCGATCGAGTGCACACGCTTCCAGGCGAAAGCCATCGCCATGTTCCCTGCAGGCGACACGTAATCAACGACGCGATCGCCGCATTGGCCCGTCGCCGGCACGCCGTCGGTCCTGCTCGTTCTGACCGTGGATCCTCCACGTTCCCGGAGCATCCACAGTCAGAACACGACGGTCAGCGACGCCGTGACCACACTCGCCAAACGAGGCCTGATCTCCCGACGGTCGCCGGCCTCGCCCCGCTACCGGAGCCGGATGATGTTGCCCGTCACGATCCGTCCAGCCTCTGCGCAGAGCCAGCCGATCACCTCGGCGACCTCGGCCGGCTCCGCGATGTGGTGATGGTCGAAGTCTTGGGCGACGAACTCCCGCACGTCTGGTGTGATCCAGCCGGTGTCGGTGACCGGCGGGTAGACGACGTTGGCGGTCACGCCGTCGCCGGCCATCTCGGCGGCGGCCGACAGGGTGTAGCTGACCAGCGCGGCCTTTGCTGCTCCGTAGGACACCTCCCCAGGGAACTGGCCCCCCTCCCCCGACGTGAGCGTCACGATCCGTCCCCAGGTGGAGCCGCGGGCCCGGTGACGGGTGATGAACTCCGCCATCAACAGCGCACCGGCACGAGCATCGACGTGCAGTTGAGCGTCGGCCGACACCGCGTCGACCATCTGACTCGTACGGCCGACGACGTCGGCCTGGGTCGGCGCGTAGCTGTCCTTACGCCAGCCGCTGGCGTTGTGCACCAACGCCGACACTGGGCCGAGATCGGCCTCGATCCGATCGAAGAGCGCGGCGGGAACCGCTGAGTCGGACAGATCGGCTTCGATCGCGAGCGCCCGGCGGCCCGCCGCCTCTACCAGAGCCGTTGTCTCTGCCCCGTCGGCGACTCGGGCCGTGTTGTAGTCGTCGGATCTCTCAGGGTCTCCGGTGCGGAGATAGGTGACCGCGATGTCGGCGCCGAGTTCGGCGAGCTTGACCGCGGTTGCGGCACCGATGCCGTGGTTGGCTCCGGTGACGAGCGCGACCTGTCGATCCAATGGACGCTGGGGCACGACAGGACTCCTTCGTTCGAACGGGCGAGAACACGAGCACGGAGTCAGCTACCTGCCACGGGCTCAACCGTAGCCGGGGAACCACGCCTGAGCCCGCGAATACGGCCCGCCGAGCTCGGTCGGGGCGAACGGAGAACGCGGTCGCTCGGGCGCTGTGTCGTCACACAGATCGGGGTGCTGTTCGACCTCGGGTTGTTGGTGTAGAGGGCCCATGCGACGCGTCGGTGTCTCGTTCTTTGCCGCGGGCAATCGCCCCGAGTGTGAGTCCCATGAGCAGGAGTGCGGCGCCCGATGTCGCGATGCGTCGGCTGTCCGCACCGGTGGAGGCGAGCGGGCCGGGCGATGAACTGGCCACGGCCACGACAGCTTCGTCGTGATCGTCCTCATCACCGGTACCTGACGTGAGGTCGATCTCGTCGTCGGTGAGCACGTCGTCGTTTGTGTCGTCGGGGACGGAGTCGATGTCCGTCGGCGGTTCCGTGGCGGGGTCGCCGTCGTTGTCGAACAACGAGATTTCGGCGGCGTTCACCAGATCGCCCTCCGGCAAGTTCTCAACGGTCGCTTCGATCCGGACGGTCACGCTTTCGCCGGCGCCCAGCCGACCTTCGAACCTGACAACCGGGTAGGTCCCGGTATCGGTCCACGTGTAGGTCAGCGCGGCGGCGGGAGCAACATAGCCGTCGGCCAGGCCCGCCGGCGTTGGGCCACCGGTGATGCCGGGACCGTTGCGGCCGGTGTCGAGCGAGAACACGTCGGTGTCGAGGTAGTCGGTGACTTCGAAGTCCTCGACCGGGTCACCCTGGTTGAATACCTCGACGGTGAACACCACGGTGCTGCTGCCGGGAGTGATCCAGCCGGGTCCCGGAGACCAGCCTTCGTCGACGGTCTTGCGCAACGCCAGGTCGTAGACGCAGTCGCGGGTCATCAGGGTCACGTCATTTGATCGGATCGGCAAGGTGATGTTGTCGACCCTCGCACCGAAGGTGTTGGTGTAGGTGTTGTCACAAGCCGCGTTCTCGGTGTCGATATTCAGCGTGATTGTGGCCGTCTCGCCTGCGCCAAGCGGCTTTTCGCTGCCACCGTTCATGGGAAGTACGTGGGCGTAGATGGCTGTGACGGCGAAGGGGTTCTCCGGACAGTCCCCAGGGGGCCCGGCGACAACCGTCCCACCGACCGTGTCACACCATGTGGTGTCGATGACGGCAGCATCGGGATCCCGGGAGATCGTGGTGGGATCGTCGGCACTCACCCAGTAGCTTCGGGCGCCCTCGACACTGATCAACCCGATCTGCCCGACGAAGGATGTGCCGGGCGATCTCGCGTCGCCGACGGTCGAGGGGGCTGCCCCGTCTTCACTGGAGTTCGAGCCGGGCTCGGTGACCCCGTCGCCGTTGTACGGCAGGACGTCAACGATCCTCAGGTTCGAGAGATAGGTGTTGCCGAGGTTGGTGTAGGAGAGGGTGTAGGAGCCGTTGCCGTCGGTGTCGGTCGATGTCGGCAGTGGGGGGCCGTCATTGTCGATCCCGATCTGCGAGCAGCGCTGCCGCCAGGCGGTGAGCGGATCACCGCTGAGGTCTTCGACCGGGTGGGATGCACAGACACCACCGAGCTGGTCCACTGCCTTGATGACGGCACCGCGGTCGGACGGGAGGGGCAACCAGCTGAACGCCACATCAGAGGCGCTCTGGAGGGAGTCCGGGCTGATGCTCGCATCGCCAGGCAGGAACTCACCCGCGTCGCGATCCCACGCACCGAGACCACCGGATCTGACGCTAGCGACGTTGGGAATCGAGCTGTATCTCGTGGTCGACCCCGCTTCGGCCCCTTCGACCATGAACGTGACGGTGAACGAGTCGCTCCAGCCCCCGGGGACGCCTGGAGGTAGTGGCCCCGATGTGTCGCGTGGATCCTCGGTTGAGAAGCGGCATCGGATCACGCGTGCGGCAGCATCGTTCTCGCATGAGGCGCCGGGTGTTGCCGAGGGCTGGGTCATGCTGACGAACTCGTACGCGCCGTGGTAGGGGTCTTCGAAGGTGAAGTCCGTCAGCGCCTCGTACTCCGAGCCGATTGCCGCGATATCGAACCGGTAGGTGACCAAATCGCCGTTGTCGGCGACCGCAAAGGGGCCGTCAACGTTGGTCTTTGTTACGTCGGGTTTCACGGTGACGATCTCGACCCGATCGGTGTCCGAATCGAACGGGTACAAGATGTTAGATGCCCCCATGAACGTGAACTGTGTGGTGTCCAGCGTGGACAGGTTCGGACCCCCGGCGACCGCAGGGTTCTCGTTCGCGATGCTGTACGGCAGGTTGCACCAGCCGGTTGTTGTGTCACCAATGCCTGCCCAGAGCGGATTGGTGCTCTCGCTGTCACGGTTGAGTTGAACCGTTTGGGGCGTGTTATAACACGATGCGCTCGAGGGCCGACCGCTGTCCCAGGCCCCGATGCCTCGAGAGCTGTGGATGTAGATGTTCTTGCCGTCGAAGTTGACGTCGAGATCGGTTCCGACGACTGCCTGTACCGAGAGGTACAGTGCTGCACCGATTTCGCTGGGACTTCCGGTGTACCAGGGGATGTCGAGGTAGTTCCACCAGGGGAACGAAGCGTCGGGGTCGGTCATGACGACGCGGACCATGTTGACGTTATAGCGGCCTTGAGCATCAGCGACCAGCTGGTCCTCAGTCAGCCAGGTGCGCCCGGCGTCGTTGCACTCGACCTCGTTGGTGCCGACGTCGCCCCCGTTCCGGGGATTGTCAGCGGTGCCCGAGTCGGGGTTGTTCATCACCGTCGGGTCAAGCGCGTACTGCACTTCAAGGCCGAGCGCGTCAAGGTCGGCCGCGTTCACAATTCTCGCTGTGGTCGATGTTCCTCCGCCCGGGTTTGCGCCGTTGGCCGGACCGATCACCAGGTTGTAGGTGTCTCCCGTCGGGGAAGCGGTCACCGGAGTCGAGATGTTGAACGCTTCTGTGGCCAGATTGGCGGTGTAGTCGGGCATCTCGGAGACAAGGAGTTGGTCGCGATCCCACACCATGCAGCCATGGAGCGGAAGGTCGAGGTCTTCGCCGGTGTCGTTCGCCCCGACCATCAGTTGAAGGCTGACAGGCTGACCTCTCGATACCTGGCCCTGACCATCCCACACGATGGCGTTGTTCACACGGCTGGGGTTCGGCAGCGTATGGGCACGTTGAACGACCCACTCGTTGGCCGGCGAGAACCGCTCGCCAAGACGGGTGATCATTGTTCGGGCAACGTCGTCATACTCGCTTGCGATGATGCTGTAATGGGTTGCCATGCGGACCTCGCCCCCGGCGCTGCCACCGCCTCCTCCACCGACCCCTCTGACCAGCGCGAAATCTGACGAGTTGTCCTCTGTGGACGACTCCGACACGGCGCCGGTTGAGCTCGGCACCGAGATCGGGGCCACATTGTTGATGGTGACCACCTCGCCGGACGGATTGGCGCCGACGATGTTGGCGAAGTTCGCCGCGCCATCAGGGTCAGTATTCAACACATTGTCCACCTCAGCAGCGTCGATCCACAGCGCGATCTGCCCGGTCACGATGTAGCCGTGCGTATTCGGTGAACCATCGGCGTTGAATGCGGGGGCATCGCTGGAGTAGGTGGCCGCGGCCACCAACATGGGAACGACGGGATAGCCGTTGGGGTACACAACAGCGTCACAGGTCCAGGTGCCCAGGGTCGCCGGAACAGGACCCGAGTTGTTGGCGTCGTAGGCTCCGCAGCTCGGCCCGTTCAGGCCCGCAGCGGCCATCTCGGCCGGACTCGCGAGTCGGACCGTCATAGCGTCTCCCGCAATCCCGTTCAACCCAGAGAAATGGTCAAAGAACGCAAGATCGACATCGGTCGCAACCCGTCCTGTACCCTTGTTCGGAGTCGCCGTGTTGGACGGATCACGCAGCCCGACCGGGAACAATGCGACGAAACCCAAGGCGCCGGCAACGTTGACCGGCGTGGGGGTGAACGTAGGCTCGAGTTTGACCCAGTTGCCAGCTGCGGTCTCTGACACATAGAGCTCCTCGGGCCTGCTCGTGGCATCGACCGACCCATCCGCGGTCATGGTGACCGAGGCGCCGAGCACGGTGTCGGCGTTGTGGTCGGGCGAAGAGTCCAGACCATTCAACAGCTGCACCACCGGCCGAACCGTGCCCTGGGACCCTTCGCCGACGTCCCCGATCCGGCACGACAAGGTCTGCCCATCGGGGCTGACCGTCGAGCCCGACTCGCAACCCGAGAACAGGCGATCCCCGAGAGCAGGCTCAGGTGCCCACGCAATGTTGGCGTTCGTCGCATCGAAACCCTCCAGGACAACCGTCAGCACCACATTGGAGCCGACCGACTCATTCACATCCCAGTCGATCACATAGCCGTACCGGTCGAACGTCCTCACAACCCGGTTGTGGGCACTGTCGTCCTGGCCCGGGGTATGGCGACCGACGTCACCTGCCCCGTAGGCGTCGGGGGTCGCGTCCCTGAAACTCGGATCGCTCTCCACGAACGGCGCCGTGCCATCAAAGCTCAGCCGCATCGTGATCTCGTTCTGCGACGCAGCCGCTGCGCCTTGCACCGGCACGAAGGTTCCGGCTGTCAAGACAGCGACGACACACCCGACTGCCCACAGTCGCCCGACACCGCTGCATCGAGCTACGCTCGTTGTCACCACGCCCGCTGACCTCCTCAAACCAACTGCACAACCGATCGACCCCCGAGCTATCCGCTCGTTATCGGCGAAAATCCCAAGCGGGTTGAGAACCCCGGAAGAACTACCTGTGAACGGGGGTGGTCTCCCGCGGCCCGTTGGGATGTGCACGTCGGCGTTATCCCCAACAACCTCGCCGCCAAGATCGACGACCGGTTCGTGCTGATAAGGGGTAGGGCGATCCTCAACCACCCACCCCAGGGCGTCGGACGCCCGCGGGACGAATCACCGCGGTAAAGAAGCCGACGACAAGCGCGACCCCGTCGTCGGTCGGTCGGGAGAAATCTGCGAGATGCGCCTCGAAACGGCGGCGAGCCTCGGCGCCGACTCCGAGACCATCGAACATCGTCAACAACTGGGGCCATCCGACCGACCATCGCTCCAGCTGAACGGCTGCGTCGCCGGGCGATTCGAAGCCGATGAGCAGGTCATCGGTCCGGGTCGCCACCACCTCACATCCCGCCGAGGAGGCCAACTCCGGGATCCGAGTCGTCCAGAGTGTCATGTCCGACATTTCGGGTCGCTCGGGCAGCAGCTCGAGCATCGACTCCGGGACCATGAAGACACCGTCCGGATCCCAGGCAGCAACGGCGATCACCCCGCCGGCATCGAGTCGCCGACCGAGGCCGCTGAGCGTCGAAGCGGGATGTGGGGCGAACATCACGCCGAACGACGACGTCACCACGTCGAAGACCTCTCCGCCACCCAACACGTCGAGTTCGTCGAAGTCGGCGACGCCGAAGCGAACGTCGACCCCGGCCTCGTCCGCCCGTTTGCGGGCGACCTCGAGCAGTTCGGGTGTGATGTCGACGCCGAGCACGTCGGCGCCCCGGCGTCCGGCCTCGATGGCCACCGTGCCGGTACCGGTAGCCACGTCGAGAAGACGGCGCCCGTCGAGGGAGCGCCCGCCGGCCTGCTCGGCGAGGTCCAGCACCGAGAGCGAGGCGGGCGCCAGCCAGTCGCCGACGATCTCGTAGGACCCGCTCCGCCAATGCTCGCGGCGCGGATCCACCGCTTCGAGCTCAGCGTCCCCCGGGGCCTGGGGCTGACGTCGATTCGACCGATCGTTCATCGACACAGCCTAGAGCGAACAGGAACGATTCTCATTTCAGGGGGCGAGGTCATTCCTGGTGGCCGGGAGGCGTCACGGGCCTTCAGCGGGTGCGCTTGGGGGTGGAGGTCGGCACCTCAGCCGGCCGACTCGATGGAGTCGAGCGGGGCAGCTGCGGTCGCGGCCACGGCCGATCCGTCGGTCAGTCGTTCGACCATGATGTCCCGAATCAGGGCCTCGGGTAGGGCTCGTTCACCCCGCCCGGAGCGCGAGTACAGCGGCACCCCGGCTATGGCCAGCGGCTCCAGGTCCCGCCGAGCGGTGCGCTCGGAGATCTCCAGTTCGGTGGCAACGTCGTGGGTGGTCACGGTTCCCCTGGCTTGCAGGAGTAACCGCACCGCCACCAGTCGATCGGCTCGCATGGGGCAGGATTTCACAGAAACTGGCCATGAGGTGGCCAGTTATGGGACGCAAGATGCGGGCATGACAACCAATCCCTCCACCATCTCGATCGACTACGTCAGCGGCGACGGCCTCCCCGAGGGTGACCCCCGCTGGGCCTTTGCCCACGCCGCCCAGGTGCTCCGGGCGGTCACCGACCAGGTCACCGAGGAGAACGCACCGACGCCCACACCGTGTGGCGATTGGTCGGTGGGCGAGGTCGCCGGCCACCTCATCGCCGTGCTCGACCGGGTGGTGCTCGCCCCCAGCGGTGAGGACATCTTGTCGCTGCCCGTGCTGGTCCCCACCCCGGTGGCCGATCTCCCCGCCGCGGTCGACAGCAGGGTCGAGGCCGCTCGCGAGGCGTGGACCGATCCGGCGACGCTGTCGACGATGATCAACGTGCCGTGGGGCACCGTTCCCGGTGTGGCCGCCCTTGCCACCTGGACCTCCGAGGTGCTCACCCACAGCTGGGACATCGCCACCACCCTGGGCGTGAACTTGAACTGGCCACCGGAGACGGCGGCGTTGGCCGATGCGATGATCGCCACTCTGCCGGCCGAGCACCGCGGGGGCGACACCCCGTTCGATCCGGCGGTGCCGGTACCCGACGACGCACCGGCCATCGATCGTCTGGTGGGTTGGAGCGGCCGGAACCCAGCCCGAGCGGCCGGCTAGCCCGGTGATGGGGGCGGCGTCCGAGCCTTCGACCGGCACGAACCGTCGGACCCGGTGGTGGTGAGGGTCACCGCGTTGGCATCGACCAGGGTGATCTCGGTGTTCGGGATGGGCGCGCCACCGGGGCTGGATCCGGGACAGAACGCGGCCGCCCCTTCGGAACTGGCGGGCCGGGGTCACTCTGCGTACGTATAATCAGTACGTGCCGAACAAGACCATCAGTGTCCCCGATGATGTCATCCCGATCATCGAGAGCTTGGACGTGCCCTTCTCGCGGTGGGTGACCGATCAACTCCGTCGCCACGGGGCGAGATCCACCATGTCCTTCGCCGACCAGCTCCTGGCCGACGCCGCTCTGGCCGCCGGTGAGCGTGTACCGGATCGCAAGGCGGTCGGTGCGCGGATGGAACGGTCCGCCTCGTGGTGAAGCGTGGATCAGTCCATTGGGTCGATCTCGACAAGCGTCGGCCGTGCGTGGTCGTGTCGTCTCCCGATGTGCTCGGTGTTGACATCTGGCAGACCCATGTGGTGCCGCTGACCTCGAATCTTGATCGAGCGGGCCTCGCTGGCAATGTCCTGCTCGAGTCGACCGTCACCGGGTTGCCGCGGGATTCCGTGGCCGTGCCGCTCGGGCTGGAGCTGATCGACCGTGCTTGGCTCGTCGACCGGGTCGGTCAGCTCCCCCCAGCCCTTCTGGCCACCATCGACGACGGAGTCCGCTCCGTTCTCGGCCTCTGACCAGCACTCGGGAGCGAACCAGGCCGCACCAGCGCCAACAGGGCGGCACGGAGAACCTCGCCGCAGCCGGCACCGAACCGCGAACCCTGTTCACGCGAGCCCACCTCGACCGGTGACCCTCGAATCGCAGAACGTCGACCGCATCGGCGTGGCCGCGACCAAGGGCATCGGCGGCATCGGAATACTCGATTGATGGTGTTGGCGTCGCTTCGTAGTGTGGCCACATGATGATCACGGTGATGGCACGTGTCCGGGCGCAAGCGTCGGAGCGACCGCGACCAGCGACGCCGTTCGCTCAGCCAGCACTTCCTCGTTGACCAGACCCTCATCTCGAAGCTGATCGACGACCTGGAGATCGTCGGGGACGAGCTCGTCGTCGACGTCGGCGCCGGGTCAGGAGCACTGACCCTCCCACTGGCTCACAAAGGCGCTCGAGTCTGGGCGGTCGAACGCGACCCGATCTGGGCCGACCAGCTCACCGCACACGCGACCGCAGCGAGGCTCGACGACCGGATCCGCGTGATCAGGACCGACGTTCGCCGATTCCGGTTCCCTCGAGAACGGTTCCGGATCATCGCCAACCCCCCGTTCAGCCTCACCACCGACATCCTGAAGCTGATCCTCGATGATCCGACCTCGTCCTCACCGACGCGAGCGGATCTCGTGCTCCAGCGCGAAGTAACCCTGAAGCACGCCTCCCAGCCTCCGAAGGCGCTGAAGACCGCAAGCTGGTCTCCATAGTGGGAGTTCTCGGCTGGTCGCCGGATCCCCGCATCTGCGTTTCGGCCTCGGCCCTCGGTGGACGCCGCCGTCCTCACCATCCACCGCCGCGACCCACCCGTCCTGCCGACATGGCTCGCCGCAGGGTTCGAGAGCCTCCTCCGCCCCTCATGGCAGCCGCCGCACCATCGATGACCCCGAAGGCGTCCAACCTCGCGCTCGTCCCGTCTGGGGTGTCAACCCGCACCGGCGCACCAGGACGGGCCGCCACATCAAGAAGGCCGCAACGTCGGGATTCAGCCCCGCCACCAGGTCCTGACCAGACGATGCGCCGTTCCTGGCGAAAGGCGCGTCCGGGCGGTGTCGACGGGCCCCGACCTCGGGGGCGGGTGCAGGCCCGAGATCGTGTACGCGCCGCTCGATCCGGTGACGGACGCGTTCCCGGTTCCGTTCGGGCCGGGACGTAGGATGGGGCTGTGCGGAACGTCCCGATCGCCGTCGACCTGGTCCGCCCCGGCCGTTGACCGTGTGTTGATCGCCCTCCACGCGGCGACCGTCCTCGCCGGGCTCACCGTCGGTTCGGTCGTCCTGATCCGGACAAAGGGGACGCCCCAGCATCGGTTCCTGGGGTGGGTGTACGTCGTCCTGCTGCTGGCAACCGCGATCGGTTCGTTCGGGATCATGGAGGTCTACGAGGGGCAACCGTCGGTCTTCCACGCGGTGAGCGTCCTCGTCGGGATCGTGATCGCCGCGGGGATCATGGCGATCCGCCAGGGTCACGTGTGGCTCCATGCACTCCTGATGGCCTCCTCGGTGCTGATCGGTGCCATCACCGGCATCGCCCAGTACTTCGATCATCTGCCGTTCGGGTCCGACGCCCTGAACGCCGTCGTCTTCCTGCAGGTGCCCTCGGTGCTGGGTTTCGCCCTCATCTGGCGGATGGCGGCAGGGCACCGGCACTCGACCGGCTGAGACCGAACGAGACCCAGCGCCGTGGCGCCTCCAGCCGGCAGAACGCGACGCTCCGGCGGGCCGACGGATACGGCGCCGACATCGACACCGGCTGACGACGACCGCTACGGACAGACGCGTCGATCATCTCGCGCTGCTCCGGGGGCGGGCTGACATGCGCGACATGCGGCCCCCGGATGGGCCGGCTCGGGTTGCGGTGCGGTGCCGGCTACTCGGCCGGCGTTCAGAAGGCACTCGTGGAAGACTCGCTCGATGACCGCGACGACCCGGTACGACACCATCGGCGCCACCTACGCCACCGCCAGGGCCGCCGATCCCAGGCTCGCCACGGCGATCCACGGGGTCCTCGGTGAGGCCCGGCGAGTCGTCAACGTCGGTGCGGGCACGGGCAACTACGAGCCCACCGACCGCGAAGTGATCGCAGTCGAGCCCTCGCCAGTGATGATCAGCCAGCGGCGGGCCGGTGCGGCGCCTGCGGTGCGCGCTCCGGCAGAGCGTCTTCCGTTCGCCGATGACACCTTCGACGCCGCTCTCGCCATCAGCACCGTCCACCACTGGACCGACCGACCACGAGGTCTGGCAGAGATGGCACGCGTCGCCCCTCGCCGGCTCGTCGTGCACTGGGAACCCGCCGACACCACGCTCCACTGGATCGTCGAGGACTACTTCCCAGAGCTCGCCGCCGTCGAGAGCGTCCGCGACGGCGGCACCAGTGACGACGTCGCGACCGACCTCGGTGGGGACGTCGAGGTGCACCCGTTTCCGGTGCCGATCGACTTCGCCGATGGCGCCGGCGGCGCGTTCTGGGGTCGACCCGAGGCCCTTCTCGATCCCGAGGTCCGGTCGGGAATCTCGATGTTCGCCCTGCTCGACCCAGAGATCGTCGAGCGTCGCGTCACCCAACTCGCGGCCGACCTCCCCACCGGCCGCTGGGACGACCGCCACGGCCACCTCCGCACACTCGACACCCTCGACGTCGGCCTCCGGGTCATCGTGTCGACCGACCTCACCTGAACAGCTCGTCGGAGCAGTCCTGAACCTCAGCTGTCGATTTTGACCCCGATCGCGGCTTACCCCGGCACGAAGGCACTCCAGGTGGCCCAGCCCCATGACCACCGCACCCATCGCCACGTGCGCCGAGGTCCTCATCGTCGAGGAAGCCGCGGCGGTCCCTCCGCATCAGCCGCTGGCACATGACCCCCAAGACCATCCGCCAACGCCTTCTCCACATCGCCGGACGAATCACCCCCACCGGGCGACACCTCCACCTCGACCAAGACTGGCCCTGGACCCCCACCCTCCTCCACGCCATCAACCAGACCGAGACCCCCACCCGCCACGCAGCGTGACCACACCCACCCGATCAACTGCCGCGACGAAAAATCGTGGCTAGTGATCTCGTGTCGGGCGATGGTGTGGTTCGGGTAGAAGGTCCGGTGGACGAGTTCTTTCTTCAAAGAAGCGAAGAATGATTCAGCGACGGAGTTGTCCCAGCAGTCACCGACCCGGCCCATCGATCCCCGCATGTTGTTGTTGTGCAGGAAGTCGTGCATGTCGGTTGAGGTGTATTGCGAACCCCGGTCGGAGTGGAACACGGCTCTCGGGTTGACCAGGCCGCGATCGATGGCCATCTGGATGGCGTTGGTGACCAGCTCGGCCC
>JBKDZN010000197.1:0-26232 GCA_047971245.1 Acidimicrobiales bacterium
GAGCGTGGCCTCGCTGGCCGACGCCGCACCCGGACGGTTCACCGTCGGGATCGGGTCGTCGTCGAACGTCATCGTCGAACGTTGGAACGGGATCCCTTTCGTGGAGCCGTACCGCCACACCCGGGACATGGTCCGTTTCCTCCACGACGCCCTCGACGGGGAGAAGGTCCAGCAGGAGTACGACACATTCACCGTGTCGGGGTTCCGGCTGGGGGTGAAGCCGGAACAGAAACCGAAGATCCTGGTCGCCGCCCTGCGGGAGGGGATGCTCAGGATGGCGGGCCGGGAGGCCGACGGCGCCATCATCAACTGGCTGTCGGCCGATGACGTCGGTACGGTTGCCCCGATCGTCCAGGCCCAGGGCGCGGAGCCGGGGAGCAAGGAGATCGTGGCCCGGATCTTCGTGTGCCCCAGCACCGACGCCGACGCGGTGCGGGCCGGGGCCCGTCGGGCCATCGCCGCCTATCTCAACGTCCCCGTCTACGCCGACTTCCATCGCTGGATCGGGCGGGGTGACCGGCTGGAGGCCATGTGGTCGGCCTGGTCGTCCGGCGACCGGGCGGCCGCCTTGGAGGCCATCACCGACGATGTCGTCGACGAACTGATCGTGCACGGTTCCCCGGAGGCGTGCCGGGAGCACATCGGCCGGTACGTCGAGAACGGGGTGACGGTCCCCGCCCTGGCCGTGATGGGGTTCGCCGGGGTCGACCCGGCCCAGGCCATCGAGGACCTGGCGCCCCGGTAGGGGGCTCGTCGCCGTCCGGCGACGACCGGGGCCGGCCCGATCAGCGGTCGGTGGGGATCCAGATCAGGAGCAGTTCGTCGACGGTCACGTCGGCCTTCTCCAACGGGATCTCCACCGATTCGACATTGGTCGCCTTGTCGCTCCACTCCTGGTCGATCTCGATGACCGCCTCGGCCAGGTCGGCTTCCACCTGGTCGACCTGGTCGACCTTGTCGGCCACCCGGCGGCGGGCCGTTTCCAGGGAGGCGTCGCCGGTGGCGGAACGGCGTTGGCCCGACGACATCCTGCGGGCCGCGGCGGCCAGGCCCCGGGTCCGGCTGCGCCCGCCGAGCAGGCTGCCGAGGACACTCGCCCCGATGTCGATGATCTGATGCTGCCGGTTGGCCGACGAGCGGGCCTCGAGCTCGTCCACCCGGTCCTGGGCCGAGGCGACCGCCTGGTTGAGGGAGTCCAGCTTCTTCTCCAGCTTGTCGCGGATCCCGGCCGTCTCGGCGTCGGCCGCGTCCTCGGCGGCCTCGGCGCACCGGGCGGCGAACGCCTCGGCGGTCTCCCCGGGGCGGGACCAGAGCTTGAGGTCGGGATTGTGGAGCAGGGTCAGGGTCTGGGTGGAGGTCACCTCGGCCCGGATCTCGCTCCCGGCCGATCGCAGCGCGGACGCCGTCAGTTTCGTCCCGGGCAGGACGTAGACGGCGCCCTCGGGTGCGATGTCGCTCAGGTCGCGCTCGTCGTAGTCGACGCTGATCGCGGCGCCGAGGTCGATCCGGTCCCCGCCGAGGGGGATGACGGCCTCCCACTCCTGCTGATGCCGGAGATCGGCCTTGGTGTCGTCGAAGGTCATCTCGACCCGGGTGGCCAGGGCGGGCACGAGCCGGGCCCCGCCGGGGACGCCGCCCACGGCGCCCAGCCACGGGGCCGCCGCGGTCACATAGCGCACCGCGGTGCCGTCCGGCGCCTCGGGTGGGACCGGTGACTCGTCGTCCGCCATCGGGGTGCCGTCCCCGGCGGGGGTGTCGGTGGCGGGGGCTTCGGTGGTGGGGGGACCCTCGGCCACCGACGGCGGGGCGGCGCCCGGACCGGTGGCCACGACCGGGTCGCCGGCGCCGGTGGTGCCGGGGCGGCCGGCCATCAGCCGGCTGATCTGATCACCGGTGAGGGGGCCGGCCAGGTAGGACATTGCCCAGCGGGACCCGAGGAGGGGGAGGGCCGCGGTCGAGGTCGAGCGGTGCACGAACTGGCGTTTGCCGAGCCCGCTGATCGTGTCGCCCACGGCCCCGACGTCGGTCAGGCCGTCCGCCGAGCGCAGCCCGTCGACCAGCCGGTTCTTGTCCTGCTCGGTCTGGAGGCGGCCGATGAGCCAGGTGCCGGCATTGCTGATCGCCTTGTAGTCGAGATCGACCGGGTTCTGGGTGGCCAGGACCAACCCGACCCCAAACGCCCGGGCCTGCTTGAGCAGGGTCAGGATGGGCTTCTTGGCCGGCGGGTTGCCCACCGGCGGGGCCAGACCCATCACCTCGTCGACGTAGACCAGCACCCGGAGCTGGCCGGTGCCCGGCTGGCTCCGCATCCAGCTGACCAGCTTGCTCAGCACCAGGGTGACGGCGAACTGCCGTTCGGCGTCGCTCAGGTGGCTGATCGCCACCACCGCGGCCCTGGGGGCGCCCTCGGCGGTCCACAACATGGATCCGATGTCGAGCGGTTCCCCGGTGGCCCAGGTCGAGAAGCTGGCCGAGGCGAGCAGCCCGTTGAGCTGCGTGGCCAGTTTCCGGCGATCGTCGGGCGGGAAGAAGGTGTCGAGATCCATCACCCCGAGCTTGCGGATCGGGGGGTCGAGCAGTTGGGCCAGCACGGTGGCCAGATCGGCCGGTTGGCCGGCGTCCCACAGGCGAGCCAACAGGTTGACCAGCAGGATGTGCTCGCGGCCCGAGAGGGGGTCGCTCTCCACCCCGACCAAACCCAGCAGCCCGGTCACGATGCCGTCGAGCTCGTCCTGGCGGACGTTCGGGTCGGTGGTGTCGGGGGCGGACAGGCGGCCGAGCACGTCGAGGGGGACCCCGTTGGTGGACCCCGGGGTGTAGATCGTCACCTCGGCCGTCTCGCGGAGCCGGGCCACCTCGTCGGGCCCGAGCCCCCAGGAGGCCAGCCCGTCCCGCCACTCGGCGGCGGTCTCGGCGGCCAGCTCGGCCACCGACCGGTTGGCCACCCGGGCCGCTCCCGGATCGATCCAGGGCTCGAAGTCGGCCGGCTCCAGGGCGGGGAACGTCAGGGCCAGGTTGCCGAGATCCCCCTTGGGGTCGATGGCCAACACCGGCACCCCCGAGAGCAGGGCCTCTTCCAGGGTGACGATCCCGAGCCCGGTCTTGCCGGATCCGGTCATCCCGACGATGACGCCGTGGGTGGTGAGATCCGCCGAGGCCAATAGCAGGGGGTCGCCGCTGCGGTTGCCGTCACCGTCGAGGCCCTCGCCGATGTACCACTGGCCAACAGATCGTTCCATGGGTTCACCATCGCACGACCGCACCCGGTTCGCACCCACCCGGCCCCGGGTGGTCACACCGGGGGATTTTCGATCCGGCGCGGTGGCCTCGGTTAGCCTCCGGCGTCATGGAATCGCACGAACTGGAAACCCTCCTGGTCGACGTGTCCGGCAACGGGGTGGTCACTGTCACCCTCAATCGGCCGGAGAAGAAGAACGCGGCCAACGGTGTCATGTGGCAGGAGCTGCGCGACACCTGGAACGCCATCGGCCTCGATCCCACCGTCCGGTGTGTGGTCATGACCGGTGCCGGTGACGCGTTCTGCAGCGGGGCCGACCTGTCGGGCCAGAGCTCCGACCGTCATCAGCTCCAGGCCATGAACATGATCCACATGACGGTGCACGCCATGCAGACGATCATGGTGCCGATCATCGCCAAGGTGAACGGTGTGGCCGCCGGGGCCGGGATGAACATGGCGCTGGCCTGCGATCTGATCGTGGCCAGCGACCAGGCCCGGTTCAGTGAGATCTTCGCCAAGCGGGGCCTCACCGTCGACTTCGGCGGAACCTGGATCCTCCCCCGCCTCATCGGGCTCCACAAGGCCAAGGAGCTGGCGTTCTTCGCCGACATCGTCACCGCCGAGGAGGCCGAGCGCTACGGGTTCGTCAACCGGGTCGTGCCCCACGCCGAACTCGACGGTTTCGTGACCGACTGGGCCGACCGACTGGCTGCGGGCCCACCCCTCGCCGTCTCCATGACCAAGCGGTTGCTCACCCTCAACGCCACCAACGACTTCACCACCGCGCTCGAGGCCGAAGGCTTGGCCCAGACGGTCAACTTCGGTACGTCCGACACCCGCGAGGCGGTCCAGGCCTTTCTCGACAAGCGGCAGCCCGAGTTCAAGGGACGATAGGGCGCGGCTGCGGTCGGAGTGACGAATAGCTCTTGACAACCGGCCGGGGCCCGTTGGCCGGCCGGGCCGAGGTCAGATTCGAGAAACGGGTTGTTTTCCCTGGCCCGGGCCACGCGGATGCGAGCCGGGCGGGATCATGGTCTACAGTGGCGGTCATTGCGGAAGTCCCCCTCCTCCGGGAATCGGCGGATGACCGCTGCGGTTGTTCAGTTGCACATGGACCCTCCGAGGAGGATCGGATGACTGAGGTCGAAGTTCCCGTCGCGATGATTGACGTCAACACACCGATCGAGGAAGCGCTCGCGCTGATCGATCGGGGTCTGGGCGGTATGTCTGACCGTCAGCTCGTATCGACAGCCGAGGTGACTGACCTCTTGCTCGACGTGCGTTCCCTGCTGAGTGATTCGGCGATGAGCGCGAGTTGACCGCGATCCGGTGACGTTGCCAACGACCGCCGATGATCGGTTGGCGGTCAGCGGTCCCGTAGCGGCCAGACCCGCCGGACCGCGGCGGCGAACAACCAGCCGAGCAGGGCGCCCGCCACCACGTCGGAGGCGTGGTGCATCCGGTTGTGGATCCGGCTGGTGGCCACCGTGGCCGCCGTGGCCACCCACAACGGCCGGAGCGACGGGGCGGCGTCGGAGAGCAGGGACGCGGCCAGCGTGGCCGAACTGGCGTGCCCGCTGGGGAAACTCTGGGTGCGGGGCCGGCGCACCTCGTAGGTCCGGTCCTCGAGCAGGGGGGGTCGTTCCCGGCGAATGAACTGCTTGATCACCCCATTCACCAGGATCGACTCCACCCCGAGCGCCACCGCGAGCCGGAGGGCGTGGGGTCGCCGGCGGGGCGAGACCACCGCCATGGCGATGCCGATGGCGTGCCACAGCTTCGAGTAGTCGGCGCTCTCGCTGGCCGCGTAGGCCACCCAGTCCGTGGTCCGGTGGCCGCGAAGGGGGGCCACCAACCGGTCGACGGTGTCGTCGAACCGACGCACCAGTCCGAGCGCGGCCGCCCGCCAACCCGTCGGCCCGGGGTCGTCGCCCGTCTGTCGGGGGTCGGGCACCGGGCCCGGCCCGCCGGTCGGGGCGGGGCCGGGGTCCGGGTCGACCACCGCGGGGACCTGCTCGCCCGCCGGTCGGAACAGGGCCACCACGGCGTCGGCCACCTGCTCGGGGGTGCGGTCATCCGTGGTTACCGGCAGGAACTGGGCGTAGCGTTCGTGACGCTCGGCCAGCAGTTCGGCCACCCGGGCGGCCGGATCGGGGGCATCGGCCAGCAACGGACGCTCGGCCAGGCCCCCGTCACCGCGGAGGCGGGCGATGATCGTGTCGGCGGTGGCGGTGAGCCAGACCACCGCCGCCCCCGGGGCCAGGGTGGCCGCAGTGCCGTCGTCGAGCATGAACCCGCCGCCGGTGGAGATGACCAGACCCGGCCGATCGGCCAGCTCCGCGGCGAGGATTCGTTCCAGGGCCCGGAACCCGGCTTCCCCCCGGGCGGCGAAGATCTCGGGGATGGCTCCGTACCGCTCGGTCAGGACCCGGTCGGTGTCGACGAGCTCGTAGCCGAGCCGTTCGGCGAGGACCCGGCCCACCGTGGTCTTGCCGGTGCCCATGAAGCCGGTGAGCACGATCGAGCGGGCGTCGTCGGCCGGCCGGGCCGTGGATCCGGCCCGATCGGCCGCCGGTAGGGGCGGGGGCCAGGACGGGGGCGGTGCGGTGGGGCGGGGTCGGGGAGCGGAGGCGTGGGTCATGGGCGAAGTCAGGGTCGGATCCGGGCAGGCTACCCGGCCGGTTCTGCTAGAAACGGCGGTGATGATCGCTTCTTCCCGCCATGGCGTCGACCCGGACGCGCCCGTCGACCCACCGGCGCCGGGGGGCGCCGTCCGGTTCGGCGTGTTGGGCGCGGCTCGGATCGCGCCCAAGGCCCTGATCAGGCCCATCGCCGCGATCGACGGGGCCGTCGTCACCGTCGTCGCCGCCCGGGACCGGTTCCGGGCCGAGGCGTTCGCCGCCGAGCACGGCATCCCGACCGTGGTGGACGACTACGCAGCCGTGGTCACCTCCGATCAGGTGGACGTGGTCTACAACCCGCTGCCCATGTCCCTCCACGCCCACTGGACCATCGCCGCGATGGAGGCGGGAAAGCACGTCCTGTGCGAGAAACCGTTCGCCGCCAACGCCGCGGAGGCGGCCGCCATGGTGGCGGCGGCCAGCCGCACCGGACGGGTGCTGGGCGAGGCGTTCCACCACCGCTACCACCCCCTGTTCCCGCGGGTCCTCGACGAGGTCCGCTCCGGGAGGATCGGCCCGCTGCGACGGGTCGAGGCCTGGTTCTCCACCCCAGTGGCCCGACCTGATCTGCGGTGGGATTACGCCACCGCCGGCGGGTCACTCATGGACCTCGGCTGCTATCCCATGAGCTGGGTCCGTCACGTGACCGGGGAGGAACCCGCCGTCGTGTCCGCCGCCGCGGTGGAGGGTCCACCCCGGATCGACGCCTCGATGGAGACCGAACTGGTCTTCCCGTCCGGGGTCACGGCCCGGGTACGTTCGGCCATGGACGAGCCGCGCGCGGCCGGGATGCGGATCATCGGCCGTGACGGCGGCATCGACGTCGACAATCCCATGGCCCCCCAGTCGGGCAACCGGCTCACCATCACCACCCCGGGTGGGACCACCACGGGCCCCGTCGACGCCGGTGTCAGCTACGACCACATGGTGCGGGCCTTCCTCGATCACCTCGTGCACGGGGCCCCGTTTCCCACCTCGGGGGCCGATGCCGTCGCCAACATGGCGGCCATCGACGCCGTCTACGAGGCCAGCGGTCTCGGCCGCCGGGGCGACCCCTGAACACGGGCCGACCCTCCCCACCCCTTGGCGCCGGGGCCCGCTCAGTGGCCGGGGGCCGGGATCAGCGGGGGGCGGGTGGTGGCCACGTCGACCGGGTCGCCCACCCGGATCACGGTGCCGGGCGGACCCACCGAGCAGGCCACCCCGAAGAGGCCGGCCCCTTCCAGGATCGGGCGGAGGGCGGGTGGTGCCGCCGAGGCGTCGTCGCACCAGCGGTGGGCCTTCAGGACCAGGGCCGGTTCCCGGTGACGGGTGCCGGTCTCCTGATCGACCTGGGGTACCGCGCAGCGAGGCCAGGGGACGACCTGGGTCGCCGAGGCGGCCCCGATCCCGAACCGGTCCCAGGTGTCCTCCACGAACGGCTGGTCGGTGGCCACCACCACGTTGGCCCGGAACCGTTCGACACCGAACGGTTCGGTCGCCCGGTCGGCCAGCCAGGCGGCGGAGGCGGTGCCCGCCACCAGCAGGGGAGCCAGGTCACCGAAGGCGATGGCCTGACCCGAGAACACGTTGAACGGCTCGGGGAGGGTGATGCCGGCCCCGGCCGCCAGGCCGACCAGCCGGACGTTCACCCCGAGCACGGCGCTGACCCAGGTGCCGGCCTCGTCACCGGCATCGCCGGCGACGGCGGGGACCCCGGCCAGGACGGGCACCGACGCCGGGGTGGCGCCCGGGTCGGGGTCGGCCACGGTCAGGGTGCCGTGGCCGGGAGCGGTGATCGACAGGCCGCCGGGGACCGGCTCGGGTCGGACGGTGGCCAGGCCCGGGTGGCGGCGTTGGGTCAGGACGGTGCCGTCGCCGATCACCTGCCAGCGCCGGTCGCCGTCGAGGCCGGTCGATGCGACGGTGGCATGGATCACCTCCACCCGGTGGCAGGACTTGATGGGGTGAAGATGGATGGCTGAGACTACCCCTGCGCTCATGGCCAGACCCTAGGTCAGCCGGACGGTCGGATTCGATGTCGGCGGCCCGTTCCCCGGCCGGCACCGATCGTCGAGGCTCGTCCGACCGACTCCCCTCCTGCGACCAACCACGACCGATCCGACGACCGAAAGCGAGCTTGCTTCGTGGCCTCCACCGCCCTGTCCCGATTCCGTATCTGCGATCTGACCGGCCAGTTGGCCGGGGCCGGGGCCACTCGCTGGTTGGCCACCTTCGGGGCCGAGGTGATCCGCATCGAGGACCCGGTGCGGCAGGGCCGGTGGGACATTCTCCGCGGCTCGCCCCCGTTCAAGGGGGAGCGCCGGGGAATCGAGCAGGGGTCGGGCTTCAACAACCACAATGTCGAGAAGCAGGGTGTCACGCTCAACCTGCGCACCGACCGGGGCCGGGAACTGCTGGCCGAGCTGATCTCGGTCAGCGACGCCCTCACCGAGAACTTCGCCGCCGGGGTCATGGAGCGGATGGGTTTCGGGTACGACCGCCTCCAAGAGCTCCGACCGGACATCGTGTACGTCTCCAACTGCGGTTTCGGGCAGACCGGCCCGTACCGGTCGTTCAAGTCGTGGGGGCCGATCGCCCAGGCCGTCTCCGGGGTCACCCAGGCCTCCGGGCAGGCGGGGATGCCTCCGGCCGGGTGGGGCTACTCCTATCTCGACCACACCGGTGGCTACTACATGGCCATCGCCATCCTGATGGCGTTGGTCCACCGTGACCGCACCGGCCGGGGTCAGTGGGTCGACCTGAGCTGCACCGAGGCGGGTGCCAACCTGCACGGGGCCGACCTGCTCGACTGGTCGGTCAACGGCCGGGGGGCCCGATCGGAGGGCCGGCCCGACTCGAACCGGTCGAGCTCCCCGCTGATGGCGCCACACGGGGTCTACGGCTGTGAGGGAGAGGACAACTGGGTGGCCATCGCCTGCCGGGACGACGACGACTTCGCCGCCCTGCGTGCCGTGGTCGGCCCCGATCTCACCGACGCCGGTCTGGCCGACCACCGGGCGGTGCTCGACGATCCCGCCCTCGCCGCCGCCGGGCGCCGCCTGGAGGATCAGGACCGGCTCGACGCCGCCCTGGCCGCGTGGACCGCGGGCCGGACCCGTTGGGACGTGGCCGAGCGCCTCACCGCGGCCGGCGTTCCGGCGGCCGCGGTGAACCGCCCCTCGGAACGGATCGACGGGGACGCCAACACCTTCTCCTGGGGCCTGTGGCCGATGGTGGAGCATCCCGAGATGGGCGGGGTCCGGGTCGACGGCCAACCCGTGCACTTCTCCGGTACCGACTGGGAGATCACCCGGGCCGCCCCCACCCTCGGTCAACACAACCGGGACGTGCTCGGCGGGATCCTGGGCCTGAGCGACGACGAGCTGGCCGAGCTGGCCGAGCAGGGAGTGATCTGAGATGACCGCGGACGACACCACCGCCACCCCCGACGCAGGAGCCGGCCCGACCCAGGGGGAACAGGGCCTGGTCGACCCGGCCTTCCTGCCCGTCACCCACCCGACCCCACCGCCCGTTGCCGCCCCCGGCCCGCTCGACGGCATCCGGGTGGTCGAGCTGGCTCACCCGTTCGGGGGGTTCGCGGGCAAGCTGCTCGCCGACGCGGGAGCCGACGTGATCGTGGTCGAACCACCCGGTGGGGCGGCCCAACGGACGCATGGCCCGTTCGCGGCCGGCCACGAAGGTGATCCGGACCACAGCCTGGCCTGGTGGGCCGACAACACCTCGAAACGCAGCCTGACCGCGGATCTGGCCACCGAGGACGGCCGGGCCCTGGTGTCCGGCCTGATCGAGCGGGTCGACGTGTTCCTGGAGTGCGAACCCCCGGGCCGTCTGGCCGAACTGGGTCTCGGCCCGGCCCGGAACCTGGCGGCCAACCCCCGGCTCATCCATGTCGCCATCACCCCGTTCGGACAGGACGCGGTGGCCGGCAGCGGTGAGGTCACCGACCTCACCCTTCTGGCCCGGGGTGGGCCGATGTGGTCGTGTGGCTACGACGACCACGCCCTGCCCCCGGTTCGGGGCCGCGGCAACCAGGGCATCCGGACCGCCGCCCATTTCGCGGTGATGTCGGTTCTCACCGGGATCCTGGCCCGGGACGCCCACGGCGGGCAGTTCATCGACGTCAACATGAACGCGGCCGCCAATGTCACCACCGAGTTCGCCACCTACACCTGGATGGCCGCCCAACAAACGGTGCAGCGCCAGACCGGGCGTCACGCCACCCCCAGCCCGTCGGAACCGACCCAGGTGCTCTGTGGCGACGGCCGCTATCTCAACACCGGGGTACCGCCCCGCAGCGGCCGCGAGTTCCAGGCCCTGCTCGACTGGCTCCGGGAACTCGGCCTCGACGAGGAGTTCGGCCTGGCCCCCCTGCTCGAGATGGGGACCGGCTACGACCTCATCACCCTGGCCATGCTGGCCGAGGACGACCTGGCCGGAGAGATCTTCCAGTGCGGCCGGGAGGCCATGGCCTTCATCGCCGCCAACGTGAGCGCCCACGAGGCGTTCGTCGGGTTCCAGCAGCGGGGGGTGGCCTGCGGGGTGATCTGGTCGGCCGATGAGGTCATGCAGGACCCCCATTTCGTGGAGCGGGGGTTCCCGACCCCGGTCCACCAGCCCCAGCTCGACCGGGACGTGTTGCACCCCGGTGCCCCGATCCGTTTCACGGCCAGCCCGATGGGGATACGGCACGCCGCCCCGTCGGCGGGTGCCCACACCGACGAGATCCGCAAGGAGCTCGGCCTGTAGGGGGGCCGGTGGCCCGGGGCCGCGCCGTGTCCCCCACCGATGGGGTCACCGGGGGGCATGGTGACTACCGTCGCCGGAATGGTTGGAGCGCCCGACGATCCCGTCGCGCTGGTGCGCGCCCGGGGGCTGAGGAAGACCTTCGGGGACTTCGTGGCCGTGGATGGCATCGATTTCGAGGTCCGTCCCGGCGAGGTCTTCGGCTTCCTGGGCCCGAACGGGGCCGGGAAGTCGTCGACCATGCGCATGATCGGGTGTGTCTCACCGGCGACCGGCGGTGAGCTGGAGGTGCTGGGCCTCCGGCCCGCCGCCGACGGCCCGGCGATCCGGTCCCGACTCGGCGTGGTGGCCCAGGAGGACAACCTCGACATCGACCTGTCGGTGTGGGACAACTTCATGGTCTACGGCCGCTACTTCGGCCTTCCCCGACCGGTGCTGCGGGAACGGGCCGAAGCGCTGCTCGAGTTCGCCCGCCTGACCGATCGCCGTGACGACAAGGTCGATCCCCTGTCCGGCGGGATGAAACGGCGGCTCACCATCGCCCGTGCCCTGATCAACGAACCCGACCTCGTCCTGCTCGACGAGCCCACCACCGGCCTCGACCCCCAGGCCCGGCACCTGCTGTGGGACCGGCTGTACGGGCTCAAGCGGGAGGGGGTCACCCTCATCATCACCACCCACTACATGGACGAGGCCGAGCAGTTGTGCGACCGGTTGGTGGTCATGGACCGGGGCCGGATCGTGGACGAGGGGTCGCCCCGGGACCTGATCAGGCGCCATGTCACCCCCGAGGTGGTGGAGTTGCGGTTCGCCGACGCCGAGGATCGGGCAAAGGCCGTCCCGGTGGTGGTCGAACTGGCGGAACGGTACGAGGAACTGGCCGACCGGCTGCTCCTGTACACCAGCGACGGTGACGCCACCGAGCGCCGGTTGCACGACCGCGGGATCGTGGCCCTGACCACCCTGACCCGCCGGGCGTCTCTGGAGGACGTGTTCCTCGCCCTGACCGGCCGGGTCCTGGACGAATGAGGCCGCGGGCCGCCCCCCGGCGGGTCAGCCCCCTGGTGCTCCGGGTCCTCGAGCGGGAACTGCTGCTCTACCGCCGGACCTGGCGGGGCACTGCCACCTCGGTGTTCCTCCAACCGGCGCTCTACCTGCTCGCCCTGGGCGTCGGTCTCGGGGGCCTGGTCGCCGACGTGGGCGGTGGTTGGGAGGGCAGCTACCTCGGGTTCGTGGCGCCCGGCGTCCTGGCCGCGATGACCATGCTGGGCTCGGCCGGGGATTCCCTGTGGGGGGTAATGGGGGCGACCAAATGGCTCGGGGTCTACCGGTCGATGGTGAACACCCCCATCGTGCCGGGGGATCTCTTCGCCGGCCGCGTGCTGTACGTCGGGGTGCGGGCCACGGCCGGTGCGGTGGTGTTCGTCGCCCTGACCGCGGTGGTGGGCGGGACGACGTCCTGGCTGGCCCCCTTCGCCGTGGTGCCGGCGGCGCTGATGGCCATGACGTCGTCGGCCTGGCTGTCGGCCTATTCGGTGCGGCAGGACGACGATTCGACCTTCCCCCTGATCCTCCGCCTCGGGGTGCTCCCCCTGTTCATGTTCTCCGGCACCTTCTTCCCCGTCCAGCAGCTCCCCCCAGCCGTCCAGCCCCTGGTCTGGTTGTCACCCCTGTGGCACGCGGTCGAACCGGCCCGGGACCTGATGTCGGGCACCGTCACCGGGGTCACGGGACTGCACCTGGCGGTCCTGATCGTCCTACTCGCCGCCTCGGTGCCCGTCGGTGCCCGGGGCTTCGCCGACCGGCTCACCCCGTGATCGCGGGCGGTTCGTCGCGGACCCGGTTCCTGCGGCTCACCGAACGGAACGTCGTCGGCTACGCCCGGGCGTGGCCGATCCTCGTCACCGGGGTGCTGGAACCGTTCCTGTACCTGTTGTCGATCGGGTTCGGGGTCGGGGCCCTGGTCGGTGACGTCGACTACCGGGGCCGACCGATCCCGTACCCGGTGTTCGTCGGCGCCGGGATGCTCGCCACTGCAGCCATGAACAGCGCCGTGTTCGACACCACCCTCAACTTCTTCCTCCGGTTGAAACACGCCCGGCTGTACGACGCCGTCCTGGCCACCCCACTCGAGCCCCGGGACGTGGCCGCCGGCGAGGTGACGTGGAGCCTGCTGCGGAGCGCCCTGTACTCGGCGGCGTTCCTGGTCGCCATGGGGTTGCTCGGTTTGATCCAGTCGTGGTGGGCGGTGGCCGCGTTCCCGGCCACGGTCCTGCTCGGGGTGGCGTTCGCCTCGGCCGGACTGGCTGCGGGCACGTTCATCCGGTCGGTCCACGACTTCGAGTACATCAACCTGGTCATCGCCCCGCTGTTCCTGCTGTCGGCCACCGTCTTCCCCCTCGCCGAGTACCCGGGATGGCTGGCCGCCGTCATCAGCGTCACCCCGCTGTACCAGGGGGTGGCCCTCAACCGGGCCTGCATCACCGGCGAACTGCACCTCGGGCTGGTGGGCCATGTCGCCTACCTGCTGGTCATGGTGGTGGTCGGGCTCACGGTTGCCTCGCGCCGTATCGACCGCCTGCTCCGCTGCTGACGGTTCCACCCCGGGCCGTTCCGCTCTCGCCGCTACGGGGGTCCGAGTACAGTTCGGCCCATGGCTGATGCTTCCCCCTTGTCGCCCGACGTCCTGCAGGCCCTGGCCGGATCCAAGGTGATCCTGGCGCCCACCGACGCCGGCCAGGAGGACAATTTCGTGTACACCCGGGAGGCCGCCGCCCGCCTGGCCGCGGCGCTGAACGCCGAACTGGTGCTGTACGACCGTTCCGCCGCCACCTGGGGCGACACCCCGCACCAGGAACAAGCGTGTGACGCGGCTCGGGCCGAGGAGCTCGGCCACGACGAACTCGTCGAACAGTTCGCGGCCATGGAGCGGCTCGGGGCCCACCAGGTGCGGGCCTATCTGGCCAGCATGCCCACCTGGGACGGGGTCGAGAACGCCCTGCGGGACACCGGGGCCGACGTGATCGTCACTCCCACCGAGCTCGACCACCCCAAGTTCACCGACCGGTTCACCATCCCCGGTGGTGACCTGGTCGGTCGGCTCCGCAGCTACGAAGGCCCGGTCAAGATCGTGGTGGCCGAGCCCGACGGCTCGGTTGCGGTGGTCTGAACAGCCCCGCAACCGGCCGTGGTCAGGCGAACTGGTCCTGGAGCCCGTAGAGCTCGATGACGTTGCCCCCAAGGATCCGGGCCCGGGCGTCATCGGAGAGGTTCGCGGTCTGGGTGGCCAGCATGCCCTGGCTGTAGGGCCAGGTGGAGTCGCTGTGGGGATAGTCGTTGGCCCATAGCAGGCGGTCGATGGGGATGAGACCGGCCTCGGCCATCCGGAACGCCGACCAGTCGTCCTGGAAGGTGAGCGAGACATGGTCGGCCAGGTACTCGCTCGGCTTGCGTTGCAGGGTTGCCCCACCCTTGAGCCAGTTGCGGTGCCGGTTGTAGGCGTGATCCATCCGGTAGGCGTAGTGCGGGTACCAGCCGGCATCGGCCTCCACGCAGACGAGTTGGAGCTCCGGGACCCGATCGAAGACGCCGCCGAACACAAACGTGCCGATGAGGTCCTGGTTGCCCCGGATGATGGAGAGGAAGCTGTTGAGTTTCGGGCCCCGGGGACGGTAGTCCCGGCCGGTCAGGATGTGGAACGACAGGACCAGACCGAGATCGATGGCAGCGCGGTAGAACTCGTCCCAGGCCGGGTCGTCGTAGTCGGGGCCGTCGTCGGTGGCCGGGCCCGGCGTGCCGGGCAGCATGACGCCGCGGAGACCGGCGGCGGCGATCGCCTCGAGATCGGCGATCCCTTCGTCGGGGGTCCGGAGCGCGGATTGCCCGCAGCCGAACAACCGTTCCGGTGCGGCCGAGCAGTACTCGGCGATCCAGCGGTTGTAGGCGTCGAACATGGCCTTCTTGAGGTCGAGGTCGGGGTGGTTGCACAACAACATGCCCACCGACGGGTAGAGCACCTCGCCGTCGAGTCCATCGGCCTTCTGGGCCTCCACCCGGAACTGGGGGTCCCAACCGGCCCGGTGGAGTTCGGAGAACGGCACCCCCTTCATGGCCAGCTGGTCGGATTCCTTCCCCGCCGCGGAGTGCAGACCGAGGTGGATGACGCTGCGCATGCCGGGGATGTGATAGGCGGCACCTTCGCCCGGTTCGTCGGTGCAGAACGGGGCCCGGTCGCGGAACGCCGGGTCGATCCGATCGATGTAGGTGTCGGGCGGTTCGGTGATGTGGGAGTCGGCCGAGATGATGGGCGAGTCGATGACCCGGGGCGCACTGCTGATGCGATCGTCGGTGGTGAGAGCCATGCCCAACGCTAGGCGAGCGCTCGACACGGGTGACAACCGGCATGCCACCATGGACCCACGATGAGCACTCCCACCGAGCATGTTCCCACCGATCAGGGCGCCCTCGAAGCCAACAGCCGGTTCTACGAGGCGCTGGAACGGGGGGATCTCACGGCCATGGTCGCTCTGTGGGCCCACAGCGACGACGTCCTGTGTGCCCATCCGGGCCGGCAACCCCTCCGGGGATGGGACCGGGTGGGGGCCTCGTGGCAGGCCATCTTCGCCAACGGGGGCAACCCGCAGGTCATCGTCACCGACGAGTGCCTCACCCGGCACGGGCCGGTGGCGTGGATCACCCTCACCGAGAACCTGCTGTCGGGAGGTCAGGCGGGCGCGGCCACCGCCCTCAACCTGTTCGTCCATTCCGTCGACGGTTGGCACATGGTCGGCCACCACGCCGCACCGGTACTGCTCTGAGGTTCAGACGGTCCGTCAGCGAGGAAGACGGCGCGTATCGTCATGCCACGTCGAGATTCAGGGCGATCCGGGCGCCGGGTGGCTTCTCAAGGTACGCGATGAGGTCCAGCTCCGAGGCCCCGTCCGCGGATCCACCCGTGCGCGATGTGCCGCTCAGGCCGTCGAGACGGAGGGCCAGTACGGTCGAGTCATCGGATTCGACGAAGCGTTGGACGGCCACAAGCAGATCCTCCCTACTCACCAGCTGGACCACGGCGGGGGAGTGGGTGTTGATGATGATCTGGCGGAGCGGATTGTCGGGGGCCGGCGCCTGGCCGGGATCCACGGCCAGGTCTTCGATCAGTTCGACCATCTGGTTGAGATTGGCGGGGTGGATGCCGTTTTCCGGTTCCTCCATGGTGATGAGGCCGGTCGCCTCCGGATCTTCCAGGATCGTGCACAGAGCGAGGAACCGCAGGGTTCCCTCCGACAGGGATCGGGCCGGCAGGCGCCCGCGGTGTCCCTCTTCCACCACGACGTCGAGCAGCTCCCGCACATCGTCGACATCGACGTGCAGCGAACGGATATCGAGACCTGCCAGGCCGGATAGTCGGTTGGCGATTCGGGCGTAGACATCCTCAGGCGAGGACGGGTCCTGCGCCGAGCTCGCGATCCTGAACAGAGCGGCCGCGAGATGCCGTCCACCGCTCGTCATGGTGCGAGGATCAGTGAAGCGGTCAGGGGTCCGGAGGGCCGACGGTTCGAGCGCGAGCCGCCGCCAGGACTGGAACTCCCGTCGCAGGGCGAGAATCGTGGGGTCGTCTGCGGTGTTCACCGTGGACACCACCGTGGTCGAGGCGCCCGTTGGAAGGGCGCGCCGGGGACGTCCGCGGCTCCCGCCGTCCTGGTGCACGGTGATGCGCCCCTTCTCCACCTCGGTCGAGATGAAGGGACCGCCCGATCGCCGGCCGAAGACCACGGCGGACCGGAAATCCCTGACGCTGTGGGGGAAGTGGATATGACGGTGGGCGTCGCCGACGTTGATGTGGCGAAGCTCCTCCCGGTCCACGACGAGGTGGCCCTGGTGCGCACCACGCTCCGGGGGTCGGAAGCCGATCTCGAGCTCATACCGCAGCAGGGTGATCGTCGGCTTGGCCTCCACCCCGAAATCGTCGGTGACCAGCCCTGGGACGATCACCTCGGCGGCGAACGACATCGACCGTTCCATTGCTCCGTTGGCGAACAGGTGGTTTGGCTCGCCCCCCCGGTCCGACCGGTCCGAACGAACCAGCTGGGCGGCCTCCTGCAGCGGACGGTCGGCGATCAGGGAGAGGAGCTCGATGGCGTCGAAGACGTTGGACTTGCCGACCCCGTTCTGGCCGGCGATGCAGGTCAAGGGTCCGAACTCGGTCTTGAAGCCGAGCAGGTTCTTGAATCCATCGACCTCGAGACGCAGCAACATCGACCCCAGCCTACGACGCCCGTTCGGGCCGTGCCGTCGACGTGAGCCGGTGTCGGCGGCTGCACTAGGTTGCGGGAACGAGGCCCGGGGTCGCCGACCGTGGGCTGCCACAACGCCCGAACCCACATCGAGGGGGAACCCCATGTCCGATGCCGTGCTCTACGAGGTGACCGACGGGGTCGCCCTCATCACGCTCAACCGCCCCGACCGGCTGAACGCCTGGAACGGCGACATGCACACCGGCTACTACGACTCGCTCGATCGGGCGGCCGACGACCCGGCGGTGAAGGTCATCGTCGTCACCGGCGCCGGCAAGGGATTCTGCGCCGGAGCCGACATGAGTGTGCTCCAGGCCGTCGGTGACGGTGGGGGAGGCGGGGAGCGGGACACCCGCAACGCAACCCACGCCCTGTCAATTCCCAAACCGGTTATCGCCGCCGTCAACGGCGCCTGCGCCGGACTCGGGTTCGTCCAGGCCGTGGCCTGCGACCTCCGGTTCGCCGCCGCCGGCGCCAAGTTCACCGTTGCCTTCAGCCGCCGGGGCCTGATCCTGGAGCACGGCCTGTCCTGGACGCTGCCCCGCCTGGTCGGGCAGTCCGTGGCCCTCGATCTGTCCCTGTCCGGGCGTGTCATCCTGGCCGAGGAGGCCCTGCAGCTCGGTCTGGTCAACCGGGTGGTGGATCCGGCCCAGCTCATGGACGAGACCATGGCCTACGCCCAGGATCTGGCGGCCAACGTGTCCCCGACCTCGATGGGGGTCATGAAGTACCAGATCTATCACCACCCGCAGCTCGCGGTGGCCGAGGCGATGGGCCAGTCCAACACCTTCATGGTGGACTCCCTGGCCCGGTCCGACTTCAAGGAAGGGGTCGCCAGCTTCGTGGAGAAGCGGCCCCCGACCTTCGCCCCGCTCGACCGGGCGGTCATTCCCGACTGAGGGCGTCGGCCTGGCTCCCGGTTTCAGCCGGGGGCCAGGCCGAGGCAGACCCGGCACTGGTCCTCGAAGGCCACGGCATCGGCGGCGGCCCGGTCGGCCTCGTTCTGGTACTGGGGCTGATCGGACCGACCGGTGCGGGAGTCGCCGCTGGGTTTGCCCGAGGATCCGAGGTTCTGACGTTTCCGGCTCCAGCCCAGGGGGTTGGCCTTCCAGGCGTCGTCGACGTAGTGGTAGGGGAGATCGACGATGGTTCCCGGCTCGGTCATGGCGAGACCGGCGGCGATGCCGGTGCGGAGGATCGTGCGCTGGCCGTCGATGTCACCGGGCAGGCCGGTGGTGTGCCCGAGGGGCAGGTCGACGAAGACCGAGCGGGGTGGGTTGGCCCGTTCGGTGATGCTGCGGGCCGAGGTGAACACCAGGGTGGGGATCCCGGCGGCTTCGAGGTGGCGTGCGATCAGACCGACCGACTGGTGGCAGACCGGTCAAACCGGGACGAGCAGGACCAGGTCGGGTTCCTGGGCTCGGCACTGCTCGACGATCAGCGGGGCCGTCTGTTCCTCGAGTCGGCGGACCGAGTAGATGCCGCCCATGAAGGCGTAGGCCTCCGGGGTGATCCCGCCGATGACGCCCTCCGAGGCGAGCTCGCGCAGCCGGGTGAGTGGGAACACACAGTTCGGGTCGTTGCGGGCGTCGGTCTGGTCGTAGGCGAAGTGGGCGGTGCGCAACTCGGCGTCGTCGACATCGGAGGCGATGACCCGGATCGAGGTGTCGTCCTTGGTGTGAAACGCCACCTGACCCTGCCGGTAGAGGCCACCGGAGCCGACGAGGGTGACGCGCAGGTTCTCCATGGGTCGCTGGATGGGCACGAAGGCGGCCGGTTCGGGACGGTCCGCCCATCGGTAGGCGTCGTAGCCCAGCGAGTCGTACAGGTTGCGGGTCTCGGCGATGTAGTCGGCGGCGGGCAGCGGTGATGCGCCGTCCTGGAGGGTCTCGGCCGGCTCCGGCGCCGAGGCGCCCGCCGCTGGTGGAGGATTCGACCCAGTCGTCATGTCCCGACTGTGGCACGCGACCGTGATGGGGAAAAGCCGGGCGTGGCCCCGAAGGGCCGGGGACCGTCGGCGGTCAGGGGCCGCTGGTGACGGGCTTGTGGTCGGAACGCCACCGGGTCCGGCCCGGGTCCCGACGCCGGCTCCGGTACATGTTCCAATCCGCCCGGTTGAGCAGTTCGTCGGGCACCGAGCCGGGCCCGGCGACCGCCCACCCGCACGACACCGTTACCCCGGTGCCCCGGTCGTTGAGGTTCCGGTTCAGCGCCGCGGCGAGTTCGTCGCCCCGCTGCAGGGTGTCGCCGTCGAACGCGGCCACGAACTCGTCACCACCGATCCGACCGACCATGTTCTGGCCCTCGATCTGGGTGAGGGTCCGGGCCACCGCGATCAGGACGTCGTCGCCGGCCCGGTGACCGAACTGGTCGTTGATCGCCTTGAACCGATCGATGTCGACGAATCCGATCAGGAACGGACCCGAGCATTCGCTCACCTGCTCGTTCAGGTACTCCATGACCCCGCGCCGGTTGAGCACACCGGTCAGGTCGTCGTGCAGCAGATCATGCTCGGCGCGTTTGGCGGCCAGGATGACGTCGGTCAGGTCCCGCCCGATCGACATGAAGCCGAGCAGATGCCCGTCGTCGGAGAAGAATCCCTGGTCGGTCCATTCGTGCCAGCGGAGCTGCCCGTCGGGGGTCATCGACTGGTGGACGTTGCGGCGGACCGAGTCGTCGGGGGTCATCGACTGGATGCGGTCGAGCTGGCCGCGCACCCCGTGGGCGACCGACACGTCGACGTAGTCGAACATGCTCCGGCCGATCATGTCCTCCGGTTCGGTGGCGTGGAAGGCGGCGTAGGCCCGGTTGACATAGAGCAGCCGGCCTTCGGGGGTGAAGCGGCAGACCAGGTCGGGAAGCTCGTGGATGAGGTAGCGGGCGGACGCGTCCTCCCAGTCCTGCTCGGGCACGATGCCGTTGTCGAGACGGGGGGCCACCAACCATCAATCGGCAGGCTTGCGGCCGACTTGAAGGGGAACGGGGTGAAGCCGCCGGCCCGCACGGGGCCGGGGTCCCGCTCACCGGACCGGGGACGCGAAGCGGGCCCCGGGGGTCTGCCACCAGGATCGGTTCCACCGATCGGGGGTGATCACCAGCGCCCGGGGGTAGTCCTCGAACAGCCACCGGCCGAACTGCCGCCGCGTCCAGCCGGTGCTGTCGACGGTGCGGATCGCCGCTTCGGTGGCCCACCGATTGCCGAGCACGGTGCTGAGACCCCGGGCGAACCGGTGGTCGCGCACCATGGTGCGAGTCAGGTCGTCCCGGTACCGGCGGGCAGCCGAGTCGGGTTCGGCCGGTCCGGCGTCGGCCAGGCTCGTCACCGCGGTCATCCCGGTGGCGAGCGCCTGACCGATGCCCTCACCGGTCATCGGATCGGTGGCCGCAGCCGCGTCACCCGCGAAGAACACCCGACCCACCGTGGGGGGAAGGTCGCCCAGCCGGGCCGGTATCGGCCACGCCTTGTGACGCCCCTCGGGTCGGGCGTCGGGCCCGAGCCACTGGGCGATGTGAGGTCGCTGGAGCAGCTCCGGCCACAGCCCGGCCATCTCCTGCACCCCGACACCGGCCCCGCGCTGGATGCCGAAGCCGACATTGACCGCCCCGTCGGCGAGGGGGAACGACCAGGCGTATCCGGGCAGCAGGTCGGGTTCGAACCAGACCACCAGGTGGCGGCCGGCTTCGCCCGACACGTCCCGCATGTAGTGGCGGAAGGCGTGCCATTCTCCCCGGTAGCCGGGCGCGTTCGCCCCCAGGAGCTTGCGGGTGGGCGACCACATCCCGTCGGCGGCCACGAGGTACGGGGCCGTGATGTCGACCGGGCCGACGGGCCCGTCGACGGGCCGGGCGGTGATCTCGACCCGTTCCGGCCCGGAGTTGACCCCGGTCACCTCGTGGCCCTCCAGGATGGTGGCCCCGGCCCGTCGGGCCAGGTCGACCAGGGCGGCGTCGAGCTCGGCGCGGCGGCACACGGCGGCGTAGGCACCGTGACCGCGGGGTAGGGGGAGGACCGCGGTCACTCCCCACGGGCTGCGGAGCTCGACGTCCTCGATGGGCATCCAGCTGGGGGTGGCGGCGGGATCGAAGCCGAGACCGGCCAGATGGCGCAGGGCGGAGGTGGTGAGCCCGTCACCGCAGCACTTGTCCCGGGGGAAGCGGGCCCGGTCGACGACCACGACATCGAGGCCGCGCCGGCACGCAGTGATGGCGGCCGCCGTGCCGGCCGGTCCGGCTCCGGCCACCACCAGGTCGGCGGATCGGGGTGGTGGGCCCGAGTGTGTGGACATCCCTGCCGAGGGTACGGGGCCCGACCTCAGTTGCCGTCTTCGGGGGTGGCGTCGGCCTCCGGTGTCGTCGACGCGGTCGGGGCCGTCGAGGTCGGGCTGCTGCCGGACTGGTCGTTCGCCCCGCTCGTCGAGGTGGGCCCGGCGGGTTCCGGCTCAGGCGCAGGGCGGGTCGGGTCGCCGTTGCAGTCGAGACCCTCGGCCGGGCGGTAGACGGCGAAGACCGAGTCGTTCTTCACCGATCCGTCCGGGTAGCGGCGGGTTCTCGGTGTGGTGTAGCGGTTGCATTCCCCCTGGGCCGAACGCTGCAACTCCCCGGCGGTGACCTCGATGTGCTTGGTCGAGTAGAACGTCACCGTGATCGACGAGGAGGTGTAGCGGGGCCACACCAGGATCCCGTTGTCGGTGGTGTTCTTGATGGACAGGTCGGGGGCCGGGAACGAGATCGTGGCTTCGCGACCCCGCGGATAGCGGGGGATGTACAGCGAATGTGACTGGTAGGTGTTGTAGTCGACCCCGGCGAAGAAGGCGGCGTTGAAGAAGGTGGTGGCGAACTGGCTGACCCCACCGCCGACCTGCTGCTCGAGGACACCGTCGGCGATCGCCCCGTCGGCCACGAACCCCTTCGCCTCGGTGCGGCGGCCGACATAGCCGTTGAGGGAGAAGTTCTCACCGGGCCGGATGACCGCGCCGCGCACGATGTCGGCGATCCGGTGGATGTTGGTGACCCGAGGCTGGCCGGCCGGATGTTCGGTGGTGAAACTCGAGACCTCCTCGATGATCCCCAAGGCCTCGAGCTCGGCCACCCCTTCGTCGGGGCCGACGATCTCCGGTTCCAGCTCGACGGTCCGGGCCGCGGGGTCGTCCTCGCCGTCGTCGGCCGGCGGCACCCCCTGCCTGAGCTGGTCGTCGATCCCGGCCACGGACTCGGCCGAGCAGCACACCACCGTCTCGGAGGCGGGGATCACGATCGGCACATTGTCGACCACGTCGAAGTGGGCCCGCTGATCCTCTGACCCGAGACGGGGGAACAGCGGCTTGAGCCCCTCGAGGGCTCGGTCGTCGTCGATCGTCCAGCTGGGGTCGTCTCCCGCGGTGACGGCCGGTTCGGTGACCACCCAGTCCCGCAGGGTGGCTGCGTCGACGTCGGCGGTCTGATCGAGCACCCGGATCTCGGTGGTGCCCTCGGTGGCCGCGTTGGCCTCGTCGGCCACGGTCTGCATCTGGGCGTTGCTCACCGTCGGTTCGACCACGACCGGGTCGACCACGACCACCAGGTCCCCGGGCGGGTCCTCGGCCGGGTCGGCGTCGGCCTCGGAGAGGGCGGTGGTGAGCCGCTCGGCCAGCTGGGCGGGGTCGACGTCGACGCCGGTCGATCCGGGCATGACGGCCAGGGCGTCGTCCTCGATGACCAGCATCGGGTCGGCGATCCGGGGCAGCCCGGGACGGAGCACGTCGGCCACCGCCTGCTGGGCGCCCTCATCGGGCACGGTGTAGTCGAGGGGCACGGTCTCGTCGCGGAAGAACGTGCCGACCCAGACGAAGGGTCCGGTGAGCGGGTTGAGGACCCGGCGCGACCCGAGGGCATCGTCGATGATGGCGTCACGATCGAGCACGGCGCCGAGGGAGGTTGCGTCGGAGGGCACCGAATCCTCGCCGACTTCGACGGTGACCTGCTGATCGGCCAACTGGGCCTCCAGGTCGGTGGTGACCGTCTCGAGGCGGGCCCGATCGGCTCCTCCGATGGCCACCCCGTCGAGGGCGGTGTTGCGGGTCACCTGACCGCTGGTCCGCAGCAGATCGACGGCCCAGGCACCGTAGAACAGCAGGAGTAGGGCCAGGACGCCCAGGAGGACCCGTCGGCCGGTGGACCTCTTCCGCCGCTCGCCGGGATCATCCGCGACATCGATCTCGGGAGCGTCGTCGGTGCTCTTGGCCGCGACGGCGGGAACGGACCCGGGTATCGATCCCGCCGGTGGTACGACACCGATCGGGGCGGTGCGCGCCTCCCGGGCCGGCGCCTGATCGGCTCCCGGCGTGTTCACCGATTCCAGGGTGGTCGCCTTGGACGGGGCCATCGGCTTGGTGACGGTGGGTTGGAGCTCGGTGGTCTCGGCCCGGTTCGGGGACCCATCAGCCCCCCCATCGGGTGATGGCCCGCCCGGTGCCGACTGGTCGGCCTTCTGGGTGGGGGCAGGCGACTGGGCCTCGTCAGCCGCGGTTGGCGCGGCGACGGCGGGCCCGACCGGTGCCGGCTTCGCCCCGGCGGGCGGCGACGGGCTCGCTGTCGGCTGATCGGGTTTCGTGCTCGGGCCGGACCCGGACGGACCGGCGGGCCGGGACGCGGTTTCCGTCGCCGGCGAGGTCGTTTCCGGCCGGCCGGGAACCGGCGGCGTCTCCCCGGTCGGCGCCGGGGTGTCACCGGGTACCGGTGGGGTGGGCCCGGTGAGGGACCGGAGGTCGGCCGGCCCGGTCGGGGGGATCATCGGTGGGGTGTTCGACGGGGTCGCCCGCCCGCCCGGTGGCCGGGCCGCAACCGGACCGGCCGGCGCGGGTCCCGCCGGGGCCGACCCGCGGCCGATGTCGACCACAGGGTCGTCGAGCCCCGGGGTCAGGGGCGCATTGACGGCCGGGTCGGCCAGGAACTCGTCGGCGGAGATCGGACCGGTTCCGACCGTCGGGGTACTCGGCGACCCCGCCGAGGAGGCGGGCTTCCCGCCCGCGTCGGTGCCGGCCGGGTCGGCGGGAGCTTCGGCGGTGGTGGCGCCCGGTCGGTCGTGGCTGGTCACATCGACTGCCGGCCCGGTGGTCGCCGCCGCGGGGTTGTCGTCGCCGGCCGCCGTGCCGCTTGCCGCCGTGGTGTCGGCCGCGTCGTCGCCGATCGGGTCATTGCCGGCCGGGTGGGTACCGCGGGAGCCGGCTCCGTCGCTCGGGTCGGTAGCGGTTTCGCCTGCGGTGCCGGCCTCGGCCGCGTCGGCGGTGGGGCCGTTGTCGGCCGGTTCGGTCTTGGCTGCATCAGCGGCGGGGCTGGTCTCGGCTGCGTCGGCGGTGGGGCCGTTGTCGGCCGGTTTGGGCCCGTTGGTGCCGGTCGCGGCTGCGTCTTCGGCCGGGCCGGACCCGGTCTCGGTTGGGTCGTCGGGCCCACCGGTGCCGGCCTCGGGTCCGTGGTCGGCGGTGCCGGTGCCGGTCGTGCTGTCGGTCGGTTCGGGTCCGCCGGTGCCGGGTGCCGCCTCGTCCGGGATCGCCGCCGTCACCGCGGCGGCCAAGAGGGCATCGTCGATGGGGAAATCGGCCGGCGGCGCGGCCGGCGGGGCGAGGTCGCCGGGGTCGATCGGAGTCGCCGCTCCGTCGGGCGTCGGATCCGGCCCGGCCGGGGCGCTCTCGCCATCGACAGACACCGGCGCCGGATCGATGTCGACGATGTCGTCCTCGGGTCCGCCCTCGGGCACGGCGTCCGCCGGGGCCGGCGCCAGGGGCACGCCGATGGCGACCGGACCGGCTTCGGCCAGGCGAGCAGGATCGTCGAGCCCGGGCGGGGGCTGACCATCGGCCAGGGCCCGGGCCACCGCGGCGTCGTACACCTCGCCGGTGGGCGCCGGATCGGTCGGGAAGTCGTCGGTGGGTGCCGGATCGGTGGGGGGTTCGTTGTCGTCCCCGCGCTCGTCTACGATCACCGGTTCATCATCGACGGTTGGTTCATCATGGTGGTCGCGAGCATTGCCGGTTTCACCGGAGGGCGCAGGGCGCGCCTCGGCTCGGGTGGACTGGGGACTGGTCGTCGGCTCGCTCACCGCTGATCAGTCTGCCATCGAGTCGCGGCCAGCGGTGGGAGCCATTTTCTGCATTGCCGTGACACTGTGACAAGATCGTCACCCGAAACGGAGGTATTTATGAGTGGTCTTTGCGACGGGCGAATCGCCATCGTCACCGGGGCGGCCCGGGGAATCGGGCGTGAGCACGCGCTCATGCTGGCGTCGGAAGGCGCCAAAATTGTGGTCAACGACCTCGGCGGGGAGATGGACGGCACCGGTGCCGACGCCACCCCGGCCCAGCAGGTCGCCGACGAGATCAAGGCCATGGGTGGCGAAGCCGTGGTCAACGGCGACGACGTCTCGGACTGGGAAGGCGCCCAGCGGCTCGTCAACACCGCGGTGGAGACCTTCGGGGGTCTCGACGTGGTGGTCAACAACGCTGGCATCCTCCGGGATCGCATGCTCACCAACATGACCGAGGGGGAGTGGGACGCCGTCATCCAGGTGCACCTCAAGGGCACGTTCGCCCCCGCCCGGTGGGCGGCCGCCTACTGGCGTGAGCGGTCCAAGAACGGTGAGACCAACGACGCCCGCATCATCAACACCACCTCGGTGTCGGGGATCTACGGCAACCCGGGCCAGACCAACTACGGGGCCGCCAAGGCCGGGATCGCCGCCTTCACGATCATCGCCGCCCAGGAGCTGTCCCGCTACGGGGTGACCGTGAACGCCATCGCCCCCGGTGCCCTGACCCGGATGACCGAGAATCTCGGCATGGGTCAGCTCGACGAGGAGGGCAAGGAGGCCATGAGTCCTCGATGGATCGCCCCCATCGTCACCTGGTTGGCCAGTTCGGAGTCGGCCCCGGTCACCGGCCGGGTCTTCGAAGCCAGTGGCAAGGTGCTCGGTGTCGCCGAGGCCTGGCGCCGTGGCCCGGTGGTGGAACCGGTCGACGACCCCAAGGACATCGGCCCGCTGGTCAAGCAGCTGATGAGCGAGGCGGCTCCCAACGCCGACATGCAGGGACAGCCCGTCACCGGTCCCGGCCGACCCACCCCGTACTAGACCCCGGACGATGCGGCCGGGCCGGCCGCATCCCCATCGTCGAACCACAAATTCCAACGGAGGAAACTGAACGATGCCACTGAATCCTGATGCCGTCGGCGCCAAGGGCGAGCCTCGCCGCGCGTCGTGGACCAGCGACGACGCCATGCTCTACGCGCTCGGTATCGGTGC
>JBKDZN010000198.1:0-16292 GCA_047971245.1 Acidimicrobiales bacterium
CTTCAGATGAGGGAGGAGGTACGCGGCCGAGTTCTCCGCCGTCCGGGACCGGTGGGACCGGAGCACCCCGGCGGTGTGGCCATGGGTGTAGATGTCATCGCGGGGGGAAGGAGCAGGGGTCATCGCCGAGTCACGCTACTCGACCTCATCGGGCCGGACCGCGACAGTCGGCCGCGTGCCGCCGCCCTCCGAGGCCCGGGTGACCTCGATCACCGGGCCCGCGTGAGGAAATCAGCCTGGTCGGCGGTGAAATAATCGGCGGGGCCGACCCGCACCGGCGTTCACCCTAGTCCCGGGTCACCTGCTCGGCCTACGAGACGGGACGTCGCTCTTCGGCGTGCCCCACCGCGGGTGACGAATGGTGCACATTTTGATCAGCCGGGTTTGAATCCGGATTCAATCGGATTAGCCATGAGCCATGATCTCAGCCAGAACGTGGGAGGGCTCACGCCCCTCCAGCATTCTTCCTGCCGTCCAGTTCCAGCGTGCTGGAGGCAGAAGATGACCATCCACGAGTCTACGGCGCGCCCTATCGGCGCCCCCCCCGACGGCCGGGTGTCCGCCAAGGTCATCAGCGACGCCGACGCCATCTCCGGCGTGACATCGATGCTCGCCGACTACACGGATCGGGTGCAGCTCCGATCGGGCGACGGCGACGGGCCGGTCGATGTGGCGGTCCTCGACACCTTCGCCACCGGCGCCACCGCGGTCGCCTCCGCCGCCGACATCATGCAGGCCGGTCTGGCCGATCGAGTCGTGTTCTTCACCTGGAACGTGGCCGCGATCGCCGAGCGGGCCGGGGCGCTGGGGGAACCCAGCGGTGTGATCACCAAGTCGGTCACCGCCGGCCAACTGGTCGACGCCATCGAGGCCGTCGCCTCCGGCCAGACCGTCGTCATCGAGGCCGCCACCCGGCGAGCCATGGCGCTGGCCCGGCCGGGCGAACCTCTCTCGGCCCGGGAGTCCCAGGTCGCCGCCCTGATGGCCGAGGGCCGCACCAACGCGGAGATCGCCGAGCTCCTGGTGGTGTCACCCGAAACCGTCAAGACCTACGCCAGCCGGCTGTTCCGCAAGCTGGGGGCCCGCAACCGCACCCAGGTGGCCGCCTGGGTGGCCGACGGCGGCCTCGCCCAAACCGAGCTCTGATTCCGGGCCGGGTTCACCCGTCCCTGTTCCACAGCCGCTTGGGAAATCGAACGCCGAGAGCGATCGACGCCCGGATCGCTCACCCGGCACGACAACGCGGCATCCACCCATCCACGGGCATTCGGTCGAGATGACCAGCGGCTACGGTTGGCTACCCGTCCCATCCGTACGCCGTGGCCTCGGAGCCGACCGCCGCCGCTCGACTGGGGCCGGGGCTCACCATCATGGTCCGTTCCCCGTCACCGATGCCTGACACCACATTCTTCGTCCCGGCACCCAACGAGGTCCCCCTGCCGGCCCTGATCGCGGCGGACTCCGGGTCCGGCACCGGTGACGCCCAGGTGATCGACACCGTAGGGCAGGTCATCGACCACAGCGACCGCACCGACTTCCTGGTCTTCGTCACCATCTTCGTCGGGGCCCTCATCGCCGGCCGGGTGGCCCGGTACCTGGTCGGCCATCTGCTGGAGCGCGGGGGCCGCACCGACTCCCTGCTGGGCGATCTGATGGGCCGCCTGTTCGGCTATGTGATCGTCGCCTTCGGAACAGTGTACGCCCTCGACGCGATCGGGATCGCGATCGGGCCCCTGCTCGGCGCCCTCGGCGTCATCGGGATCGCCCTCGCGTTCGCCCTCCAGTCCCTGCTGGAGAATTTCGTGGCCGGGGTCCTGCTCCAGGTCCGCCGCCCGTTCAACCGGGGTGACGAGGTCCGGGCCCTCGAGTTCGAGGGTCGGGTGCTGGGGGTCGACTCCCGGACCCTGTCGATCCGCACCCCGGACGGGGAGACGGTCCGGCTGCCCAACGCCGAGGTGCTCAAGCACGCCCTGGTCAACCTGTCGGTCCATGGTCGTCGCCGGACCACCGTCGAGGTCGGTGTGGCCTACGGGACCGACGTGGCCGAAGCGTCTCGGGTCCTGGTCGACGAGGTGCGCCGGGTCGACGGGGTCCTGCCGTCACCGGCCCCGGTCGCCTTCGGGGTACGGTTCGGGCCCTCGAGCATCGACCTGGCGGTGCGGTACTGGCATCAGCCGTCGATCGCCGAGGAGTGGCGGGTGCGCCACCTGGTCGTCGTGGCCATTGCCGACGCCCTGGCCGAGGCCGGGATCACCATCCCCTTCCCCCAGACGACCGTGCACTTCGGCGCTCCGGTCGAGGCCGCCGATCAGCAGGCCGACGCCTGACCTCAGGCCCTGCCCTCCCCGTCGAGGACGGCCCGCCGAGCCTCCACGATGGCGCCCAGTTGGGCCACCAGCCGGCGCTCCCGGTCGAGGAACGGGCCGCAACTGCGGCGCAGTTCGATCGTCGTCGGCCCGACCGTGGTCTCCAGCACATCGTCGTCGGGTCGGGGGTCGGTGGGTGGCTCACCGCCGAGCCCGCAACACGAGAGCACGACCCCATCCGGGCCGAAGGCGGTGGCCCGGTCGACCCGCAGCAGCCGGGCCGCCGCTTCGAGGAAGGCGGCCAGTACGTCGTCCGGGGCGGCCGCCGCCACCGACGCCGTGGCCGTCACCGCGGCCAGGACCGGATCGCTGAAACCGACGGCGGTGGGCCGGACGTGCACCAGGGCGAGACCGTCGACCTCGCGCAGCTCCCGCCTCAGGAGGTCGACGGTCAGATCCGGCGGTAGGACCACGATGAGATCGTCCACCGCCCGACCGTCGGCCCGCTCAACCACGTCGACCCCCACCAGGTCGGCCCCGACGGCACCGATCCGGCTGGCCACCGCGCCCAGGGCTCCCGGTCGGTCGGCCAGACCGACCCGGATGGCAACCCAGCGCCGGGCGTCGCCACCGATGATCTGGTCACACGACACGGCGGCATTCATGGCTCCGAGGGTAGCCCCGCACCGTTTCGGGCAAGAGTCCGGCGTGTGAACTGCCGCGCCCGGGCCGGCCTGATCCGGGTGCCGATCAACCCCGGCCCAGCATCTCCGTCAACGATTTGCCTCTCCGGCCCGGGCGCGGAACCATCGCCGGATGCTCGATTTCGAACTCAGCCCCGAACTGGAGGATCTCCGGCAACGGGCGCGCAGGGTCGCCGCCGACGGAGTCGCCCGTTACGGGCGCTTCAACGACTCGTGGATCAACGGCTTCTCCAAGGAGTTCGCCCGCACCATGTCCCAGGAGGGCTGGATCGGCATGGGCTGGCCGGAGGAGTTCGGCGGCCGGAACCGCCCCCCGATCGAGCGGCTGGTGGTGGCCGAGGAGATGATCTCGGCCGGGGCACCGATCGCGGCGATGTGGTTCGCCGACCGGCAGATGGGCCCGACCCTGATCGCCTACGGCACCCCGGACCAGCGCGCCGAGTACCTGCCGGCCATGCTCGCCGGGGAAACCACCTGGTGCATCGGGATGTCGGAGCCCGACTCCGGCTCCGACCTGGCCTCCCTGACCACCTCGGCGGTACGTGACGGCGACGAATTCGTCGTCAACGGCCAGAAGATCTGGACCAGCTTCGGCGACGTGGCCGACTATGTCTACCTGATCTGCCGGACCTCCACGGAGGGGCCGCCCCACAAGGGCATCTCAGAGATCGTCGTGCCCATGGACACCCCGGGGATCGAGGTGAGGCCCATCACCGACATGATCCGCAACCGGCACTTCTGCGAGGTCTACTTCAGCGACGTGCGGGTCCCGGTGGAGAACCTGGTCGGGGTGGAGGGTGACGCCTTCAAGCAGACCATGCGCCAGCTCGAACACGAGCGGGGCGGTATCGATCGGCTCATGTCCAACCGGGCCCTGTACGACCTGGCCGTGGAGCGGGCTGACACCACCGATCCACTGGTCCGCCAGACCATCGCCGAGTTGGAGACCGGGTACCGGATCGGGCGGCTGCTGGTCTACCGCGAGGTCCTCAAGCAGGCCCCGGCCGGGTTCAGTGCCGCCACCAAGTGCTTCTGCACCGAGCACGAGATCCGGGTGGCCGACTTCGTGATGTCGGTACTCGGGCCCGAGGCCTGCGTCTGGTCGATCCGACCGGGCGACGACGCCGGCGAGCCGGACCCGAGCGACCCGGTGCGGGGCCTGCTGTACGCCCCGGCGTACACCATCATGGGTGGCACCTCGAACGTGCTGCGCAACATCCTGGGGGAGCGGGTCCTGGGCCTGCCCCGCGAGCCCCGCTGAGCGGCTCGGGGGCACGGATCGGGGCCGATCAGCTCACCGGGGTGGACTGGTAGCACCAGCAGCGCCACGAGCCCCCGGAGCGGATCCAGACGGTGCAGTACCGCGAATCGAGGCTGACCTCCCGTTCGCCGCCGACCACCACCACGAACCGGGCCCGCCCGGTGACCACGGCCGTGTCATCGACCACGGTGATCTCGACCTCGCTGCGGTCCTCGGAGCGATAGTCGAACATGCCCTCGGCGATGGCCTTCAGGTAGGAGTCCTTCGTGTCGACCAGGCCGTTGGAGTGGGTGTACCGCAGGCCGGCGCCGTACAGCCGGTCGAGGGCGTCGACATCGGCGGCGATCTGGGCGTCCCAGCGTTGCTGCTCCAACCCGGCGATGGTGGACCGGTCGGCGGTTGCGGTGGTTTGGTCGGTCATCCGCCTGAATCTAGGCTTGGAACATGAACTCCACCAGCGCGGCACCGGTCTCCACCGTCACCGTGGAACCGATGACCACCGACATCGGCGCGGTCATCCGCGGGGTCGACCTGGCCCGACCGCTCACCGAAGCGGACCTGGCCGTGGTCACCGACGCCTTCCTGCGGTTCCATGTGGTGTTCTTCCGGGATCAGGAGCTCACCCCGGCCCAGCAGATCGCCTTCGCCCGGAACTTCGGGGAACTCGGCGCCCACCCCTACGTGGAGGCGATGCCGGGCCACCCGGAGGTGCTCGAAATCGTCACCGAGCCCGATGACCGGGTCAATTTCGGGGGCGGCTGGCACACCGACGTCACCTTTCTTTCCGAACCCGATCTGGGCTCCATCCTGTACGGGGTGGAGATCCCCCCGGTGGGTGGCGACACCCTGTTCGCCGACCAGCACGCCGCCTACGACGCCTTGTCGAGTGGGATGAAAGATCTCCTCGACGGGCTCCAGGCCCGCCATTCGGCCCGGCTCCAGTACGGGGGCGGCGGCTACTCCCAGCGTTCACGGTCGATGGCGACCCGGGGGGCCGACGAGGCCGCCGAGCGGGAGGTCGTCCACCCGGTCGTCCGCACTCATCCCGTCACCGGGCGGCGGGGGTTGTACGTCAACCCCGGGTTCACCCTGGGGATCGTCGGCCTGCACCGCAAGGAATCCGATGCCCTGCTGGAGTTCCTGTTCCGGCATTCGGTGGAGGAGCGGTTCACCTGCCGGTTCCGGTGGCAGGCCGGGTCGGTGGCCATGTGGGACAACCGTTCGGTGCAGCACTACGCCCTGTACGACTACCGGGGCCACCGCCGCCGGATGCGGCGGGTCACCATCCGGGGCGACCGGCCCCGCTGAGCCCGCGGTCCCGGGCCCCGGCTAGCCGGCCGCCAGGCGTCGCCCGGCTCCGGAACGCAGTGCCTGACTCTCCCCCGGATCGGCCGCCATGGCCGCAAGTGCCTCCCCAACCGGCTCCTCGGGATCCAACTCGGCCGTGTCCGGCAGGTGGACCAGGGCCCGCTGGCGCACCACAGGGTCGTCGTCGGCCAGCATGGCCAGGAACACGGGTTCGGAACGGGGCCAGAGGTCGGCGGCGCGCAGCATGACCGCCATCGACGTGGCCGGGTCGAGGTTCCGGTCGGCGCCGAGGGGGGCGACCACGGCGAGGAAACGGTCCTGCTCGGACGGTTCGTCCAGCGACAGGTAGTAGAGGGCATCAACCGATTCGGGGCCACAATCGGCGCCGCAGGCGGCCACATGGGAGGCCAGGGCGGCGAAGACTTCGGGGTCGTCGTCGTAGCCGGCCACCCGGCCGTAGGACCAGGTCTCGACCGGTTCGCCGGCGGGGCGGCTCTCCAGGGCGGCCAACAGATCGGCGCGCTCGTCGTCGCGGCCGCTGGCCACGAGACCGAAACCGAGGGCGACGACGACCACCGCGCTCACCACCGCCACAACGGCTCGGAACAGCATCATCACCATGATTGTGCCTCATTCGCGGCCCGACGCGCGTCCATGGTCTGCGAACCCGTCGACCGGACCCCCACGGCCGGCGATGGCTAGCATCGCCGTCATGGCGATCATCGGTGAGTACGAGCCCAGCACGACCCCCTGGGTGGCCGAGCAGGTGGAGCGGTACGAGGCTTCGGGAGGGAGCGAGGCAAACACCCTGATGGACACCGGCATCCCGATCGTGATCATGACCACCATCGGGCATCGCAGCGGCAAGGTCCGCAAGGTGCCGGTGATGCGTGTCGAGCACGACGGCGCCTACGCCATCGTGGCCTCCAAGGGCGGCGCCCCCCACCATCCCGGCTGGTACCACAATCTGGTCGCCAATCCGGACGTGATGATCCAGGACGGGCCGACCCCGTTCGACGCCACCGTGACGTTGGTGAGTGGCGCGACCCGGGACGAATGGTGGGCCCGGGCGGTGGAGGTCTTCCCGCCCTACGCCGAGTATCAGGAGGCCACCGACCGCGAGATCCCGGTTTTCATCGCCCGGCCCCGGCCCGAGCCGGCCTGACCGAACCCGGGTGGCGCCGGAGGCGGCCCGGTCAATCCGATTTCCCGCCGGCCTCCAGCCACTGCTCCCGCGCCTTGCGGTGCGACTTGACCCCGGAGCCGAACAGCCCGCCGGTGCGGACCTTCTTCACCGCGTCCTCCAATGCGGCGAGGCGGCTCTCGACGTCATCGGTGGGGCCGGCCGTCCGGACCCGTTCGAACGCGACGAACACGTCACCCATGGCCTTCTGGTAGTCCTCGAACGTCTCGTCGAGCCGGCGGCGGAGGCTGTCGGGATTCTCGCTGGTGCTGTCGTCGGTCACCGGGCCGATCTTAGTGGGGGAGGGGCAAGCCACCGGGGTGAGGGGCAAGCCGTCCGGGCGAGGTTGGCCATCACCGACCCGGCACCATGGAGCGAGTACGGTGACCCAGCGTGTCGGGATCAAACCTTCGCGAGACCCGCCGAACCGGGCCACACGACGACACCGTCGGCAAGGTGCTGCCGGCGGCCCGGCGCCTCCTGGCCGTGGAGGGCCCGGCCGCCCTCACCCCCAGCCGGCTCCACCAGGAGACCGGGGTGTCGCGGGCCACGATCTACCGCCACTGGGCGTCACCCGACGACCTCCTCGCCGACGTGCTCGACACCGCCACGGGAACCGAGGCGCTCAGCACCGCCACGGGAACCGAGGCGCTCGACACCGCCACGGGAACCGCGGGCCAGGGCGGCGCCCGGGTGGTCGATCCGCTGGGGGACGCGCTGGTGGCGGTGGCGGCGGCGCTGCGCCAGCCTCAGACGGCGGCCCTGCTGATCTCCGGCCTGGAGCGAGCCCGGTTCTCCGAGCCGGTGGCCGCAGCCGCCCAGCGGTTCCTCGACCGGATGGTGGCGCCGGTGGCCGCCGTGGCGGCGGGGCGCGGCGACGACGGTCGTGACGGTGACCGCGGTGGCGTTGCCGCCGGACCGGCCGACCCGACCGTCCGTCGGCGCCTGGCCGACCTGGTCGGCCCCCTCCTGTTCGAGGCCCTCATCGGGGAGGCCCGGCCGGCCGAGGCGATCCGGGCGTTGGGCGCCCAGCCGCCGGGGGCGGGTCACTCGAGCAGTTCGGCGGAGGCCAGCTCGGCGATCCGGTCGGTGTCGTAACCCAACCGTTCGGTGAGGATCTCGAAGGTGTGTTCTCCGAAGGTGGGCCCGCCGTAGACCACCCGCAGGGGGGTTCGCGACAGCTGGAACCGTGGCCCCTCGACCACGGTGGTTCCCTGCTTGGCGTGGGTCACCTCCACGAAGTGGTGCCGGTGGGCGAGCTGGGGATCGGCGACCAGCTTGTCGGAGTTGTTCACGGCGTGGGCGGGTACGCCGAGGCCCTGGAGGTGGTGCATGACAGTGTCGTCGTCCTGGTCGGCGGTCCAGGCGGCCAGGAGGGCGTCGAGCTCGTCGTGGCGGGTGTGCCGTTCGGCCACGGTCAGGCCGGCCAGGTCGGGTCGGTTCAGGACCCCGGCCAGGGTGGCCCATTGGTCGTCGGTGGTGCAGGCGATGGCCACCCACCGGTCCGGGCCGGCGCACCGGTACGAGCCCTGGGGGGCGAACACCAGGTCGCGGTTGCCGTTACGTTCCCAGATCCGACCGTTGACGGAGTAGTCGAGGAGGGCCGGGGCCATCAGGTGCAGGGCGGCCTCGGCCTGGGCCAGGTCGATGTACTGGCCGCGGCCGGTGACCCGGCGATGCTCGAGGGCAGCCATGATGGCGGCCACCAACCAGCGGGGCGAGGTGTAGTCGGTGTAGGCCGAGAACGGTCCCGACGGGGGCCGGTCGGTCCAGCCCACCGGATAGAAGAACCCGGAGATGGCGGCGGCCATGGTCCCGAACCCGGCCAGGAGGGACAGGGGCCCGCTCTGCCCCATCAGGCAGCTCGACGCCATGATCACCTCGGGACGGCGGGCCAGGACGCGTTCGTGGTCGAGCCCCCACGCCTTCATCGCCTTGGGGGAGAACGATTCGAGGACGATGTCGGCCCAGTCGATCAGATCCCAGACGACGTCGACGGCCCCCGGCCGGGACATGTCGAGGGCCAGCCCCTGTTTCCCGGCGTTCATGTTGTTCCAGATGCCGGAGTTCTCCGGGTCGACCACGTCGTCGCGGAACGGGGCGAGGGTGCGGATGGCGTCGAGCTTGTTGACCGACTCGACCCGCACGATGGTGGCCCCGGCGTCGGCCAGAACCCGTGACGCGGCCGGCCCGGCCATGGCCCACATGAAGTCGAGCACCTTGACCCCGGCCAGGGGCCGGTCGTCGTCGGGTGCCGGCCCGCCGGTGAGATCGGCCAACGCCGGTCGGCGGGGGGTGGCGGCGAGTACGGCCTCGGTGTCGGCACCGAGGGCGGGGGCCGGGCCGAGCGGGGCCAGCGGGGAAGCCGAGAACTTGGCCATCGGACCCGGGAAACGGACCGGACCGTGGCCGGGAACGGTCACCTCCTCCCAGTACGACCGGTCGGCGAGCTGGTCACCGTCGACCACCTCGGCGGTGGTGGTGATGGGGGTGATCAGCACCCGCCGGGTGAGGGCGGCGTCGAGCAGTTCGGCCTTCGTCTTGTCGGCGAAGAACCGGGTGAGGATGTCCTTGACCCGGTTGTACTCCTCGATCGGTTCCCGCCCGTCGAGCAGCATGGCCGCGTAGTCGACCCAGTCCTTGTTGCGGGTCGCCTCGTCGCAGTACCCCTCCTCGTACACCCACTGCATGAGCCGGTCGGTGAAGTGGGCGAAGCCCAGACCGAACAGGAAACTGACCGAGGCATAGCCGTCCCGGCACGGCCACATGAGCTGGATGTCGATGCCCTGGAGGGTGGCTCCCCCGGCGATCCGTTGGGTGAGGGTGGCCGACAGGGGCGCGGCCAGCGACATCGACTGGGTGCACTGGTTCATCGATTGTTGGGCCGAACAGTCGATGTGCTGGCCCAGCCCGGAACGGGTCTGACGCTCCCACAGGGCGATCAGGGCCGCCCCGGCGGCGTCGGCGGCCGCGTTGTGCCACGCCTGGGGCACCGTGCCCCCCGCCCGGAGCGGGGAACGGTCGGCGTCTCCGGTGAGGGCCATATTGCCCGCTGCCGCCTGGATGACGAGGTCGGACGCCGCCCAGTCGGCCTTGGGTCCGTCGCTGCCGAACGCAGTGATGCTGGCGTGGATCAGGGCCGGGTTGCGCCGGGCCATGGCCTCGTAGCCCAACCCGAGCCGGTCGAGGTGCCCCGGACCGGACGACTCGAACACGAAGTCCGCCCCGGCCACCAGATCGAGCAGGGCATCCCGACCCCCGGGGGTGAGCAGATCGAGCACCACACTCTGTTTGCCCCGGTTGTAGGCCCAGTGATGGAACGATCGTTCCCCGTCGTCGACGTCACCGGCGAACGGGCCCAACCGGCGGGCCGGCGATCCCCCCGGTGGCTCGACGGCGATGACCTCAGCGCCGAGCTGGGCCAGCATGGCCCCGGCCAGGTGGCCGCGTTCGTCGCACAGATCGATGACCCGGTAGTCGGACAGCATCGGAGACCTCCCTGGCCGTGGGACCCGTCAGCCGCGGCGTTCCGGGACCGCGGTGCGCTCGACGGCCGCTACCCCCTCGACTGTGACGTCCGTCGCTCACGGCCATCACAGCCGACCCGGCCGGTGCCGGTCAAGACGTTGCCGCCAGCACCGTGTTCACCGCCGCCACCACCACATCGGGGTGTTTGACGTGCACGAGATGACCGGCATCGGGCACCACCACCCGCTCCCGCACGTCGAGGTAGCGATCGAACACGTCGGCGGACGCCAGGAACCGGCGGTCGTTGGCGCCGACCACGGTGACCACGGGAACCCCGATCTCGGAGAGGCAGTCGATGACCATGGCGTCGACGTGTACCGTCACCTCCTCCTGACCGTCCGGGATGTCCACCTTGGCCGCCATCGCCAACACCGCCGCGTTCCACTGGTCACGGCTCTCGTCGCTGCGGAAGCCGGGGCCGGAGGCCACCAGGACCAGACCCGAAACCCGCTCGGGACGGGTGATGGCGTAGGCCAACGACAGGTAGCCGCCCAGCGAGTGGCCGACCAGGACCGCCGGGGGGCCGCCGGCCAGGGCCACCACCCGGTCGAGGTCGTCGAGCAGGGCGTCACGCCCGTAGTTGCCCCGACCGGCGGCGCCGGATCGCCCGTGGCCCCGGAGGTCCCAGGACGCGCTGCGCACCGACCCCCGAAGTCCCTCGACCACCCCGGACCAGTCGTCACCCGAGTTGAGCCAGCCGTGGGTCAGCACCACCGGGGTGCCCTCGCCCGCCAGCTCAACGTGGAGTTCGACGTCGTCGGAGGCGTTGGTGGTGGTCATGGGGCTCCTGCTCGTGGTCGGTGGCCTGATGATGGGGTCGGCCGGGGCGGCCGGCCGGTCCGGTGGGGGAGATCGGGCGCGACGCTACCGGTGTGGGTCCGGGTGCCTCAACCCGGTGGCCTCGGGCACGATGATGGCGGCACCCCGGATTGACCCGCGATCATCGGAACATGACCGATACGCCGACCATGCACGTCTCGCCCGGTTGGGAGGCGGTCGCCGACCGAGCCGCCTCGGTGCTGCCCCGGGCCGGGGGTGGTGGCCTGTGCGTGTACCACCACGGGGTTCCGGTGCTCGATGTGTGGGCCGGGGTCAGTGATCCGGCCACCGGTCGTCCGTGGACGGCGGAGACGATGGCGATGTCGTTCTCCACCACCAAGGGGATCGCCTCGGCCTGCGTGCACATGTTGTCCGAACGGGGCCTGATCGACCTGGACGCCCGGGTCGGGGAGTACTGGCCGGAGTTCGCCGTCAACGGCAAGGAGGCCACCACGGTCCGCCACATCCTGGCCATGGAGGCCGGCCTCTACGACATCCGGCATCTGATCGACAACCCGTGGCTCATGCTCGACCACGACGAGATGGCCCGGCGACTGGCCGCGGCCGCGCCGGCCCATCCTCCGGGCACGGCCAACGGCTACCATGCCCTCACCTACGGGTGGCTGGTGGGGGAACTGGTGCGCCGCCGGGCCGGGGTGACCCTCGGCCGGTTCGTCCGGACCGAGATCGCCGAACCGTTGGGTCTCGACGGTTGCTACATCGGCACGCCCGACGACGAGCTGTCCCGGGTGGCCGCCCTGCCCGAACAGCGGCCGGAGCGGTCCTCGGTGCGACGCCTGGCTCGCTGGGTCAACCCCGTGACGAGCCGGCTCGGTTTCAGCCCGGAGCGGATGGCGGCGGCGTTCTTCGCCCACGACGGCGACCAGGTGATCGGCTCCCGTGCGTTCCTCCGACCGGAGATCCCGGCCGCCAACGGGGTGTTCACCGCCCGCTCCCTGGCCCGCATCTACGCTGCGTTGGGCAGCCACGACGGGGTGGACGGGGTGAGGCTCTGGTCGGCCACCACCCGGGATGCGGCCCGGGCGGCACAGAACAGCCGCCGTGACCTGGTGCTACCGGCCACGGTCGGCTGGAGATCGGGCTTCCACCGACCGCTCCCGTTCCGGAGACGGCCCACGGCGGCGTTCGGCTTCTTCGGGGCGTTCGGATCGGGGGCGTTCGCCGATCCGGAACGGTCACTGGCCGTCGGCCTGGTGTGCCAGGCCGCCACCGGGCGGCCCATGGTGCCCCTGATCGCGTTGAGATCCCGCATCGATGCCGCCGTCAGGGCCTCCGGTTCCTGACCCCGCCGGGCGGCCGCCACCGCCGGGTCCGACTTGCCGGCACCCGTCCGGTTGGCCTAGGCCACCTGGCATGACTGACTCCAACGCGTCGACAGACGCCCCCGCGTTCACCACGATCTCGGCCACCGTCGATGGCGCCGTCGGCCGGTTGACCCTCCAGCGACCGGAGAAGCTCAACCCGCTGGGGGTCGAGACGCTGGAGGAGTTGGCCGAGGCGGCCCGCTGGTTCGACCGGCACCCGGCCCTGAAGGTGGTGGTGGTGACCGGGGCCGGCCGGGCGTTCTCGGCTGGGGCCGACATCGGCTCGTTCGGGGGCGATGGGACCCGCGGCATCGACCGCCGCTCCGGGACCGATGCCGGCCGCCGGATGGCCGAGGCGCTGGAGTCCATGGACGCCATCAGCATCGCCGCCATCCGTGGCTGGTGTGTGGGCGGCGGCCTGGTGCTCGCCGCGGCGTGCGATCTGCGGGTGGCCTCCGACACCGCCCGGTTCTCCATCCCCGAGGTCGACCTGGGCCTCCCGCTCGCCTGGGGTGGCATTCCCCGGCTGGTCCGGGAGATCGGTCCGGCCATGACCAAGGAGCTGGTTCTGACCTGCCGGCCGTTCAGCGCGGAGGAGGCCCTCCAGTTGAACTTCCTCAATCGGGTCGTCCCCGACGATCAGCTCGAGGCCACCGCCGACGATCTGGCCGCCACCCTGGCCGCCAAGTCCGATTTCGCCATCAAGGCCACGAAACGGCACGTCAACGCGGTCACCGAACAGATGGTGGGCACCATGCGCAGCTGGTCCGACGCCGATGGCCTGATCGTCGGCCTGGCCGATCCCGAGGGCGAGAAGCTGCGCCAGGAGTATCTGGTTCGGCGGGCCGACAAGAGCACGGGCTGATCGGCCCGGAACCCACCATGGGGCGGGGCGGTGGTTTCCCCCGCTCCGCCCCATGGTCGGGTTGATCGGTCGTCGGGGTTAGCCGGCCGCGAACCCGTCCAGGATCCGGTTGAACGTGGCGCTCGGCCGCATGGCTGCGGTGGCCTCGGCCGGTACCGGGAAGTAGTAGCCGCCGATGTCGGCCGGGGCGCCCTGCACCGCGTTGAGCTCCTCGACGATGACGGTCTCGTTGTCGGCCAGGGCCTGGGCCAGGGGGGCGAAACGGGCGGCCAGGGCCGGATCCTTGTCCTGGGAGGCCAGGGCCTGGGCCCAGTACATGGCCAAATAGAAGTGGCTGCCCCGGTTGTCGAGTTCGTTGACCTTCCGCGACGGCGACTTGCTGTTCTCCAGCAGTTCGGCGGTGGCGGTGTCGAGGGCGTCCGCCATGACCTGGGCGCCGGCGTTGTTGCCGAACGAGGCCAGGTGCTCGAGTGAGACGGCGAGGGCGAGGAACTCGCCGAGCGAGTCCCAGCGCAGGTGGTTCTCGGCGTTGAACTGCTGCACGTGCTTGGGGGCCGAGCCACCGGCACCGGTCTCGAACAGGCCGCCACCCGCCATCAGCGGCACGATCGACAGCATCTTGGCGCTGGTGCCGAGCTCGAGGATGGGGAACAGGTCGGTGAGGTAGTCGCGCAGCACGTTGCCGGTCACCGAAATGGTGTCCTGACCCTGGCGGATGCGGTCCAGGCTGAAGCGGGTGGCGTCGGCCGGGGCCATGATCTCGATCTCGAGCCCGGTGGTGTCCATCCCGGCCAGCAGGGGTTCGACCTTGGCGATCAGTTCGGCGTCATGCGCCCGGGTCCGGTCCAACCAGAACACCGCCGGGGCACCGGTGGCCCGGGCCCGCCGCACCGCCAGCTCCACCCAGTCGGTGATCGCCGCGTCGGTGACGGTGCACATCCGCCAGATGTCGCCCACGGCGACCTCGTGTTCGAGTAGCACCTGGCCGGCGGCGTCCACCACCCGCACGGTCCCGTCGGCGGGGCTCTCGAAGGTCTGGTCGTGCGAGCCGTACTCCTCGGCCTTCTGGGCCATGAGGCCCACGTTGGGCACGGTGCCCATCGTGGTCGGGTCGAAGGCGCCGTGTTCCTTGCAGAAGGCGATGGTCTCGGCGTAGACCCCGGCGTAGCAACTGTCGGGGATGACGGCCTTGGTGTCCTGCTGCTCACCGGCCGGGTTCCACATCTGACCCGAGGTGCGGATCATCGCCGGCATCGAGGCGTCGATGATGACGTCGCTGGGCACGTGAAGGTTGGTGAGGCCCTTGTCGGAGTCGACCATGGCCAGATCGGGTCCGGCGTCGAGGGCGGCGTCGATGTCGGCCAGGATCTCGGTCCGCTGCTGCTCGGGCAGCCCGTCGATGGCGGCGAGGAGGTTGCCCAGGCCGTCGTTGACGTCGACCCCGAGCTGGTCGAAGGTGCGACCGTGCTTGGCGAACACGTCGGCGAAGAACACCCGGACGGCGTGACCGAAGATGATCGGATCCGACACCTTCATCATGGTGGCCTTGAGGTGGATCGAGAACAGGACCCCCTTGGCCTTGGCGTCGACGATCTCCGCGGCGAGGAAATCGAGCAGGGCGGCCCGGCTCATGACCGAGGCGTCGACGATCTGACCGGCCGAGACCTCGAGATCGCCCTTCAGCACTGTGATGTCCCCCGACGGGGTGGACAGCTCGATCCGCAGGGTCGTGGCCGCCGGCACGGTCACGGATCGCTCCGAGGTGCGGAAGTCCCCGGTGGTCATGGTGGCGACATGGGTGGCCGAGTCCGACGACCAGGCCCCCATCGGGTGGGGGTGTTTGCGGGCGTACTGCTTCACCGCGGCCGGGGCCCGGCGGTCCGAGTTGCCTTCGCGCAGCACCGGGTTGACGGCGCTCCCCTTGACCTTGTCGTAGCGGGCCTGGATTTCGGCCGCCCCGGCGTCTCCGGCGTCCTCGGGATAGTCGGGGACGGCGAACCCGCGGGCCTGCAGCTCGATGATGGCCGCCCGGAGCTGGGGGATCGAGGCACTGATGTTGGGCAGCTTGATGATGTTGGCCTCGGGGCGGGTGGCCAGCTCACCGAGCTCGGCCAGGGCATCGGAGACCTTCTGGTCGTCGGTGAGGTAGTCGGAGAAGTTGGCCAGGATCCGTCCGGCCAGTGAGATGTCACGGGTCTCCACATCGACGCCGCACGCTCCCGCGAACGCCTCGATCACCGGCAGGAAGGAGTAGGTGGCGAGCGCCGGGGCCTCGTCGGTGTGGGTGTAGATGATCCGGGCCGTGCCTGCGCTGCTGTCGTCTGCCATATCCGGTCGGTCCGTCCTTCGGTGGTGGGCGCGCGGAGTGATCTCCGTGCGTGGTGCTCGGGCACCGCGACCTTAGTCGGCGGTCACCGAAACGACGATAAACCCTGACCGGGGGACGGTGGGGACCCGTCCGGGCGGCCCCTACCCCTAAAGGCGGTTCGGGTTGCGACCGTATTCACCGGCAGGACCGAATTCGATGAACGACGCGCGTATCCTCTCCTCCCCCGTTTTCGTGGCCGCCGCAGGCCTCGTCACGTCGGCCGCGGCCACCATGCTGGTGTTCAGCGGGGTGACGGCCCAGGCCGACGACCTGATCCGCACCATCATCGTGGCCGGGGCCGGTGTGGGGGTCTCCGCGCTGACCGCGGCCTGGCAGCGGCACCACAGCGTGGAGACCTCCAAACGGCTCAGCCAGGTCCACCACGACGCCATCCACGACCCGCTGACCGGCCTGACCAACCGTTTGGAGCTGTACCGGCAGCTCGGCGAGACCCTCGAACAGGCCCGCCGGGAGCGCACCGTGTTCGGTGTGCTGTTCCTCGACCTCGACCGATTCAAGGTGATCAACGACTCGCTCGGCCACGACGTGGGTGACGAGTTGCTGAAGATCGTGGCCGAGCGGCTCCGGTCAGCCACCCGGAGCGGCGATGTGGTGGCCCGTCTCG